>DATGOL010000112.1:0-4841 GCA_035306065.1 Gemmatimonadales bacterium | reverse complement strand
ATCGCGCAGGCGCGCAATCTCATCGGATCGCTGCCGCAGAAGGGCGGTGTCCGTAAGGATGATGGGCGCGGGAGGCGGCTTGTTCAGTGTGCGCTGAAGCTCACCCGACAGGCGTCGCAGCACCAGCGCCTCCTGATAGCGCGCCTGCGCACTTCCAGCCGCCAGGTACTCGTCTATCGCGGCAAGAGCGCTATCCGGCGTGGTTGCCGGGTTGGAGGGATCCACGCGCAGCAGCATGCGGTGGTACCTGGCTTCCGCCAGGTCGCCCGGGGCAATCGATTCATCAATGGCTGCCCGCCGCTCGAACGAACGGAGCGTTGAATCTGCCTCCGCGTAGCGTCCGTCGAGGGCGAGCCGCTGTACCGCTTCACGAGTGAACTGCCACTCACTCCGTACTACAGCGGCAGGAGGTTCAACCGTCTGCTCCGGAGTGCTGGCGCAGGCAGGAGCCAGGAGCAGGGCAGACATCGCGGCCAGCGTGTGCATGCAGCGGCGCATCACGAGTGCGCCACCGCCGCGAGGGAAGACTCAGGCGTGAGGCGGCGTCGTTCCTGAAGCCTGGCCTCTATCGGCAGGAACAGTGTGAAGACAGTTCCCACACCCGGTGTGCTCTCCACCATGATCTCGCCCCCGTGTGCTTCCACAATCTCGCGCGCGATCGCGAGCCCCAGCCCCGTACCCTTGATCGCGGCGGCAGCCTGGTTGTCTGCCTGGTAGAACTTCTGGAAAACATGCGGCAGTTGCGACGCCGGAATACCGGCACCGCTGTCACTTACCTCCAGCATTACGCGATCGTCGCTCCGATCAACACGGAGACCGACACGCCCGCCGGCTGGCGTGAATTTGAAGGCATTCGATAACAGGTTGCCAACTACTTCCTTCATTCGGTCTGCGTCCCAAAATACGGTGTCAGGAAGCGAGTCGCTCAGCTCCACCTCGAACGAGATGCTGCGCTGCATTGACCACACCTGGAACGTCTCCTCGAGCTCCCTGAGCACGTCCGCTGGTGCGAATCGCGAAAGTTCGAGCCTTCCGCCGCCCGCTTCGAATCGGCTTACATCGAGCAGCTGTTGCGCGAGTCGTGCCAGTGATTCGGCCTGCGTGCCGAGCGTGGCGAGAACTTCCTGCTGGCGTGGAGTAACGGGCCCGTACACGCCTTCATCCATCAGCTGCAGGTAGCCGATCATCACGTTGATCGGCGTTTTCAGTTCGTGCGATGCCACGGACACGAACTCCGCCTTCATCTTGTCCAGTTCCTTGAGCTGCCGGGCCATGGATGCGTAGCTGCGGGACAGCCGACCGAACTCGTCGCCCCGGTCCGGCCCGAACCGGAGCGCATGTCCGAAATCTCCGCCGGCAACCGCCCGCATGCCTGTTTCGAGATCCTTCACGGGCCGACTGATCGAGCGCGTGATGGCGAAGGCAATTCCAGCGGCGAACACGGTGGCCAGCGCAAATGCGAACATGGCGGTTTCGCGCGCGTCTCGTGCCCTCGATGCGCTTGCGATCACAGCTTCACTGGTGCGCCTGGCAACCTCACGCTCTCCACGCGCGATGGCGGCGTCAGCAGTTCGAAGCGCCGGAACGATCAGGTTCAGCGATATGGAATCGGCGGTTTCGATGTCCTGCGCGGCAGCGGCAGCAATCTCCACGGGCGCCTCACGACGCACCACGTTGAGCATGGAATCGAGCATGTCCGCCGCCTGTACCAACTCAACCTCGCGCAGCGAATCGGACTGCGTGCCCAGAGAGTCCAGTTCACCATAGAGCCACGATACGGCGCCGGTGTCGTCGGCGAACAGGATCGCCTTTTCCGCGTTCGTGAGTTCCTCCAGGTGCGAGCGAACCTGGGAGAGGCGCAGCGAGGCCGCAACGTCGCGATCCTGCAGCGCGCGCGTGGTGGCCCCAAGCTCCGAGAGTGCCTGCATGGCAATCGCGAGAGGCATGAGCAACAACACGGCAATGGCCAGAAAGCCGAGCGCTAGACGGGCGCGTAAGGTCATTACTTCGACGTTCGAGATGCGGTGATCGGATGGACCTTGTGTCCGTGATGCTCCCGCTCGCTGCCGCTGCTACGGATTGTCACCTTCAGAGGGCCGGAACGCAACTCGGATGTGTGCCAGATCACCATCTGAAAAGTTGACACTGCCATGGGTGCCTCCTAGCTTCCGCCGCCACGCCGTAACCCTAACCACTGCAATGACATCGTCCCAGTCCCTCCGCATCGCAGAGCTGCCTGATCATATTGGCGCCACGGTAAACATCAGCGGCTGGGTTACCCACCTGCGCTCTTCCGGAAAGGTGGCCTTCGTGGTAATTCGCGACGGCACCGGCACCCTCCAGTGCATTCTGGCAAAGAATGATGTTTCCCCGGAAACGTGGGAGACCTTCGCCCTCCTGACGCAGGAGACTTCGGTAAGGGTACAAGGGGCGGTGCGAGCAGACGCGCGCTCTCCCGGCGGAGTCGAGCTAGGCATTTCCGGTCTGGAGGTGGTTGGCGAAAGCCCGCTCGACTACCCGATCCAGCCCAAGGAGCACGGGGTCGACTTCCTGCTGGACAACCGGCACCTGTGGCTGCGGAGCCCGCGCCAGCTCGCCATAATGCGGGTGAGGAATGAGATCGAGCAGGCCATCCACGACTTCTTCTACGCTCGTGGTATCGTGCGCGTGGACACACCCATTCTTACGGCGGCGATTGGCGAACGTTCCGGCCTTTTCTCCACCGAGTACTTCGACGAGGGGAACGCATACCTGGCGCAGACCGGCCAGCTGTACGGAGAGGCCGCCGCCGCTGCACTCGGCGCCATCTATACGTTCGGACCCACCTTCCGCGCGGAGAAGTCCAAGACGCGGCGGCACCTCACCGAGTTCTGGATGATCGAGCCCGAGGTCGCATGGAACGACTCGGAAGACAACATGCGGCTGCAGGAGGACCTGGTGTCCTACCTGGTGGAGCGTGTTCTCGAGCGCTGCCAGGCCGAGCTCAGGGAGCTGGAGCGGGACGTGAGCAAGCTGGAGACGGTGAAGGCTCCATTCCCGCGAATAGACTACAGCGAGGCCGTGCGAATTCTCCAGGAGCGAGGGCGGGAGGTTACGTGGGGAGAGGACCTGGGCGCGGAGGACGAGTCGGTGCTCGTGGAGGGTGCAGACCGGCCGGTGTTCATCACCAACTATCCGAAGGAAGCCAAGGCCTTCTACATGAAGGAGAATCCGGCTGACCCGCGCACGGTGCTGTGCAACGACTGCCTGGCGCCGGAGGGCTACGGCGAGATCATTGGCGGGTCGCAGCGTGAAGATGACTACGACCGGCTCGTGAGGCGCATCGAGGAAGAGGGCCTGCCGATGGATGCATATGGCTGGTACCTGGACCTGAGAAAGTACGGCACCTTCACGCACTCGGGCTTCGGGTTGGGGCTGGAGAGAACCGTAGCGTGGATTTGCGGTACGCCGCATATCCGGGAGTGCATAGCGTTTCCGCGGCTGATGAACCGGTTGCGGCCGTAGGTTCTCATGTGTGGCTGTCGAATGCTGCGTCCGGCCGTGAAGGCTGACCAGCGATGACCCGCTCAGGGCGTCCGCAGGGAATCCGGTTTCTGGGCTCCGGTGCTGCAGCAGCGATCGGCGGAGGCGCCCTCCTCTGGATTGCGACCATGATCATCAGCGGCCGTCGTGAGGCGTGGGATGCGTCATTCTACTGGAGCATCACGTATCCCCTCTCGATCGGTCTCGCCGGTTTCACAGGCTACCGCGTGCCGGTGAAGGCCTGGCGGTGGGGGCTGCTGGTGATGCTCGGCCAGGCGGCGGTCCTGGTTTTCTCGAGTGGCTCCTTCGGTCTGTTGCCGCTGGGGCTTTTCATGTTTCTGATACTGTCGGTTCCTGCCATGCTTGTCGCGTTGCTGATGGCGTGGGTGCGGCAGCGCCGCGCGCGTGGATAGATTCGGGGAGCAGGCCTGCAGGCAGCGGGTACCTGCCAGCTGGACAGGGATGGCCCAACAGCCACGCGAGAGAACAATGGATTTGCCACGAATACCTGCGCGTTCCGTTGGCGAGCGGCTCATTTCTCCACTTCGTCCTTTCGGCAAGCCGGTGGAGAGCCGCACCAGTCGGGTCTCTGCAACGGACCCGAGTCGCTCCCGGCTGCCCGGCGGCCTCCTGCACGGCACGTCGTTCCTGTCGCTGCTTGTACTTCTGGCGTGTGGCACGAGCCAGGAGGCAGTGGGTGACGATTCAGCTTCTGCGGTGGTGCCGTCGGCCGGCGGGGCTGTTGATTCCACGATGTCGCCGGGAGCGGCAGGTACGGTCGATTCGCTACTCGGCGGTCAACCCGACGCCACGCACATCACGCCTGACGGGTGGGGCCCTCTGCGGATTGGAATGACCAGGGCGGAGGTGGTGGCAGCGGCAGGAGAGGATGCGAACCCGAATGCTGTGGGCGGACCGATTCCAGAGGAGTGTGACGAATTCCGACCGAGGGAGGCGCCGGACGGTGTACTGCTCATGCTCGAACAGGGCGTGTTGACACGCATTTCAATAAGCCGTAACCGCGAAATCGAATCGCTCACGGGAATCCGGATTGGCGAGCCGGCAGGGAAGGTGATGGGCGTGTACGGCGACCGTGCCAGCGTACTACCGCACAAGTACTCCGATGCGCCGGCGAGCTACATAACGGTGTGGCGTGAGGCATCCGATTCTGCAGGCAGGCGTGGAATCCGTTACGAAACTGACCTGGATGGGGAGGTCGCGCACATTCGAGCGGGCGGGCCCAGCATCGAGTATGTGGAGGGTTGTCTCTAGTGGGCTGTAAACGATATTCGTGGAGCATTCGAGCGCGCCTCCGTGCC
>DATGOL010000111.1:0-18810 GCA_035306065.1 Gemmatimonadales bacterium | reverse complement strand
CACCCGCACAGCAGGGCGATCTCGTAGGCGAGCAGCTGCAGCGGGACGGCCGCGACGATCGGCTGCAGGTACTCGGGCACGTCCGGGACCGGGATCACGTCGTCGGCCACCGCCGCGACCTCGTCGTCCCCCGGGCTCGCGACCGCGATCACCGGCCCGCCGCGGGCCTTGATCTCCTGCATGTTGCTCATCACCTTGTCGAACACGTTCCCCCGCGGGACCAGGAACACGCTCGGGGTGGCCTCGTCCACCAGGGCGATCGGCCCGTGCTTCATCTCGGCCGCCGGATACCCCTCGGCGTGGATGTAGCTGATCTCCTTCAGCTTCAGAGCTCCCTCCAGCGCGGTGGGATAGTTGAAGCCACGGCCGAGGTACAGGAAGTTGGAGGCGCGCTTGAACTCCTCCGCCAGCTCCTCGATTTCGTGAGCCCTGTCCAGGATCTGCTGCACCTGGTCCGGTAGGGCCTCGAGTGCCTCGATGATCTCTCGACCGCGAAGAATGGAAAGGTCGCGAAGCCTGGCCATTCGCAGCGTGAAGAGGGCCAGCGAAACCACCTGGCTGGTGAACGCCTTGGTTGACGCAACACCAATCTCCGGGCCGGCGTGCAGGTACACTCCGCCGTCTGCCTCACGCGCAATGGTGGAACCCACCACGTTCACCAACCCCAGCGTTCGCGCACCACGGCGGGATGCCTCACGCATCGCCGCAAGGGTGTCTGCAGTCTCACCGGACTGCGAAATCACGATGCACAGCGTGCGATCCGTGACGATGGGGTTGCGATAGCGGAACTCCGATGCGTACTCCACTTCCACCGGAAGGCGAGTCAGCTCCTCCAGCATGTGCTCGCCGATCAGCGCCGAATGCCAGCTCGTGCCACAGGCGGTGATGGTGATGTTGTCGATCTCGAGCAGGTCGTGGTCATTCATGTTGAGCCCGCCCAGCCTGGTAGTGCCCTCCTCCTTCAGAAGGCGTCCGCGCAGCGTGTCGCGAATGGTGTCCGGCTGCTCGAAGATCTCCTTGAGCATGAAGTGCGGAAATCCGCCCTTCTCGATCTGGTCGATATCCCAGTCAATCTCCGTCACTTCCTTCTCGATCGTTGTCGAGGCACGATCGATGATGCGGTAGCCGTCGGTGGTAAGCACGGCCAGGTCGCCATCGTCCAGGTACACGACCTGACGAGTGTGCGCAAGGATTGCAGACACGTCGGACGCAATGAAGTACTCGCCGTCGCCGAGCCCCACCAGCAGCGGACTGCCCTGCCTGGCCGCCACGATCTTGTCCGGATCCCGCGAAGACAGAACGGCAATACCGTACGTGCCTTCCACCCGCTGAAGCGCGCGCATGACCGCGGTTTCGAGGTTGTCTTCGAAGAGCTCCTCGATAAGGTGCACCAGCACTTCGGTATCCGTGTCCGACTGGAACACGTGACCGCGTTCCTGCAGTGTACGACGCAGAGACGAGGAATTCTCGATGATGCCGTTGTGAACGAGCGCGAAGGTGCCGTCTTCGTTCACATGCGGGTGCGCGTTGCACTCGGTTGGCGGACCGTGTGTGGCCCAGCGCGTATGCGCAATGCCGATCGTTCCGTGAACAGGCTCCCCGGCAACCATGGTCTCGAGGCGGGAGATCTTTCCGGCCGCCCGGCGAAGCTCGATCCCGTTTCCGTTCTGAAGCGCTACGCCCGCGGAATCATATCCGCGGTATTCGAGACGCTTGAGCCCCTCCATGAGGAGAGGAGTGGCAGTCCTGCTGCCGATGTAGCCTACGATTCCACACATTGTCTTCGAGGGGACAGATCGTGAGTACTGCCGATGAATACTTGAATCAACGAATCGCGAGTGCCTCGAGAGGCTCCCGGCACTGCTGCACGAGTGCCCGGGCGCGTGCCTCGTTGGGCGCCTCCGCGATCACTCGTACAATCGGCTCGGTGCCGGATGGGCGCACGTGCACCCATGCATCGGGCCATGCCAGTCTCAGGCCATCCTGGGTATCAACCCGGGCATCCGGAAACCGCTCCCGCAACGCGGCGTACACCTCGTTGAGACTGGCATCCGGCCTGTCCAGCTTGTCCTTCACAATCGAGTAGCGCGGCATGGAGGCTGTAATCGCAGACAACGAACGCCCCTCGTCAACCAGCAGCTGCAGGATGAGCGCGACACCAAGCGGTGCATCCCGGCCAAGATGCAACTCGGGAAGAATAACCCCGCCGTTGCCCTCACCGCCTATCACGGCGCCCTCTTCACGCATCCTTACTGCAACGTTCACTTCGCCCACCGGCGCACGAACCACCGATCCCCCAAGCGACTCGGCGAAGTCATCAACAACGCGGCTCGTGGACAGGTTCGTAACCACCACACCCGGCTTGCGACGCAGAGCGACGCGTGAGGCAAGCGCCAGCGTGTAATCCTCGCCCGGAGCAACGCCGTCGTCCAGTACCAGCGCAAGTCGATCCACGTCCGGGTCGGTTGCGAACCCAACGTCCGCCACGTGTTCGCGCACCAGCGACTCCAGCTCTCCAAGCTGTTCCGCAATCGGTTCCGGCGGACGCGGAAAGAGGCCGTCCGCTGTCATGCCGATCGCGCGCACGTCGCAACCAAGCTCCTCGAGCAGTTGAGGCATAATGACGCTTCCGGCACCATGACAGCAGTCGAGCGCTACACGAAATCGCCGCTTGCGAATGGCTTCCACATCAATGAGTGGAAGCGCCAGCACTGCATCGATGTGGCGCCGGACAGCTCCGGAATCCGACTTCGTGCTGCCGAGTTCGTCCCAGTTCGCGTAGTTGATTCCCGCATCCACGGACGCGCGCATTGCGGCGGCATCCTCGGCCGCGAGAAAGAGTCCGTCCGGCCCGATGAACTTGAGGGCATTCCACTCGATCGGGTTGTGGCTGGCGGTTATCGCCAGGCCGCCTGCGGCGTGATGGTGCTCCACCGCCAGCTGCACGGTGGGTGTGGGTGCCATGCCGATGTCTATCGGATTGCAGCCCACGCTCTCGAGCGCGGAGATAACCACGCGATGAAAGAGCGGCCCCGAAACGCGGCTGTCGCGCCCGACAACGATGGACCGCGATGCTCCCTTCGCCCTGGCCCAGGCACCGAATCCTGCGGCGTACCTCGCCACTACCTCAGGGTTCAGCGCGCCTCCAACCCGGCCCCTAATGCCGGAAACGCTCACCATCAGCCCATCTGCCATGCGAACTTCACTCCTCGGTAAGTCGAAGACCACAAGCTACCGGCTGAAGCAACCCCGGCAAATACGCTGCCGGATGGATCGCCTCGGCAAAGGTGAGCGCGAGCACCATGTCGGCTGCGCACACGCTAAACCGACACTCGTTCTGTCAGCATACATTTCGACCGCTAGTGCGCACGAGTGCAACACACCCGGCCGAAACCGTTGCTTACACGAAACGACGTCTTGATGCGTGCCTGCGTCACCATCCACGCGCGCGGTAATGGGGCCGTTTTGAGACCCTGCCAGCCCTGAACCACGAAATAGATGCGCGACCCACTCTCCCTTCTCTCGCTCGCGGTAGCGGCTGGCGGCGGCACCATGGATGGCCTGCCGGGCAGCGCTCTCGTAGCGGCCGGCATCACGCTGCTGCAGCGCTCCGTGCCGCTGGTTCGGGCACTGTCGGGCCGTCGGGCCGCCATAATGCTGCCGCCGTCGCCGCAGTTTCTCGTGGCTCTCGCGGCATCGGAGGGGCGAGGCGCCGTGCTGGTGAACCCGCTTGCCGCACCGCCGGAGATAGCCCATCAGTTGAGCGACGCAAACGTGGGTGCGGTATTCACCATCGAAGCGCTGGCCGGGGCAATCCCTGAGGGCCTTGTCACGGTGCTGCTGGATCAGGCTCCCCGTACGGCTCGCGTGATTCAGAGTGGTACGTGCCGCGAGGTAGACCTCGGGTCGCATTTCGGGCTGGACCTGGAGGGCGAGCAAGGTGTGCGCGGAAGCGACGAGGAGGCCGTGGTCGTATACACGTCCGCAATGGCTGGTACGCCACTTGGCGCCATCCTCACGCACAGGAACCTGCTCGCCAACGCGCGCTCCACGATTGAAGCTGCGGAGATGACGGACGCAGACCACATGCTGGCGCTCCTCCCGCTGTCGCACCTGTTCGGACTCACCGTAACGGCCATTGCGCCCCTGCTGGCCGGCGGACGCGTAAGCACGGTTGCCCGGTTCAACCCTGCGCGTACGCTCGAACAGCTCGAGCAGGGAGACATTACCCAGCTGGTGGGTGTGCCGGCAATTTTCGCTGCACTGGTTGCTCTCCTGGAGCGGCGCGGGGGCAAGGCGTCTCTGCCAAACCTGCGGCTCGCGATCTGTGGTGGTGCACCGCTGGACGTTGCTCTTCAGGATCGCTGGGCAAACGCTACCGGAACCGAGCTGCGTCAGGGCTACGGACTCTCGGAGGCTTCCCCGGTGTGCCTGTTCAATCGTGTTCAGGCCGAGAACAGGCGCGGTAGCCTGGGAGTTCCCTTCCCGGGCGTGCAGGCAACCATCCGCAATCCCGATTCGGGGCACGAGGTGCCGGATGGCGTTGAGGGCGAGATCTGCGTGCGAGGTGAGAATGTATTCCCGGGCTACGTGTCGAATGGCGAGCAGGGGCTCGGCCGACACGGAGAGTGGCTGCGCACGGGAGACCTCGGCGTCCGCGGCGAGGGTGGAAGCATCGCGTTTTCCGGGGTGCTCAAGCCCATGTTCACGCGGAACGGATTCAACGTTTATCCGCGTGAGCTGGAGCGGGCGATGCTCGAGCTGCGTGGCGTGAAGTCTGTTCGCGTCCGGCCCATTGCGGATGCGATGCATGAGAACGAGATCTTGCTGGAGGTGACAGGGAGCGTTTCGGAGAATGCGGTTCGCGACTGGGCTGCGAAGCGGTTGAGTGCGTACAAGCAGCCGTCGGAGGTTCGGGTAGTGCCTGTGTGAGTTCGATTGCTGCAAGGCAGGTGCAGCGCGACGAACGGGTCGGCGCTCCACGTCGTTATGCACCTGAATGTCGCCGCGCTCCACGAGCCAGACGAACACCTCCACGATCTACGGATCGAACTCGTTTCCCGAGCGGGGCATTCGCATGTCGGTGATCAGCCGCGCCGCGAGCTGCCGCTTCAATGCGTCGAGCGCCTCCTGGCCGTTTCCGGCCTCCTCGCAGGCAAAGCCGTCCCCTGTCATGAGGCGAATGAGCACCCGACGCAGCCTGGGCTCGTCGTCTGCAATCACACACCCTGGTTCGACTTCAGAAGTGGGTAGTACCGTCATCGGCAACTCGCAACCGGCCATTTGCCCGGGAGCACTCCCCCCGCCGCAGTTCCAGCGCCTCGCCGGCGCCCCCGCGCCGGGTTAACTTGCCGCCAACACCGTAACCCGCAACTACATAACATGACTCGCATCTTCGACGAGGATCTGGACACTGCGCTGGCCACACGCGCGATCCATGCCGGTCAGCGCCCGGAGCCCCTGGCGGGCGCCATAATGACACCGGTGTACCTCACGTCCACGTACGTGCAGGACAGCTTCGGCACGAACAAGGGATACGAGTACGCAAGAGGACGCAACCCCACTCGCGAGGCGCTGGAACGGAATGTGGCGTCGCTCGAGGGCGCGCGCCACGGGTTTGCCTTCAGCAGCGGCATGGGCTGCCTCGACTCCATCATGAAGCTGTACTCGCAAGGGAATCACATCGTTTGCAGCGAGAACCTCTACGGCGGAACCTTCCGCCTGTTCGAGCGACTGCTCACGAACTTCGGATTGCGCTTCAGCTACGTTGACACGCGAGATGCCCAGCGAATTGAAGACGCGATAGAGAAGGACACCGTGGCGGTGCTCATCGAGACGCCCACGAACCCTCTCATGTGGCTCACCGACCTTGCAGCGGCAGGGGAGATCTGCAAGCGTCGCAACCTGCATCTCATCGTTGACAACACCTTTGCCAGCCCCGTATTCCAGCGTCCGATAGAAACCGGCGCAACGATCGTGTGGCACTCGTCTACGAAGTACCTGAACGGCCATTCGGACATGATCGGCGGCGTTGCCGTTACGAACGACGATGAAATTGCCGATCGACTCAAGTTCATCCAGAATGCATCCGGCGCCGTTCCGGGACCGTTCGACGCCTGGCTATGCCTGCGCGGCACCAAGACGCTGCACCTTCGCATGCGACAGCATGACGAGAACGGACGCGCAATTGCCCAATGGCTTGCTGACCGGCTTGGCGACGAGAATGTGTTCTATCCCGGACTCGCGTCGCATCCGCAGCATGAGCTTGCCAGCCGCCAGATGTCGGGCTTCGGCGGCATGATCTCACTGGAACTGGGCAGCCTGGAGCGTGCCGGCGAAGTACTCAACAAGGTCAGGATCTTCTCGCTCGCAGAATCACTCGGCGGCGTGGAAAGCCTGATCAGCCACCCCGCAAGCATGACACACGCCTCCGTGCCGCAGGATCGCCGCGCAGGAATGGGCCTTTCCGAGGGCCTGATCAGGCTCTCGTGCGGCGTGGAGGATGTTGGTGACCTGATTGCAGACCTGGAGCAGGCAATGGCCTGAGGAGGGCACAATTTCGTCCCTCTCGGCCGCACACTTCCAACAGCCGTAACGATCCCATGCAAACGCCGCTTCCGAACATATCGCCACTGGCCTGGGAACACCCGGCCGATCGTGCGGCACTGAACACGCTTCGCGCGCTCCCGGGATTCGACGAAGTAGTGAAGCGCATACTCGGGTTCTTCGGCGAGCGTGGCGTTCGGTACTTCTTTCTGGCCAATGCAGTTCGCGTAGGCCCGAACCAGCGGCCGAAGCTGGACGCGCTGTACAATGAGGTTCTCGAAACGCTGGACTGGCCCGGAAGCGTGGCGGACGCCTCGGGCGTGCGAGCCCCGCGTCCGCAGCTTTACGTAACGCAGTCACCCATCGTGAATGCCGCAGCGGTTGGATTCGCAGATCCTTTCATCGTCATCAACTCCGAAACGCTGCGCCTCCTGGACAGGGAGGAACAGCGTTTCATACTGGCGCACGAAGTCGGACACATCATCAGCGGTCACGTCGTTTATCGAACGATCGCGCTCATCCTCATCATTATCGGCATCAGGAACCTTCCGTTCCTCGCAGGCCTTGCCGTGATGCCGTTCCAGCTTGCGCTGCTCGAGTGGTACAGGAAGAGTGAGTTTTCTGCCGATCGCGCCGGGCTTCTTGGACTTCAGGATCCTCGAGCTGCGATGCGCGTGTTCCTGCAGATGGCTGGTGGTGATCCCGTGGGCGACGAGGTTGATCTCGATGACTTCCTTCGTCAGGCGGCGGAGTATGAAACGGAGGGCGGTGCATGGGACGCGGTGCTGAAGCTGCTGAACACTGCGTTCCGCGATCACCCGTTCGGCACCGTTCGCGCGGCGGAGTTGCAGCGTTGGGTAAACAGCGGTGCCTACGAGAAGGTGCTCGCCGGTGATTATCCGCGCCGCGGTGATCCGGGCTCCTTCTCCGATGACTTGACCGATGCCAGCGGTTACTATGGCGATCAGGTGAAGGACTTTGCGGGTCGGCTGGGCGACTCGCTGCGGAGGGCGGGAGATGCCTTCAGCGAGGCCTTTCGGGAGAACCGCAACGATAAATGAGAGTACTGATCGTAGGTGGCGGCGGGCGTGAACACGCCCTGGCGTGGAAGCTGAAAACCGATCATCCGTCGGTTCAACTCATCGCGGCACCGGGGAACCCGGGAATTGCCGAGTTGGCCACCTGCGAGGGAGTGGCAACGTCAGACATAGATGGGCTCGTGGCACTCGCGGAGCGGGAGAGCGTAAGCCTCGTGGTAGTTGGTCCGGAAGCACCGCTTGCCGCGGGCCTGGCCGATCGCCTGATACAGCGCGGCATATCGGTATTCGGTCCAACCAGTGCAGCTGCCGAGATCGAGACGTCCAAGAGATTCGCCAAGCAGCTGATGGCTGATGCCGGCGTCCCTACCGCGAGGGCGGAGGTTTTCACTGACGTGGACGAAGCACGCAGAGCCGTCAGGCGGTTCGGTGCGCCCGTCGTCGTCAAGGCCAGCGGACTCGCCGCGGGCAAGGGCGTGATTGTCTGCCAAACCGTAGATGAGGCAGACGCAGCCATCGCGCGCATCCTGTCCGACCGGGTTTTCGGTGACGCCGGCAGTGAGATCCTGCTCGAGGAGTTCATGGAAGGCGAGGAGCTTTCGCTCTTCGCGATTACCGATGGACACAACGCGATACCGCTGCTTCCATCCCAGGATCACAAGCAGCTCCTGGAGAACGACAAAGGTCCGAACACCGGCGGGATGGGTGCATACGCTCCGGTGTCGTCTGGCACGCCCGAGCTGGTGGAAGAAGTTCTAAACAGCATCATCTACCCTACCCTTCGAGCGCTGGAGAAAGCCGGGCGGCCATTTACCGGACTGCTCTACGCCGGCCTTATGCTAACGAAGGACGGACCCAAAGTTGTGGAGTTCAACTGCAGGTTCGGTGATCCTGAAACGCAGGCAATACTGCCGCTGCTCGAGAGCAACCTGCTGGAGATGATGATTGCATGCACCAAGCGCGGATCACTTGCAGACGTGGCAGCTCCCGTGTGGCGCGAGGGTTTTGCGGTGACAACCGTCGTCGCGTCGCCAGGCTACCCTGAGCGCGCGCGCGTGGGCGACCACATCACGCTCCCGGATGCGGCCGAGAACGTACTCGTGTTTCATGCGGGCACGGCACACGGAAGTGGCGGCTCTCTCGTGAGTGCCGGCGGACGTGTGCTTAACGTTACGGGGCTCGGCTCCACGCTTGCTGAAGCGCAGGAACGAAGCGTGGAGTGGGCGGAAAACGTGGCACTGACTGGCAAGCAGCTTCGCAGGGATATCGGCTGGCGCGACCTGGCGCGCCTGGAACATCTGAATCCGGGTGCCTGAACTACCCGAAACCGAGACTATCGCGCGTGATCTCGCGCGCGAGGTAATTGGCCGAACGATCCTCGGCGTAAGCGTCAGGCGGCCCGACGTGCTGCGCGAAGTTACACCGCTTCAGTTCTCCCGGCGTCTCAAGGGCGCGCGCATTGAGCGCTCCTGGCGTCGTGCAAAGCTGATCGTCCTCGACCTCTCGACCGGCAACCGGCTGGCCGTACAGCCGCGATTTACCGGTGGCCTGCTGCTGGACGATGGCAACCTGAACGAGCGTGACAGAGCCTACTCCACGCTCGACCTTCTGCTCGACGACGGCCGACGACTGCACTACAGCGATGTACGCAGGCTGGGCACCGTAAGCCTGTTCTCCCCGGAGCGCTGGGCCGAGTACGAGGGGGGCCTCGGTGTGGAGCCACTTGACCCGGAGTTCAGCGAAGAGCGATTTTCGGGAATCCTTCGGGGTTCGAGGCAGGCAGTCAAGAAAGTGATCATGGATCAGAAGCGGGTTGTGGGAGTCGGCAACATTTACGCGAACGAAGCGCTCTGGCGCGCTGGAATCGATCCGTCGCGTGAGGCGCGTTCGCTTTCCGCGCATGAGGCTTCACAGCTTCGCTCCGAGATCGTGCAGATCCTGGAGGAGGCGATCGAGGCCCGTGGTACGAGCTTTCGCGACTACCGTGACGCCAGTGGAGAGTCAGGTTCCTTCGTGAATCTGCTTGCCGTGTACGGGCGCGAAGGTGAGCCGTGCCGCCGGTGCGGCCGGCGCCTGGTTGGCACGCACGCCATCGATGGACGCGCCACCGTTCTGTGCGTCAGCTGCCAGCAATGAACGAGGCTGCCGCGTTGCCTGCCGTACAACTCACAGGTGCAACGGCGGAAGCACTGGCTTCCGGCTCATCTGCTCCGGAGTCAGCGCCGATGAGCCTCGTACCGCTGCGCGCCAGGGGTGTTCGCAAGCGGCCTACGTCTGCGGCGCAGCTCAAGGTGATGCGCGAGAACGTGCGCGCACTGTGCACCCAGAGTCCTGGCGTGTACCGCATGGTCTCGGATGACGGCGAGGTTGTTTATGTAGGCAAGTCCCGCAAGCTGCGCAGTCGGCTGCTCAGCTACTTCAGGGCCAGCTGGCCGGGTGACAAGGCAGCCCGCATCGTTCGTGAGGCGTCTGCCATCGAATGGGAGTATACGCCGAGTGAGTTTGCGGCGCTGCTGACTGAACTGCATGCGATAAAGCGATTCCGGCCCAGGCTGAACGTTGCAATGAAGCGGGATGCGCGCAACTACGCGTTCGTGAAGCTCACGCGCGGGCCAGCACCCAAGCTCCTGGTGGTGCGTGGTGCCGGCAGCGAGGACGGCGGCATGTACTACGGCCCCTACCAGGGAGCACGTCGAGTAAACGAGGCCGTGCGCGAGTTGAACGACGTACTCGGCCTTCGGGACTGCTCACTGAGAACGCGAATGCACTTCTCCGATCAGCGGGAGCTGTTCGTGATTCCACCTCGGACACCGGCGTGCATCAGGCACGAGATCGGAAAGTGCCTGGGGCCCTGCATAGCCGCGTGCAGCGCCGACGAATACGAAGAGCGCACGGTTCTCGCACGGCTGTTTCTGGAAGGAGAGAGTGACGGCCCGCTGGACACCTTGCGGGTAGCGATGACCGAGGCCAGCGCGCAGATGGAGTACGAGCGTGCCGGAGTGATGCGTGACAAGCTGCAGCGGCTGGAAGACCTGCGCGAATCGCTTGCGCGCATGCGCTTTGCCGTGGAGTCACTCACGTTCGTGTACCGAGTGCCCGGTCACGCGGGAGACGACCGCATCTATCTCGTGAGGCGCGGCAGGGTGCGTGCCGAGATGAAGCAGCCGCGCAGCAGGGCGGACTGGCGTGAGGCAGAACGCGTGTGCACGGAGGTATTCGGCGTTCCGGATGTGGAGAGCCCTGCCCGCGTTCCGGCCCATGAAGTGGACGAGTTGCTGCTGATGTCTTCCTGGTTCAGGCGGTTTCCAGCGGAGCTGGAACGAACCAGCGAAGCCTCGAAATTTCTCAAGGCTCGGCGGTCGCGGTAGCGCCGGCTACCTCACGTGCTCCCAACCAGCGGAACCAGCTCCGCGTAAGGCACGTCTCCGAGCGTGAGGATCGCAACCGACGGCACCAGGTTGAACCGCGCCGGCCCCGCAGCACCTGGGTTCACGACGAGCCTTCCCCCTGCCTGCGTCACCAGTTGCCGGTGTGTGTGCCCGTACACCAGCACATCCTGTGGATAGCGTTCGAGCAGCGCCTGCGGTGTTGGACTTCCAAGCTCGTGCCCGTGGCTCACGTGTATGGTGATACCATCGATTTCCAGGGTGATCTCGGCGCTCAGCTGAGGGTCGCCGGGAATGTCGGTGTTGCCGAACACGGCGCGCACAGGTGCAATGAGTTCGAGTTCCATCAGCACGTCGCTGCCGCCAACGTCTCCGGCATGCAGGATGAGTTCCACGCCGGCAAGCGCCTGGTGCACGCGCGTACGTACCTGTCCGTGCGTGTCGCTGATGAGGCCGATGCGCCGCGGTGATGTGCCGTGCGCGGGCCGTTCGTCATGCGTGTCCATGTCGTGCGGCATCGTGAGGCATCAGGCCGCGAAAGCCGGCTCCATCATCGACGCGCTGCCCGGCCGCTCACCCACATGCAGTGCAGCGATGCCGAAGGTGAGCGACGTCCATTCCACGTTGATGAATCCGGCACGGCTCATGCGAGCTGCCAGCTCCTCGCACTCCGGGAACCGCTCCACTGACTCGGGGAGATACCGGTATGCAGTGGGGTGTCCGCTCACCACGCCGCCAACCAGGGGAAGGACCCTGTGGAAGTACGCGTGGTAGGCGCTCCGAACCAGCGCGTGAGGCGGAGTGGAGAACTCGAGGATCACGAAGCGGCCGCCGGGACGCAGCACCCGCAGCGCCTCACGAAGCCCCTCGTCCAGTAGCGCGAGGTTGCGGATTCCGAACGCCACTATCGCGCCGTCCATGGATGCGTCCTGAAACGGCATCGAGAGTGCGTCAGCGACAACCGGATGGAGGGAGCGTCCCTGTACCTTCCCCAATCCTGCGCGAAGCATCGGCTCCGCAAAGTCCGCGGCGGCTATCCTGCCTGCAAAGCCGGCCGTCTGGCTCAGCTGCACTCCAACGTCCAGCGTTCCCGCACAGAGATCCAGGTATGTGCCGCTCGGCGCTCGCTCCCAGCCCAGCTTTGCGATTGCACGTCGGCGCCAGACCTTGTCCACGTTGGCCGACAGCAGGTGATTCAGCAGGTCGTAGCGCGGGGCTATGTCCGAGAAGATGCCCTTGACGTAGGCTCGCTTCTCCGGGCCGGGGCTCATGCCCGGCACGGGAGCGTCTGCGTCCCCTTCCCCTGAAGCCGATCCGTTTGGGTCCATCCTTTTAACTTCGGTCGGAACGCTTCGCGCAGCAAGTCAGCAGAACGCCGCCGGTACCATGCCGCTGGCCAGAAGCCCCGCTTTCCGGTAGTTTGTCCGCCAGCACCGCGTCGCCACACGAGGACGTGTGCGCGTACGTTCCACACCCATGGCGCCACTTCTCGACCTAGCGAATCTCCCCGATGCAGACGTTGTCGTCCTGGCGCAACAGGGACGCGGTGAAGCTTTCCGTGAACTGGTGCGCCGGTACGAACGTCCGGTGTTCTCGCTCATCTACCGGATGGTGCGAGATCGGGAAGCTGCAGAAGATCTGGCACAGGACACCTTCATCAAGGTCCTGAATCACATCGATCGCTACAGGCCGGAGTTCAAGCTTTCCAGCTGGCTTTTCAAGATTGCGAACAACGTTGCCATAGACGCGCTTCGCAAGCGGCAGCTGGACACCATTTCCATGGATGGTTCGCCCCACGCGGCCACGTCTTCCGAGATCGAGGCTAGTTCCTTCGACGTGGAGGCCCGCCAGGAAAACGCGCTGGATGAACTGGAGGCGCGGGAAATCGGAAGCGCCATTGAAGACGCCATCGCGCAGCTTCGCCCCGAGTATCGCGCGTGCATCCTGCTCCGGCACGTTGAAGGGCGCTCCTACGAGGAGATTGCCACAACGCTGGACCTGCCCCTGGGCACTGTAAAAACCTACATCCATCGCGCGCGCCACGAGTTGCGCGAATTACTCTCGCACCTGCGCGAAGAATGAGTCTCAATACCGTCCCAAGCCGGGTATTTTTTGTGATCCGGCGCACAGCAACTGAAACCAGACTGGTCGCCAGGTCGTAGATGGCATCGGAGGCATCATCCGTGGACCACAGACATCTTCTCCCCAACGAGTTCGACCTTTTGCTCGACGGCGACGTTGGCTTCGGCGTAGTACCGCTGAAAGCCCACGTCCGCAAATGCGCGCGCTGTCGTTCGGAACTCGAAGCGTTGCAGGAGCTGACCACCGTACTGGACGAACTGCCGCGGTTCGCCCCGTCGCCTGAATTCGCGAACGCGGTGATGCAGCAGGTTCACGTGTTCCGGCCGTGGCACGTTGCTCTCCGCGACTTTCTCACGGGTCTGGTACCCCGGTCTGCGCCTGCACGGGTGCTCGCAGGTGCCGGTGCTGGCGGAATTCTGGTGTTTTTCGGCCTGGTTACGGCAGCGGTCGTTCTTCGCCTGGACCTGATCATCTTCTCGTCCAGCCTCCTGGCAGACCGCGTCAGGACCGGCGCTCTGCAGATGGGTACAGACCTGGTTGCCACGATCGGCGGGCAGCCGGCCATGGAGGCCATTACTGTTACCGGCGGGCCCACTGCCGCGATCGTGGTTACCGTGGTCGCACTGGGTAGTGCAGCCGTCCTTGCCCTGGGTTTGATGGCAGTCGCTGCCCGCCGGCAGCGAGCCGTGCGCTGACGCCAGGGTAACGAAATGAAATTCGCAACCCTTGCGATGCTCGCGCTCCTGCTGGGCGCGAGCGGGTCCGCAGCGGCACAGACAGCAGACACCCTGCGACCGGCGGCAATCCCCGCAGACCAGGCCCTGGAGAACGCTCTGCGCCTCAGGGATGAGTCTCAGTGGCTCGGCGTACCGGACGTGACTCCGCAACCGGGGCCGATTGTGGTTCAGGCCGGTGACTCGGTAGCGGGGCCCCTTGCGGTCTCTGGCGGCCTCGAGGTGCTTGGTACCGTGACAGGTGATGCCGTGGTATACGGCGGCGACCTGCTGGTGGGAGAGAGCGGCGTGGTGACGGGGCGGGCCATCGCCCTGGCCGGTGAGGTGTTCGTCGCGCCTGGAGCCACTGTGCAGGGCGATGTCACCTCCATCGTGGGCTCCGTTGCTCCGGCAGCCCAGGTGCGCACAGGCGGCGAGCGAACCCGGCACATGCTGGTGCTCGTTCTCGCATGGCTGGCGATAGTGGTTTCGATTGGCGTTGGCCTGCTCGTGTTCGCCGGCAGTCATCTCGAAACCGTTGCGGAAACGCTGATCACCTCGGTGGGGCGCTCCTTTCTCGTTGGAGTGGCTGGTCAGCTTGCGATCATTCCGCTGCTGCTGCTCGGAATAGTTGCACTCGCAATCACGATTCTGGGTGTGCTCCTGATTCCGATAGCGATCGTTACGTACACCATTGCCGTGGCCGGCCTGCTGATGCTCGGCTTCCTGGCTTCTGCCCGGCTGATCGGCGGAGCGATCGGTCCGTCCATCCCCGGCGACTCACAGGGTCTGGAGCGCAGGCGTTACCTGCTGCGCTCCCTGCTGATCGGTATCCTGATCCTCTTCCTGCCCTGGCTCGTAGTTGGCGCGCTTATGTCCATGCCGGCCGCGGCAAGCATGGCGTACGGGGTGGCGTGGCTGATGACGTGGGTGGCTGTTACGGCGGGATTCGGGGCGTCGATCCGGTCTCGCGCCGGGCGCAGGAGCCTTGCGGTGAAGAGCACGGCGGAGGAGCTATCGCCGGCCGACACCTCCTGGCAGACTCCCACGCCTGTCGGTGGAGTTGCAGCGGCACGCAGGCCAACGCCGGCGTCGTCCTCCAGGAGTTCGGAATGAGGCCGGGTGCGAAGGCACTGGCCGGCCTGGCCGGCGCGCTGCTGCTCGCCGCCGCCGGATGCATGCCGGAAGAGGAATCCCGTGGTACGTGGCGAACGGTTTCGTGGTCACGGCCGGCTGCGCTGGCCGATACACTGCCGCTGTCTGCGAACGTTACCTACAAGGCAGGTCACTTCACGATACGTGCTGCGTCCGCGCCGGTGCTGTATACGGCAAACCTCACGTTCGATGCGGATGTGCAGGAACAGCCATCGCACAGCTTTGACCCGGACACTCGCGAGCTGTACGTGGGACTGGGACGCGGAAGCGTGAACATGCCTGACGGTGCCGGTGCGAGCGAGGGTCGGCTGCGGCTGTCATTGTCGAGGACTGTTCCGCTCCATCTGCAAACTCGTCTGGCGGGTACAGCGAGCGACCTGGACCTCACCGGCATGCGCCTGGAGCGCGCACAGGTGATGAGCAGCATGAGTGACGTGCGTGTTCACATGGACGAGCCTAACGCCGCGCACGGCACCGTGATCCGGCTGGACAACCGCTATGGCCGCATGGTCGCCGTTCGTCTTGCCAACGCGAATGCGGACACCATCACGGTGAACAGCGACTTTGGAGCGGTGGACCTGGACTTCTCCGGCCGCTGGACCAGGAACGTGGTGCTCGAACTCGAGGCGACGGTGGGTGACGTCAAGCTCCGTGTTCCGACCGGCGTTGGAGTAGAGGTTCAGCTCGAAGACCGGTGGGGCGGTGCTCCCGACAGTTGGAGCAGGGACGGCAATCGTTCAGTGAGCCCCGGCTGGGAGGGTGCTCAATACCGGTTGTCGGTGCGCGGCCGCAAGACGGTAGCGCGCCTGTCGGTGGTTGGCGGGTAAGCGCAAGTCGGTTGCGTGTCTCGTGACTGGCGCGGTTTCCTGCCTCACGTGAAGTGAGTCGCGATACGCTCGTTGATCACCGCACCCCTGCGCGGCCACATTGAACCGGTTCCCTTGTGGAGTTCGCTGGTGAGTTCCCCGCCGATGAGAACCACCAGCATGGACAGGTACATCCAGGTTAGCAGCACGATCACCGCTCCAATGGTGCCGTACGTCTGGTTGTAGTTGCCGAAGTTCACCACGTAGATGCGGAACAACATCGTGGCGCCGATCCAGAGAGCGGTAGTCACTACCGACCCTGCCAGTACCAGCCGTTTTCTCTGCCGGATGTTGGGGAGCAGGTAGAGCGTAAGGAACGCAAGAACGATTAGCAGTCCCACGGACACACTGTACTGCACGAGAGTCCAGGCGAGCTCCTGGCCTGACGACAGACCCGCCAGCCCCGCGACGAACGAAATGATCTGGCGGCCGGCGATCAGTGTCACGAACCCCACGCCGAGTACGAGTGCAGAGAGCATGACCATGGCAATGGCCATGAGGCGTGTCTTCCACCAGGATCGGTTTTCTGTCACATCGTATGCATGATTGAGGGCATCGGCGAGTGTGTTGAACACGTTGGAGCCTGCCCACAGCGCCAGCAGTGCGCCAACGGATGCCAGTCCGGGCGCGCCTTCCGAAAGCACGACGTCCTGCACGATGTCCGTGAGCATCTGGAGCGTTTCCGGCGGTACTGTCTGCCCCAGCTGTAATTCCAGCCATGCTATAACGCGCCGAGGATCGATGAGCATGCCGATGAGCGGCGTGATGAACAGAAGTATCGGAAAGAGTGAGAAAAAGAAGTAGTACGCAGTCTGGGCTGCCAGCCCGAGGATGTTATCCTCGATGACCTCGTGTACCGTACGCCTGACGAGAGATGACAGCCTGTAGCCACCGATGGAGAGCACCATGCACACCCCGGAGGCAAGGGGTGGGCCAGTGTTCAACCTGGCGCTGGCATCTTCCGTGGCGCATGGGGTCCGCCGTCGAGTCCTGCGCTGGCATCAATGACTGGCCGCCGAGCTCAACGCTGGTTACTGGCCCGCCGCCGGGCCCGACGCTGCCATCACCGCCTGGCGCACAACACGATTCGCTCGCCACGCACCACCCGAAGTGCCTCGGCCGCGCTCGCCTCACGAACAGCGATCTCGATCAGCCCGTTGGAACCCACCAGCGCCAGTGGCGAACCCCGCGGTACATCAGCATAGGTTCTCACCAGCGGCACATCGTAGCCGGCAACCCGCACGCTGGCAGCAGCGCCCGGAGACACGAGCAGGTTTGTGATCAGATTACCGAACCTGTCCGTCGCGATAACCTCGCCGACCACGTTACCCTCCGCGTCTCGCGCAGCCTCGGGAGTGCGCCTGACGATCGGGTTGTCCACCTCCCTGCCCAAATCAGACAGCGGCACACCTGACGCCAGCTGAGCCGCCGCAGGCGCGAAGATATCTCGTCCGTGGAAAGTCCTGGAGGCGCCGGGCACGGTGTGCAACTCCACCACCCGCACCCCGGGCCGCAGCAGGGCCGGTGACAGCACGCCGTTGTCCGGCCCTACCAGGAACCAGCCGTCGCACTCAACGGCAATTGCCCGACGCCCACTTCCCACCCCCGGGTCCACCACCACCAGGTGAACCGTGCCTTCCGGAAAGCGGCGCCAGTAGCGAGCTACCACCAGCCGCGCGCCCTCCGCGTCATGGGCATTCAGGTCGTGCGCGATATCCAGCAGGGTGGCGTGAGGCGCCACCGAACAGATCACGCCCTTCATCTCACCCACGTAACCGTCCGCCGTACCGAAGTCCGTGAGGAGCGTGACGATTCTCATGCGGTTCGATCCTCCAGGAACTGGCGTACGGCGCTACGGGCAGTCGTCAGACCGCTGCCACCTCTCTCACAGCAGCTTCCACCGCTTCGGCCACCGAATTCAGGGCTCGCGATGCTGCCGACGTCGGCTCGCTCACCACGATCGGCACACCGCTGTCTCCGCCCGCCATTACCGGCGGATAGAGTGGCACGTGTCCCAGCACCGGAACCTCGAGCTCCGCAGCAAGACGCTCACCGCCACCAGAGCCGAACACTGCAATGGGCTTGCCGGTTTCCGGGTTCTCCAGGTAGCTCATGTTTTCAACGATGCCCAGTACCGGAACGTCCACTCGCAGGAACATCATTGCGCCGCGAAGTGCGTCGCCTGCGGCAACCTCCTGCGGCGTAGTGACGATCACCGCTCCATGCACGAGCGTTGCCTGCACGAGTGAAAGCTGGGCATCACCGGTGCCCGGGGGCAGGTCCACAATGAAATAGTCCAGCTCGCCCCACTCGACGTCGCGCAGGAACTGCGTCACGATCTTCATGATGATGGGTCCGCGCCAGATGGCCGGCTGGTCTCGTTCGATCAGCAGCCCGAGCGAGATCAGCTTCACGCCGTGTGCCTCGTGAGGCACGATGCGGTTCTGCTCGTTCACCGGCGGCGCATTCGCCACTCCCATCATGCGCGGCACGTTAGGGCCGTATACGTCCGCGTCCATCAGCCCAACCCGCTTCCCCGCCCGTGCCAGAGACACAGCGAGGTTCACTGCAAGCGTACTCTTGCCAACTCCGCCCTTTCCCGACGACACGGCGATAACCTTGCCCAGGTTGGGATAGGAAACCGGAGTAGGCGCGGAAGGCGTGTTGGGTGTGGCCTTCCGCGAAGCGCTCTCCATCACGGGAAGCTGTCGGGACGGCGCGGGAGCTGGCGGGGCGCTGGGCTTGGGCGGCTGCGCTGGATCCCGCACATCAATGAACACGTCGCTCACACCTTCCACCGCCGCGACGGCCTGGCGAACGTCGCGCACGATAACGGCGTCGTCCAGCGGATCGAGGAGCAGCGTAAGACGCACCTTGCCGCTGCGAGTAGTCGCCACGTCGCGCACCATCTCGGCGGCAATCACGTCCTTCCCCGTGCGCTGGTTCACCACCGTCACGAGTGCGCGATCTATGAGTTCGGTAAGAGTCTGTGCCATGGTTATGTGAAGCCGGTTGTTACGGCGGA
>DATGOL010000110.1:0-2445 GCA_035306065.1 Gemmatimonadales bacterium | reverse complement strand
AGCCCGCTCACGCCCGTGGCAACGCCAGCGAGCGATACCAGCCCTACGCTTATCAGGAGCACGGCCACCAACAGCTCTATCAGCGTCATGCCCTTGCGTGCTCCCGTGCATGAACGCCGCCTTCTCGCGCCGACTCGCCTGGCGGCTTTGGCCGAGGTGCGGTTCTCTTCTGGCAGGATCATTGTTCGCAGTTCCTCTTGTAGAGATGGCCCAGCGGTCCTATGCACACCGAGTCACTTCGCTCCCCGATCGTAATGCGCCACACGCGAACCGAGTCGGCGCGATCTGCGAATCCGCGCGTGTCGAAGTTGATTGTCGCGGCCTTGTCAGTCGTGGTGATGTCGACACCTGTCGCTGCACCTAGATCGCTTGGCCTCACGAGCCATACGGTATCACCCGTGGTCGGCGAATAGGTCCAGGACGACAGAACGCTGCCACTCAGCTGCACGACCGATGGCATCGAGCGCTGCCTGGCCGCACTGCGAGCAGATGTCACCGTGCTTTCCAGCTGTGAGCGGGCACTGTCAATCCCGTTGCGATCCCGAATGACGGTGAGCCTGGGGATCGCCAATGCTGATACGACCCCCATGATGATGATCACGATCAACAGCTCCGCCGTAGTAAACCCGGAGCGTTGGCGCGCACGATGGCGCAGCTGGGGAGAGTGCATCTCCGAAGGGGAACGAGGTGAATGAACTGCGAGAGTTTCAGGCGGCCGAATACAACGCGACCGTCGAAACGACGACTGGCAGGAATGCCGGTCACGCTCGCCGGCACCGGTCCGGCAAAAGAGCTGGCGGGCTCTCGCAACACCTCGTTCGAACAACCGTGGCGACACATCCACATTACAGCGATTTCACGGGCGGAACGCTGGCCGTCACCGGCATGGTGTGCCATATTCAACGGCACTCCCGCCATTCTGGCGCGGTTTGACCTTGCAATCAGCCGCAAAACACGATTCCCGACTCTACTCGCGATAATGTCCACTTCTCCCGATTCGCTGCAGCGCACGCCACTCCACGAGGTTCACAAGGCGCTCGGCGCGAAGATGGTGCCCTTTGCGGGATGGGAGATGCCGGTTCAGTACCCCACGGGCATATCGGCCGAGCACAAGGCTGTGCGTACCGGCGCGGGGCTGTTCGACGTGAGTCACATGGGCGAATTCATCGTTCGGGGTGAGCGCGCGCTGGAGTTCTGCAACTATATGGTCTCGAACGACGTGTCTCGCATCGTCGAGGGCCAGGCGCAGTATGCCGGTCTGCTGAATGAGCGCGGTACCTTCGTTGACGATCTGCTCACCTATCGGTTTGCGGACAGGATGATGTTCGTGGTGAATGCGTCCAATGCGCCCAAGGACCTGGAGCACATCCTGGGTTACGCCGATCAGTTCGGTGTGGAGGTGGAGGATGTGTCGAGCAGCATGGCGCTGCTCGCTCTCCAGGGCCCGGATGCGGAGCGTGTGCTGCAGCCACTGACGCCTGCCGACCTGGCTGGCATCAAGACCTACCACTGTGTCGAGGAGATGGTAGCGGGCGTTCCTGACGTGATCGTGTCTCGCACGGGTTACACGGGTGAGGCCGGCTTCGAGCTCTATTTGCCCGCCGAGCGCGCCGTGGAGGTGTGGCAGGCGATAACGCGTGATTCGTCTGTCGTTCCATGCGGACTCGGCGCGCGTGATACGCTACGGCTGGAGGCAGGGCTGCTGCTGTATGGCAACGATATTGACGACACGGTAACGCCCCTCGAGGCCGGCTTGGGCTGGACTGTGAAGATGCAGAAGGGCGACTTCGTTGGTCGTGAGGCGCTGGCCGCGCAGAAGGAGGCCGGTGTGCAGCGGAAGCTGGTGGGCTTCACCTTCGAGGAGCGCGCGATTGCGCGGAGCGGGTACCCCGTGTTCGCCCCGGACGGCTCACCGTCAGGCACCGTATGCTCAGGCACGATGAGCCCTACGCTCAGCATTCCCATAGGAACCTGCTACCTGCCGGCGGGCAGTACCGATGAGGGTACACGGTTCGAGGTGGAAGTGCGTGGCCGGCGGGTGCCCGCGGTGGTACGGAAGCTTCCGTTCTACAAGCGGGGCGGGTGAGCGAGGGCGAGCGTACGTCAACGCCGGTGGCATTCCGCGTGTGTGTGCTCACGGTTTCCTCTGGCTCTGCGCGCGGGGAGCGTGCGGACACTTCCGGCGATGCCATCGCGGTGTGGGTGGCAGAACGTGGCGATGTGCTGCATGCGCGCAGCGTGGTTGCGGACGACGTTTCCGCAATCGTAAGGCAGCTGCTCGAGTGGTGTGACACCGGCAACGCAGACCTGGTGCTTACTACCGGGGGCACCGGCCTTTCGCCCGACGACGTGACGCCGGAGGCTACCCTTGCCGTGCTGGATCGTGAGGCGCCGGGTATCGCGGAGCGTCTTCGTGTGCTTCGTGTTTCGGATATGCCGCGTGCG
>DATGOL010000109.1:0-4676 GCA_035306065.1 Gemmatimonadales bacterium | reverse complement strand
CCTCCTCCCACTCGATCCGGCGCCGAGTGCCGCCCGCCTCTCGGAGCAGGAGCCCGCCAGGCGTCAGCACGCCGTACCAGCGCCGCGAGGGCCGAAGCCAGCTGGCTTGCAGCACCAGCGCAAAGGCGCCTGCGGCGGCCGCAGCGCCGAGGGCCAACGGTGAGACGGGGCCCCTCTCCGTCACCCAGAGCGCTGCGATCACGGTGCTCGTGAGCAAAACGCCGGTGGCAAGCTGCGCCCTGAAGACGCGCCGTGACGGCCGAAGGATCAGAAACTCCGTCATACTCATGCCTCCGTGACTGACCTAACTCAATATTCTACTGCGACGAAGTAGACACGATTCTACATATTCCTGCAAGCTTCGCAGCCTATCATACCAACCAACTCCCACTCCTGCAACACAGCACATCCGGATCACGCGACCTCACACCCCGATAACGACGCCAGTCTCCCCAGCCTCACGCCCTGTCCCAGGAAAAAACTTCGCCCGTCAATAACGAATCGCCCCGCAGCCTAACTCGGTGCTTCCGAGTTTCTGAAATCCCGATCCCTCACGCGCCACGCCTCGAACGACCTGAGTCCACGTACGACTCACTTCGGGACCAGTCTACCCACCCACAGACCGACGACGGGACTGCCAACCAGCCGATGCGGAAAGCTCACGCCCAGCCTGCTCACTCTGCAAACTGATACGGCGCAGGCCGTCTGCCGTCAAGGTGACCGGGGCGATTGGAATTTTCGTCGCCAGTCAGGTCGCACTAGCTACTAATCGCCGCTCCGGGCCCCAATAGGCACCGCTTGCTTCCCTGCCACCGACTTCAACACCGTCCGCGAGCCACAGGCAACCCTGCGCCGCGAACCAACCAGCACCGAGTCGCACTTGCGCTTCGCCGATCAGAACACAGCGCTCGGCAGCCTACTCGTAGTACTTCCTGTACATCCCCTCGCGTCGCCTGAACAGCCAGCCGCCCAACGGTCCCAGCCAGTCCAGCACGTAGTACATGTACCCCAGCTCCATCAGCTCGATCAGGTTGCCGTCCATATCCTTCGCAAAGAAGAAGGAATGGCCCCGGGGTGACTTCTCAGGCACTGTCACACACTCCACGCCCATGCTCGTGAGCCGGTCATGCCAGCGCCGCAGGTTGCGCACGTTGAACGAAAAGTGCGTGAGCCCCACACGATTCCATGGAACCTCAACGGGATCCTGGTCTGGTTTGAACTCGAAAATCTCCAGAACGCCGCCACCGGGCACGCGAATCCATCCAATCCTGCAGACAGGCTCCGGCGCATCCACCCCGAAGAACGATCGCACGCGATCGGAGGGAGTTTCAGACACCCCCACCAGCGGACAACCGAACACCTCCCAGTAGAACTTCACGGCACGGTTGAAATCCGACACCGTAATCCCCACATGACTGAACGAGTGTGCTCTCATGGCCCTCTGCCGTTCGGCGCTCTCACGTCAGGCGCGTTCCGATTATATGATCTGCCACGCGCAGCGCCTGGGCAACAATCGTGAGCCCCGGGTTTACCGCACCTGACGATGGAAAGAAGGACGCATCAACCACGAACAGGTTGTCCACGTCGTGCGCCTTGCAATAGCTGTCGAGTACAGACGTCTGCGGATCGCTCCCCATGCACGCAGTGCCGCACTGGTGCGTCGTATTTCTGGAATGGAACGAATGTGCGACAACCTTCCAGTATCCAAGCTCGCGCAGGATGCGCTTCGCCTCTCGCACGAGCTCCCGGTGCGCCGCCAGGTTGTTCGGTTCATACTCGAGCCTTATGCGGCCTTCCGAATCCACCGTTACGCGGTTCTCCAAATGAGGGAGGTCTTCCGTCAATGCCAGCCAATCCACACCTCGTGCCACCCAGGCATCGTAGGCCCAGAGCGGTATCCCCGGAACTATCCCGTCGCCCACGACCTTCGCCATTACCCCGTGCGTGCGCCCCTGCGACTGTATGTTTCCCAGCGGGAACGGGGTCTTTCCGTTGGCCAGGTAGTAGTCGTTTATCGCCACGGTCTTCTGGAATACCGTGCCGTTCCGCCTGAACGGATGGAACCCCTGCATCATCGTGGCAAGGTGTGCCATGTATCGGCGACCAACCATTCCCGAAGAATTGGCGAGACCGTCAGGGTGGCTGTCGCTGCGAGACCTGAGCAGCAGGGCGGCGGAGTTCACCGCGCCGCACGACACGACGAAAAGCGAAGCATGCACGCGCACCATCTCTCCGTTGCGCTCCACATCCACGCTCGTAACGCGGTTGCCCGACGCGTCAGTGATCAGTCGCAACGCGAGCGACTGATCCCACAGCCTCACGTTCTCGTGCTCCAGTGCCGGGAGTACACCGCAAATTTCGGCATCGCTCTTGGCATCAATTCGGCACGGGAACGAGTTGCAGGTACTGCAAAGCTGGCAACCGCCGGGGCCACCGGGATCGATCAGCCCGAGCGGGAGCGGCGACGGGTTCAGGCCGCGCCCGCGCAGGCTGTCAACAATGGCCTGCATGTCCGCCGAATGCGGCACCGGAGGGTGCGGAAACGGGCCTCGTGAGGGCTCCGTAGGATCCAGTCCCCGCGTGCCGTGAACATTGTACAGCTGCTCCGCCCGATCGTACCACGGCGCCAGCGTCTCATACGAAATGGGCCACGCCGGCGACACTCCGTCCATGTGTTCGTGAGCTTCGAAATCCTGCTCGCGCAGCCTGTAGAGAACGCTCCCCCAGAACTTCGTGTTTCCGCCAACATTGTAGTGGGTGTAAGGAGTGAACTCATTTCCCTCCTTGTCAATCCACTGTTCGGACACGCGATAGCGCAGCGATTTCCATACGGCGTAAGGACTCCAGTTGTGGTCCTCTCTTGGTACAGAGCCGCCGCGCTCGAGCAGCAGCACGCGTGCAGAAGTACCTGCAAGCGCGCGGACCATCGTTCCGCCGCCCGCACCGCTGCCGATCACCACAACGTCAAATTCCGCCTCTTTCACGGCCACGCACGGCCGGCCGTTGCATGTATCTGCTCCATCAGAAGCTGATCCTCGATTGCCCTTTCCAGGTTCATTTCCGGCGGATGTCCTGTGCGAACTGACCGTGCGAAGTCGCGGTACATGGCCTGATATCCGCGAACATCCCGAAGTCCCCCCGGAACGTACACCCGTGGCATTCCCGGCTTTCGCACTATCACAAATCCGCCATTGGACTCGAAGGTTATCACTCCGTTACGACCGAAGAGCTTCGAGAACCTCAAGCCGCGCAGGAGCGACGGAACCTCACGAGAGTAGACAATGGACCCCACCGCTCCGTTGTCATACTGAAATGCCACGAGCATGCTCTTCACCCGGCGATCCGGTCCTTCCGGCTGCAGATCGGGCTGGAACCCGTGTGCCGAGATGATTCGGGGGCCGAGGCTTCCGGCAACGTGAAGCCAGTGAATGCCTTCCTCGAAGAAGGCTCCTCCGCCAGCCATGGATTCGTCGTTTCGCCAGTCTTCTGCCCTCTTCATCCTGCGCGTTATCGAGGTGAACTGGGCGAATACGAGATCCCCTATAACCTTCCGCTCAAGCAGCGACCTCAGGCACACGGCCAGCGGCTTGTAGTGGTCATTCTCCCCGATCATTACAACACGGCCGGCTCGATCCCGTGCCTCACGAACGGACTCGTACTCGTCCATGTTCATGAACGCGGGTTTCTCCACCAGCACGTGCTTCCCCGCTGCGAGTGCCTGCAGCGTCAGGTTGTAGTGGTACCGCGGCGGAACGGCTACAACGACGGCATCCACATCGCTGCTCTCGATCGCTGCCGAATAGCTGGAGAAGCTGCCGCTGCCACGGTGCCTGCGCCTGAACTGGTCGGAGCGGGATTCGTCCCGGCTCGCATAGCTGCAGACAATGTCACCACCCAGTGCGCGCAACTGCCGGCTGTGCACTTCGGTGATGTAACCGCAGCCCAGGAATGCCACACGGAGAGCGCCGGGCGAAGCGGCTGGTGATCTGTGCGAGGTGGTGGACAGTTGACGGGAAGCAGCTGGAGACAGATCGAGATCAGGCGCCGATCACGAAGATCGATAAGGCCGAGTATGGCAAGTTGCACATGGAGCCAGCCTGGGGGCAAGAGGACTGGCTGGCGCTGACTCCTTCACGTCACCCCGACGCGCATCAGGAGTCGGGCTCAGACCACACCGCGAACTCGTTGCCACTCGGTTCAGTGAAGTGGAACCGGCGTCCTCCCGGAAAGGAAAAGATCGGCTTGACTACTTCTCCACCGGCAGCCTGAACCCTGGCAAGCGTGTCCTCGAGCTTCTCACTGTAGAAGATTACGAGAGCACCGCCCTGACTCGTGCGTGAGGCCATGTCAGCCCTGAAGAATCCGCCGTCCAGCCCCTGGTTCGAGAACGCGATGTAGTCAGGGCCGTAGTCAGCGAACTCCCAGCCAAAGGCGTCCTGGAAGAAACGTCTGGTCGCGCTCAGGTCGCGTGCGGGGTATTCGACGTAGTTGATCTTCTCGTGTTGTGGCACAGATCCCCCGGGGGTGGAAACGCTTCAGCAGCGGCGGCCTGGCGCGCCCTGCCTGCCGTCATGATTCGGCGCACGAACCGTCACTGCCTCTCCACGCATCACTTGATAACGGTAAACGGATACGGCAGCGAACCGTCGGCCTGCATGGGCTCCACTGACACGGAT
>DATGOL010000108.1:0-7912 GCA_035306065.1 Gemmatimonadales bacterium | reverse complement strand
CAGGGCAAGATTGCCGGCGCAACCATGGTGGGTGGTGGGGCACCCGGAAGCGGAACCAGCCTGCTGCTCCGCACTCCTACGAGCATCAACAAGTCCACCTTCCCGCTCGTGGTTGTGGACGGCGTGATTCTCAGCCAGTCGTTCGGTGCATCCACGGCAGACCTCGAAGCGCTTGATATCGAGAGCGTTGAGGTGGTGAAGGGAGCGGCAGCGGCTTCGCTGTACGGCTCACGTGCGGCAAACGGCGTAATCCAGATCCGCACCCGTCGTGGTGCCGGCCTGGCCGACGGACAAACGCAGATTACCCTGCGGTCCGAGCTGGGTACCAACCAGATCGCGAACAAGATCAAGTGGGCAACGCGCCACTACTACCGCACCAACGCGCAGGGCGAGTATGTGGACGAATTCGGCGCCGTGCTTCCCGGTAGTCTGGAGGAGAAGCGTGCCGCTCGCGTGCCACGCCCCATATACGAGCGTTTCCAGGATGTCGAGTACGGAGTTCCTACCTACGATCAGGTAGAGGAGTTCTTCGACCCGGGCCAGTTCTTCAAGAACTCCATCAACATCGCCCAGCGGAGCGGGAACACGAACTGGTATCTCTCGTTCGTGAACAGCAAGGAAGACGGTGTGGTGCTCGACAACGGTGCCTACAACCAGAATGACGTAAGACTCAACCTCGATCATTCACTTCGCGACGACCTGCGGATCTCGTTCAGCGGCTACCACATGCGCTCCAACCGTGATGTGCTGTACGGAGACACGTTCTTCGACCTCATCAACCAGGCGCCTGACGTCAACCTGCGCGTGCCCGACCCGGATGGAACTCCCTACCTGTTCCAGGGCGACCCGGAAGGACGAGAGGAGAACCCGCTTTACGTGCTCACCACCGAGGAGCGTGAGGCCAAACGCGCCAGGACCCAGGGGAGCATCGAGGCTCGCTATTCTCCGCTTGAATGGCTGGGACTGGACGCCAACGTCAGCTATGACCGCTCCGACCGTCGCACCAACTTCTTCCTCGATCAGGGAATCAAGACCGAGGGCTTCGCGGATGGTGGGCCGGGTGAAATCTCCAATTTCAGCGGCACCACGGACGCTCTGAACGCTGCAGTCAGTGCAAACCTGATGCGTCAGTTCGGGCCGCTGACAGCCCGCATGACGGTTCGCGGCCTGATGGAGCGTGAATCCAATGAACTCACCACTGCAGAGGGCCTGAACCTCGCCGTTCCCGGCGTGCCCAGCCTGGACAACGCGCAGGAGCGGTTCGTTGAATCTTCTTCGGAAGACATTCGCTCGAACGGCTTCTTCGTTACGCTCGGAGCAGACTACGAGGGCCGCTACATCTTTGATGCACTCTACCGTCGCGACGGAAGCTCCCTGTTCGGTCCGGAAGAGCGGTGGAACTCGTACTATCGCGTCAGCGGTGCCTACCGCATGTCGGAAGAGTCGTGGTGGCCGTGGCAGTCGGTTAACGAATTCAAGCTGCGTGCCTCACGTGGAACGGCCGGCGGACGCCCTGACTTCGACGACCAGTTCGAGACCTATGGCTTCACCACCGGCGGCGGCGTGGTCAAGCGTACGCTCGGCAACCGATTCCTCAAGCCTGAGCTCGCGACCGAGACCGAACTGGGCGTGGACATGATATTCCGCGACCGCTACTCGTTGCAGCTCTCGTACGCCGACAACAAGGTGGAAGATCAGCTCATCCTGATCCCGCTTGCCGGCATGTTCGGCTATACGTCGCAGTGGCAGAACGCTGGAACGATCGAAGGCAATACCTGGGAGGCAACTCTCGAAGCGCAGCTGATGCAGAGCCCGAACTTCAGCTGGCGCTTGGGACTCGTTGCCGATCGTACCCGGAACAAGATCACCGAGTTCGATCGCTCCTGCTTTACCACAGGTACCGTCGCGTTCCGTTGCGCCGGAGAGACGCTCGGCGCCATGTACGGCTTCCGCGTAATCCAGAGCACGAGTGAACTGCCCGCCGATGCCCAGGCGCAGGCATCTGACTTCCAGCGTAACGATGACGGAATCCTTGTGTGGGTAGGACCCGGCAACTCTTACACGGAAGGTGAGACCAAGCAGCTTTGGGGCACCAGCACGACGATCGGCAACACGTCGTACGGATGGGGCCAGCCGATCATGTTCCAGGATGAGAATGGCTCACAGGCCGTGGTCAGGATGGGTGACGGGAACCCGGACTTCCACTTCGGAATCTCGAACAACATCACGTGGAAGGATTTCAGCTTCTACGGACTGATCGACGCGAACGTCGGTGGAAACATCTATCACCAGACGAAGCAGCGCATGTACCAGTGGGGCCGGCATAACGACGTAGACCAGAACGGCAAGGCTCAGGAGCTCAAGAAGCCTGTTGAGTACTACGTGAACCTGTATGCCGCCAACAGCCCCACGAGCTGGTTTGTCGAGGACGGTGGCTACGTAAAGCTTCGCGAACTGTCAGTTGCCTATCGAATCCCGGCTAATCTGCTGAATCGCCTCGGTAACCTTGGCGTTGACCAGGCTCGCATTTCGCTGGTCGGCCGAAACCTGCTCACATTCACCGACTATACGGGCTACGACCCCGAAGTGGGCGGCACGATCAACAGGCTCGACAGCTTCTCATATCCCCGCTACCGGACCATTACCGGTGCCGTGGAAATCACTTTCTGAGCCAATGAGACCGCCACCAGGAGACAGGCTTACAATGCGTTATACAAGATTCCTTGCCAGCGGCGCCGTTCTTGGCGCCCTGGCCCTCGCCGGGTGTCAGGACCTGGCGGTGGAGAACCCGAACGAACCGGATCGCGGCCGCGCAACACAGCAGCCGCTCTCGGTTGAGTCGTTCGTTTCGAGTGCGTTCCGAACATGGTGGCCGTCTGTGCATGACGACTACCCGATCTGGGCGCTCTCCACCATGGCAGACGAAGTCACGTCCGGCTTCGCCGACTTCGGTCAGCTGGAAGTCTCCACGCTGCCCAGGGCAGCATGGAACAACAGCCCCGTGAACAGTCGTGCCGACGTGAACGAAGACCCGTGGTTCGAGTTGCTCTCCACCATTTCGGCCGTGAACGACGCCCTCATTGCGATCGATTCCGGACTCGTTATCGTGGACGCGAGCCGTACGGCACGAGCTCAGGCAACCGCGAAGTTCATCCAGGGAATATCCCACGGCTACCTGGGGCTTTACTTCGACAAGTCCTACATCGTGGATGAGAAGCTGGCGCTCGATACCGTAACGACGCCGGTGTTCCATCCGTATCCGGACGTCATCCAGGCTGCGATTACACAGCTCGACGCCTCGATTGCGATTGCGCAGGCGAACACGTTCACCCTGCCGGTAGACAATTTCCTCTTCCAGCAGATGGACCAGGATGGGTTGGCGCGGTTGGCCAATTCATTCGCGGCTCGGTTCATGGCGTATTCGGCGCGCACGCGAGCCGAGCGTGATGCAGTGAACTGGGGCCAGGTGCTCGCCAGGATCGATGCGGGAATCACCGAGGACTTCGCACCGGTCGGCCAGCCGGACATACTCTGGGATGACTGGAAGCGACTGCTGGCTCGTGTTCGTACGGCTACCCGCCCGAGCGACTTTGGTCGTCCCAGCTACTGGGTGCTTGGTCCGGCTGATGCAACCGGACAGTTCCAGGATTGGGTCGACACGCCTCCTGCGGACCGTGCCGCATTCCAGATGAACACCACGGATCGTCGAATCCAGGGCGCGGGAGGTCCTGCCGAGCCTGGGCTGTACTTCGGTTACAACCTGAATAACATCTTCCAGGTGGCTCGCGGAACGTACCGCTATTCGCACTACTACTTCCACCGGTACGGCACAGGAGAAAGTTGGCAGGTAGGTCCGCTGGCATCCATGCTCGTATCGGAGATGGACTTGCTGAAGGCGGAGGCACTGATCCGTCTGGATCGCGCTGCCGAGGCGGTACCGCTCATCAACAAGACTCGTGTGGCGAACGGTCAGCTTCCGCCGGTCACGGTGGACGGTCCACCTGACGAGGCCAGCTGCGTACCGAAGAAGCTGGACGGCACGTGCGGCAGCCTGTGGGATGCGCTGCGCTACGAGAAGAACGTGGAAGGCTATGGTGTGAACGGAGCAACCGCGTTCTTCGATGCTCGTGGCTGGCAGACGCTGGTCGAGAACAGCTTCCTGCACCTCCCGGTGCCTGGAAGCGAGCTCGGTACGCTCCGGCTTCCGAACTACACGTTCGGCGGGCCTGGCGGTGAAGCCTCGGCACCCGTTCCGGATCCGGAGCGCTGCCCGGGAACGACGCCACTCGCTCGCTGCCCGTAGCAATCTGTTCCGTGAATGTGGGCTCCGTGTGATCTCACACGGAGCCCACACTCGCAGCAGGTATCCGGCTGCCCTCGTTGAGCAGCCGTAATTCTCAGACTTTCCTCAGGTGTTCACAATGCAGGCATTCAGCAGCACCAGCCGCTTCCGCGTGCGCACAGCAACTCATGCCATTCTCGTGCTCGCAGTTGCCACGGCCGCATCGGCCTGCGCAGCAGGCGCACAGCAGGCCGGAAACCAGGTCCCGCGCCAGGTTGTTCCCATGGACTCCGCACGCGCTGCGGAGCTGTACGTGAGCAATCGCCACGAAGACCATCCGATCGCGAATTACGCCGGACACATCGCAGCCAAGGCTCGAACCGACAGCATTTTCGAAGCACGCAGCAAGGGCGTGATGGAGTACCGCAAGACCAGCTATCGCAGCAGCGCCGACGGCATGGAGATTCCCGTGTACGTGTTCGCCCCGCTGCAGAAGCGCGGTGACCGCGCACACGCCGCCATGGTGTGGGTGCACGGTGGAGTTCACGGCAACTGGGACCAGAACTACCTGCCGTTCATCATCGAGGCCGTACAGCGGGGCTATGTGATCGTTGCCCCGGAGTATCGCGGCAGCACGGGATACGGCGCGGCGCACCACAACGCCATTGACTACGGCGGCATGGAGGTGGACGACGTTCGTACCGCGTACGACTTCGTGAGCGCGCTGCCTTACGTGGATCCTCAGCGGGTTGGCGTCATGGGCTGGAGCCACGGCGGCTTCATCACCGCTCACCTCATGTTCACGGCCGAAACGCCGTTCCAGATGGGTGTGGCAATGGTTCCGGTTACGAACCTGTTCTTCCGCCTCGCCTATAAGGGGCCGCGCTATCAGCGCAGCTTCAGCACCCAGAAGGCGCTCCTGGGCCTGCCGTTCGAACGTCGCGAGGAGTACGTGCGTCGCTCGCCATACTACGGCGTGGACAGCCTCCAGAAGCCCATCCTGGTGCACGTGGCTACCAACGACACCGACGTGAACATCGAGGAGGCCATGCCCCTCATTGACGCGCTCCGTGCTCGCAAGCCGGATCTGGCAGAGACCAAGGTTTACGTAGACCCCACACCCGGCCCCGCCAGCGGCGGCCACACGTTCAATCGTCGAGTGAATCGCGAAACGCTCGAGATCGATAACTCGCCGGAACAGATCGACTCGTGGAACCTCACCTGGGCGTTCATCGAGAAATGGATCGGCAAGTGAGATAGCAGCACGACTCAGTGAACAGGAGCCGCCGGGATTGGTATTGCTTACATTCCGGCGGCTCCTGCTTTACCTGCCCACCACTACCGGCACACTGCATGACGCTGCTGCTCTCTCTCCACGCACTCGAGGAGCGAAGTCGGGTTGCCAGGGGGGAACTCGCAGGCCTGCAAAGCTCCCTGCTGGCAGACCTGTCGCAGGCGATGTCAATCGAGGTGCAGCTTCCGGGCAAGGCGCGCCTCACGCGTCGCGGCGGACGCTGCGAGGTGGACAGCACGCTCCTGGAGTTCAATCCGGCAAGCCCGCACGACCATCGGTGCCCGGCCTGCGGCCGCCTCTATAAGGGCGCGGAGCACCACCAGTGGTGGGCGATGGGGATGCAGCTGTGGCTCGCCGAACGTGCAGTTCATGCGGCCGCGCTCAACGCACTCACTCCGATGCCACAGTACGCGCGCTGGGCAGCAGACCTGCTCATACAACTGGCCGGCCGGTACTCGAGTTACCCCAACAGTGACAATGTGCTGGGACCGAGCAGGCCGTTCTTCAGCACGTACCTGGAATCACTCTGGCTGCTGCACATCTGCATCGCCCTGGACCTGCTGGAGATGGCAGAGGAGGGAGGGGGTGGCTCGATTGGCGACGAGGTACGCGAACGGCTCATACAGCCGTCTGCGGAACTGATTGCGTCGTTCAACGAGGGTGCCTCCAATCGCCAGCTGTGGAACTCCACCGCACTCACAGCGGCCAACCTGCAGCTCGGCAGGGCCGACCGCGCCGCAGAATGGGCGGAGGGGAAGCACGGGATTCTTCACCAACTGACGAACGGCTTCATGCCGGACGGCACATGGTATGAGGGCGAGAACTATCATCAGTTTGCGCTTCGTGGACTCTGGTACGGCCTCACGATGTTCGAGGAAATGGGTGGCACTCTTGCCGACTCGCTGAACGAGCGCTGGCGGCTTGCGTCACTTGCACCATTCGCCGTGGCCCTTCCCGATTTCACGTTACCAGCTCGCAAGGATTCCCAGTGGGCAACTTCACTGCGACAGTGGCGATTCGCGGAGCACGCGGAGCTCACATTCGCCAGGTGGCCGAACGATCCGCAGATTGCCGGTGCACTCGGGCAGCTGTATGCCACCGATGTGCCTGTTGGAGACACGGGACGATCCAGGAGTACAGGCGAGGCCGAGCGGAACGTGCCGCCCTCCCGGTTGACACGCGAGGATCTGGGCTGGAAGTCACTGCTCTTTGCGCTCGCCGAGCTGCCGGAGTTCCAACCGCTTCCACCTCAATCCATTCTGCAGGCTGACCAGGGCTACGTAGTCGTGAGGCGGGATTCAGGAAACATCTACGCCGCATTGGACTATGGAAGCAGCGGCGGTGGCCACGGACACCCCGATCACCTGAACCTCGTGCTGCAGCAGGGCGGCGTTCGCTGGTTCGACGATCCCGGCACGGGCTCGTATACGGATCCAACGTTGTCCTGGTATCGCAGCTCCCTGGCCCACAACGTACCCCTGCCTGACGGTCGCACACAGAAGCGGGTACCAGCACAGCTGCTCCGGTTTTTGAGCGAAATCGGCGTAACATTGGCCGCGGCTCAAGCGAATGGAATCGTACCTGGCGCTCGCGTGCGGCGTGTACTCTGCGTTCTCGATGGCTACCTCATTGACCATCTGGAGTGGAGCAGCGCGCACACCGCGTTTCTTGATCTCCCCATGCACGTGCCACTGGAACTCGCTGATGCCAGCGAATGGACCACGGGCGACCCAACCCCGGATTCGCTCCCGGATATCGGTTACTCGTTCCTCGAAGACGCCAAGTATGCCGTTTCTGCGGCCGGCGTTAGTCGCGTATCATCCGTAATGGGGAAGGATCGCCTGCTCGGCTGGCTGGCAGCGAGTTCACAACCCGTATTCTGGCGTGCGAACGCGCCCGCAGCACCCGGCAGCGGCTGCAGCACCCGGCAGATGTCGATCGTTCGCGTACCAGGGGCGCATGGCCGACTGACGACAGTATGGAGCTGGAGCGACGCAGTCGCAGACGTGCGCATGCACAGTGAGCAGGACGCTCGCCGTGCGCTCGAAACACCGGTCGCAGGCCGAACCGCCGCATCGCACGCCGCACCAGGTCCAGGAGAGTCCCCAACAGGTGTACTCCATATGGAGGTCGTGGCGCCTGACGAAAGCACACACCGCCATTCCCTCGGCGATACCGTGTGGCTGGTGGAAACTGAGCAGTCCGGCAACCGGAAGGTCGTTCGTATCTCGATAAATGAAGACTCCCACGACGGCGCAGCGTTCATGCCGAATGCCACGAATGCGTTGGCGATCGATTCCAATGCCAGCCGCACGACACTCCGCATTCCCACGCTG
>DATGOL010000107.1:0-2287 GCA_035306065.1 Gemmatimonadales bacterium | reverse complement strand
CGCGGCCGCTTCCTCTGCCAGTTCGGAATTTGCCTCACCAGCCCCGGCACTCTTTCAAACCCCGGGTCGCGAGTAGATGGTATGCCGGCAAGCTGCGAGGAGGCGCGTTCGGTGAGGATACGCTGCCACTTCGCGCCCAGTCGTACCTCTGGTGCAAGCGACAGAGCGGACAGCATAAAATCCCGATCCAGAAAGGGATACACGCTCTCGAATACGCGGGCCTGAATGAGCATCGGTCCGAGAGACAGCTCCCTGCGCCCACGTGCATCGAGCGCGAAGATGGTGATTGGATTTGGCGCTTCCCGAATCTCCCCCCACACTCTCCGAACGCGCTGGGCGAATGGTTCACCGTCGGCTGGCAGATCGAGCCACTCCCCACCGGCGCACATCGCGGCGAGAAACCGCTCTTCCCCATCAACTCCGAGGTATTCCTTACGGACGAACTGTGCAGGGTTGAGCAACGTGTCGCCCGAAAGCCCATCGAAGTTCACGGCTGCACGGACTCCGGTTGCTGCAGCGATTAGCGAATAAACGCCATGCTCATCCGTTTCGAAGTCGGCGTAGGCGTCACGTGCATCGGCTGCCCAGGATACCGCCTCGGCTCCAGCGGGACGCACGACGCTCAACGGCAAACCTGCAGCACGCGCCACCATCTCGGTGATCGCACTCTCCTCGTCCCGCCCGTCGGCCTTTGGCAGCGCAACCGTCAGCAACTCGGGGCACTGACCTGACGAAAGCAGTCCGGCAAGGAGACGACGCGAATCGAGCCCGCCGCTGATGGTGAGCATTGGCGACGTACCCGCCAGAAGATTCTTAAGCCGCGACATTCCAGCGGAGAAAGCAGCATGATTTTCCTCGACGAACTCTTCGACGCTCAGGGAGCGAATGGACGCACTCTCGAGGAAGCGCTCCAGTACGGTATGCCGGAGCGAACCCTCTCGCCACGTGAGGCAGCCGGCCCGCGGAAAACGGAAAATACCACGGACGAGCGTGTGGTCGCCGATCTGAAAGCCGTGGCGTACCTGGTCTTCCCAGGCGGTCCAGTTCACTCTCAACACGCCAACGAGCGGAAGTAACGTCTTGATCTCGGAGGCCACCGCAACACCTCCACCATACACTTCACACCAGAACAGCGGACGCATGCCTAGCTTGTCCACTCCAGCTGTGAAGATTTCGCTGTTGGTGTCCCAACTGGCAAAGGAGTACACCCCGTCGCCACGCCGGAGCGCATTCACCCCTCCGCTCGCAAGCGTGTCGGCGAGTGACCCGCGTTCATGGCGTTCGGTCGCGGTACTGCCATCGAACCGTGCGGATTCATTGCCGGCGTTGGTAATACTGTCGGTGAAATACCCTGCCTGCACTACCCGCAGCGCTCCTGCCTCACGAATCGCACCGCTGGGTACGAACGGGTCGCCAGTCACTCGAAGAACGGCGACCGACGCGGTACGACCGTGCTCCTCAGCTCGCAGTACGTCGCGCCCCGGCCACCCGGCGCGGAGCATCCGCTCAGCACCGGAAGTCAGGGAGTGAAGCTCGGCCCTTCGCCGCTCGGGAACTACGACAGCCAACCAGCTAGACACCTGCGGACTCCGGCTCTGAAGCCAGGGATATCACCTGCGCCTCACGCGGGATCATCTCACGCGCCCGCGCTACAACCGAACCGAACTCGCACCAGTAGAAGAGCGCCGCATCTTCCTGGGGAGTACGTGTGCCGGCAACTGCATCCATGTCCACGATACCCCTGGAATCCGCCACTCGCTGTTCCAGGTCGCGCAGGAATGCCGACGGTTCCCAATCGAATGGACGAATTCCGATCGCCCGGGAAATGCCGCGCAACGGGCGACGCCTGAGAGCATTCTGACCAGCCGACAGGCACCGCTGAAGCAGCAGCTGCGGTGCCGCAACAGGCAGCACCCTTGAAAGCCTGGTGCCAGATGCGAACGGCACTCGCGCGGCAGCTGCCATGTAGGCACGCAGCAACTGGTGGAGTAATTCACGTGCCGGCGCCGCCTCCAGGGATACTCCCATCGACAGGCTCCAGGAATTGCGATCCAACCCGGGTGTCGCGACGGGCACCCGTCCCGAATGAACCCGGTGGAAGTGCGCACCTATTCGCGTACGAACGCGCGTGCGGTTGCGCAGCTCACGAGAGCCCTGCCGGGTGGCCGGGATACCTGCCATCTCCACTTCCAGAGATTCCCGAGCACCGGCATGCATCGCGGCACGCCATTCAGGAGTGAACAGTTGCAGACTGCTCAATCTCGCCCCCAGCTGGTCCGAACGCATG
>DATGOL010000106.1:0-4220 GCA_035306065.1 Gemmatimonadales bacterium | reverse complement strand
TGCGCCATGGAGCCTGCCGCGCGGGAGGACCGTTGCATGTCAGGGTGGCGAGAGGGGCAATTGCAGGCGCTCGGCCGGGCAGGTGAACGCCCGGACTTCATGCAATAACTGATACTATCGGTGCTCCGTCAACTCACTCGGGACGGCGCTGTGGGGTGGCGCATCGTTAAGCAGCCTCAGCTGGTCCAGCTACTGGCCGACGGTCAAAAGCGGTCCGTTCGCGAGCGCGATGAACGCCGCCAGCAAGTATGTGGCGAACCACAGGCCGGAAGTCTCGAATGGGGCCCGGTCGAGGCGCTCGGCGCGCAGGTGTCGGCATCCGTATCGTGAGGCCAAACGAGAGGCTGAGGGGGGCGAGCGATGTCTGGATTGCGCGTCCCGCACGGCAGGGCATCTTGTTTGACTCCCTCGCAGCTTGACCAGGTGGCGGCAGTGCGGTCTTGCGCTCGCGCTTCATGGGGCGTACGCTCGGAATGAGCGCTCGGTCGGCCTCGCGAGAGACAAGGTTACTACTCGGCGCGCGCGATAACCCACCCATGCCTGAGTTATCATGCCCTCCACGTCAGCCGTAAAGGCCCGTATCACCATTGGACTCGTCGTCGCCGGTGCTACTGCGGGAGCAGTCGCCGGCGCGGCGTTGACCCCCCTCGGTAAGCTCGTCGCCGGCGCACCCCCGGCTACGCTGGCCAACTACGCATGGAACATGGCGTCCTTCGGGTTGATGGCGGCTGTTGTGAGCCCGTTCGTCACCTGGTCCGCGCTCCGTCGTGTGCCGCTCTGGCGCACGCTCGTAGAGCCCCTGGTTGGCATCCTGGCGGGAGCGGGCATCGGGGTCGCGCTCGGCTCGGGCGCCGCGTTCCTGCTCCTCAGTGTAGGCGGGATGATGGCGGGCATGATCCGCCTGGGTTACCGCTACCGGGAGCCGACGTCGGCCGATCTTCCCGAGGGGCGCAGCGCGGGCGGATTTCGACGATTGCCCGGCTAGCGGGGTGCAGTAGTTGCCGCCACGATCGTCGCGTCTTCCAGTCAAAACTCCGCATGCCCTTGATCGCTCCACCTCGGCTCGAGACCGGTCGCGCGCTCCTATTCTCGGGTCTCCGCCGGCATCACAGCTTCGCTGACGCCGAACTGACCATTCCCGACCAGTGGCAGGATCTTCAGGCGCTGCTGCCGCTGCCGAGTCAGCAGGGAGCCATCACGTATGGCGCAATGTGCGGGAGTGATCCACAGGCCGGCGTGTTCGAGTACCTGGCGGGAGTCGAAGTGGAGGCGTTCGAGGACTCGGATCCAGAACTCGGTCGAATGCGCGTGCCCGCTCAGCGATATGCCGTCTTTACGCATCGCGGGCCTGTGACCACGCTGCGCGCTACCTGGGAAGCGATCTGGCGGGAGTGGCTGCCCACATCAGGGGAACAGCCAGCCAACACCCCGGACTTCGAACGTTACGATCCGGCTCGATTCGACATCGAGAGCCGAGCGGGGGAGATTGAAATCTGGTTCCCGCTGCTCGAGCCACAGGAAGTTGGACTCCCGCAGCATGACGACTGACAAGCACGCAGTTGAAAACCGGGTTCCCACTGATTCGCTCGCCGACGTTCTCTGGCAGCGGCAAGGCCAGACCTCGCTCGAACACTTTCGGTTGTCCGGAATGCCGGGCATGTTCGTGCTACATGGCATCGTGCTATCCCGTGCTGAAGCGGTGCCTCAGCAGATCCAGTACACGGTGACGTGCGGCCTCGACTGGATCACACGCGCAGTAGATGTGACAGCCATCGAGGGCTCGCACGTTCATCGGCTCCAGCTAGTGCGAGACCCCAAAGGCGTCTGGCGGCGGGATGCTGAGGTCCTTCAGGAGTTCGAAGGGCTGAGTGATGTGGATCTTCAGATCACCCCGGCCACGAACACGCTGCCGATCCGCCGCCTGCAGCTTGGCATTGGACAGTCAGTTGAAACCGATGCTCTGTGGATCCGCTTCCCCGAACTGACCCTGGAACGCCTCCCGCAACGCTACACGAGGGCGGCGGGCCATCGGTACATCTACGAGAGTCGAGGCGGGGCTTTCCGCGCGGTCCTGGATGTCGACGGCGAAGGAGTCGTTGTTCGATATGGCGACGTGTGGGGTCGCGTGTAGCAGACGGCAGGTGTTAGGTGTTAGGCAGCCCCTGCTGGTCGCCTACGCCTTATTCCGCACGATTCGATAACCGGCCACAAGCGCGCCCACAATGACCAGCAGGCCGAGCAGCATGCCGCCTGGCGCGTCGTCAGCCTCGCTGTACTGCATCAGGATGAATCCCGCAAAGGAGCCGACAGCGGCGACGCTGAGGGCGAGCAGGAGCGTGAGGAGGGAGGGTTTCATGGCAGTTGACCGAGTTGTTCTCTCATGGGAGCAGTTATGCGGTTCACATGTTCTGCACAATCCGACACCTGGGATAGGCTGAGCATCCCCAGAACTGATTGCCGGCATTGCTCCCGCGTTTGGCGGTTCGTACAACCATGGCGCTGCCACATCTGGGACATTGTCGCGAACTGAACGGGTCAGCCCTCGCCTCGAGATGCATAACGTGCTCACGGTCCGTCTTTCGCGTGGGCGGAAGTCGCACCGCCTGGATCATTGCCAGGGCATCCTGAACTTGTGAATCGCTCAGGATTGGATCACGAAAGGACTGGATGTAATTAATGAACTCGAATCCCTGGGTTACGTTCGCAGGCATCGCGGTCATGAACGTACTATCACCGACAAACACGACCACAGAGTGAATTGAACTCGATGGTCCTCCCAGCGCTGCTTCCAGCGCCTTGATGTGTTTGTAATTCTGGCGGAGAGGATTCTGAAACCTGTAAGAACTGTGGAATATCTTCTGCGTCCACCGAGCCTGGTTCTCCCCGCCGAAAATCCAGCCTGTCATTGCCTTTGTTTCCAGCACAAAAATCCCGAACCGGGACACGATGATGTGATCAATCTGTGTCGTCCCGTCCAGGGTCGGCAGAGTTACGTTGTGCAGCGCGCGATAGCTTTCCTCGGGAAGCCAGCGCCGAGCTGCAGATCTGACGAAGCCCTCTCCGCGCCAGGCCCTTGACCGAGCGGCCGTAAGGAGCCTGACAAGGATCAGGACAAGAAGGATGGGAATGACCCACCACAGGATGAGCAGTTCGTTGGGCAGCGGCGAGGAATCCATTACTGACGGACGGTTCGCGGTGCGCTTTCGGTGCCTTCCGCTGAGAACCTGTGTTGCTCGCTAACATCTCGTTATCCGGCGCCATCGCCGGCCTCAGCAACCTTCCGACGCATCCTCGACGGCGGAAGTCACACCGCGCAGGATGATCCGGCGGTGCCTGGAGGCTAAGGCGAAAGCCAGCGTCACCATCCGCTGGCCGTCCCCCGTCCCCCGTAACCCGTAACCCGTCACCCGTGTTCACCCGTCCCCCCTCCGTCATCCCCCGTTGCCCGTCTACCCGCCTCCCTCGTAGCCGTATGATGCACCACCCGCCAGACATGATAAACCGCGGAATCCATCCACCGCATCGCGTCCAGCCGCCGTAACACCAGATCCGCATCCATCCGGCCCGCAGCCGCCGCCCTCAGGTTGTCCTCCCGCTGCGCACGCCTCGCCTCGGCCACCGCCTGCGACAACTCGTGACACCGCTCCACCAGGTCACCCGGATCCGCGGACGGATCGTGCAACCACAACTCGGCCTGCTTGAACACGGAGGGAACTTCGGCAGCTATCTCGCGAAACACTGAACCCTGCGCGGCCGCCGCTGGCCACTCGCGCATTCGCTCCACCAGGCGCTCCAGGTGCTCGATGGCGTGCAGCACGCTCAAGTGGCGCTCCGCGTGTTCCGCGTCAGGCGAACTGCTCTTCGACAGGAAGCGGCGCACCTCGTCCAGCCCCGCGTCAGCGCGCTCGAGAAGCCTCGTGAAGGCAGGTGTCTGCCTTGAGTCGTGCAGCATGTACTGGAACTGCGCCACGAGTTCACCCGCCATGTCCATCACGGACCTTCGCGCCACCTCGGCCGCCAGGGCCGGAACCCGGGAGACTGTGGGGTCCAGGTGCTTCGTGAAGTCCGGACCGCGGTCAGGCGCGATGCGCTTGACGAGCCTCACGAACCTGTCGAACACGGGCATGATCACGATCAGCCCGATCACGCTGAACGCGGTGTGGAACGCCGCGATGAGCAGCGCGGGTTCGGGGATGCCGTCACCGGGCCACAGCGCACGT
>DATGOL010000105.1:0-3436 GCA_035306065.1 Gemmatimonadales bacterium | reverse complement strand
GGCACCACGGCCGGCGACCTTGCGCTGCTCCTGGCCAGCGCGCTGCTGCTCGTGGCGGCTGTCGCTGCACTGCCCGACGTGGCGAAGGGGCTTAAAGCCGTTTGGTGATGACGGGCGGTGGTTCGATGGGGTGAATTGCGCCAGACCGCCGCAATATTTGCGACATGGTGGAGCTCAGCTGGCAAGCGCACCATGCTGCTCTGTCAGTCCCGCGTTAAGCCCTGAGTTCAACGTCTCGCTCACGAATCGACGGCCAGCATTCTGACGAAGCTGGCAAGCCTTTCCGCCTCCGCTGTTGTGAGGTCTGGCGGTATGTTCACCAGCGTGATCACAAACCCGGGACGTACGGGTATCGACGACTGATATCCCCCTTCTGCCTGGGGTGGCAGAGAGCTCGAGCTGCCGGTCGCCGCGAATTCGGAAGGCTCAGCTGCGGCGTGATTTCTCTCCTTCTTTCTGGTGCCAGCGGTCGTTCTCGTTTTGACCGTGAAGTTCGCTGGATCCGCTCGCCACTGTGCGTAAAGGTCAACCGCCCGATTTACGCGCCGGGCATACTCTTTCAGGGACGACGGGTTGAAATCCCTGGCGCGCTTGTTGGTGAAGCGCTTGATAACCGAACTCATGTCGAGTTGACTCAGATCCTGGCGCTCTTCCTCAGTAAGGACCCCGAACACGTTCCGCGCAGCGACGGCCAGTGCCTTGGCAGTCGCCGCTGGCATGAGGCCTCGATCTCCTGCATGATCCAGGAAGTCCTCCAGATCGCCCATGGAATACGCATTTGTCATAAGCCCTCAAAACGTTATATTGTTCGCTTACGACCAATATAACGTTTTGTATGATAAGCGCAAACACCCGTTTCCCTCGATCCCTGAGGCTACGCCTCTCCGAAGACTTGTCCGTCTACCCGGCCGTGGTCATCATGGGCGCACGGCAGGTCGGCAAGAGCACCCTCTGCCAGGAACTGGCATCGGACCGCGGGTTCACGCAGCGAACCCTTGATGACCGGGACGTCAGGGAGCAGGCAATCTCCGATCCCGAGGGCTTCCTCGCCGAACTGGGAGACCAGGGAGCCTTCATCGATGAAGTGCAGCGAGCGCCAGCCCTGCTGCTTTCGATCAAGTCGATCGTAGATCGGGAACAGCGCGCTGGACGGTACCTTCTGAGCGAATCCAATCAGCCGAAGATGGGAAGCGCCGTTGGCGATTCCCTGCTCGGGCGTGCAGCATACCGCACCCTGCGTCCCCTCACGCTGAGCGAACTCCGCTTCGACGAGACACATCCCGGGTGGAGCTTCCTGTTCGACTCCAGCGAGACGAACGTTCTGCGCGAAATCGAGAGGCGTGCGGAGTCAAACGGACAGCTCGATTGGCAGGAAGTCGTGAGCACGGGCGGATACCCCAGGGCTGTAGCTGCACCCGCTTCACTTCGCACGCGCCTGCTTAACGACTACGTGGAGGGATTCTCGAACAGGGACATTCGAGACCTGATAGCCATCGAGTCAAGCGCACGCTTCGAGCCGTTCCTTCGCCTGACAGCCGCGAGAACAGGCCAGGAGCTGAATGCTTCCGGAATATCGAACGAGTTGGGGGTTCCGGTAACGACAATCAGACGTTGGCTGGACGCACTACAGCGGAGCTACCTCATTGAACTGGTGCCCCCATTCTCAAAGAACGCCAGTCAGCGGGTGCTCAAGGCGCCGAAGATCTTCCTCGTGGATGCCGGGCTCGCACTGGCCGCTGCACGGGAATCAGAACCCACGGGATTTCACCTGGAAACACTGATCGCCACGGACCTTCAGGTATGGAAGGACAGTGGCTCCGCCCGCGGACTCTATCATTGGCGGTTGAGTAGCGGACAGGAGGTGGACTTCGTACTGGAAGAGGGACGTCAGTTGGTGCCGGTGGAGATAAAGGCGAGCAAGTCTGTCGGCAGAAGCGAGGCAAAGCACATTCGAACCTTCCGTGAACGCCACGACAACTCGCCACGCGGCCTTCTTCTGAGCTGTGATCCCAGCATACGAGTCGTTGCCCCGGGTGTGATCGCGAGCCCCTGGTGGGCTGTCCTGTAAGGCTTGGCCGTCGCGTGTGGCCTCACGCCCCATACCGCCGCTTCACATACTTCGCCGACTCCACAACGAGCTCCTCGAGCACCGACATATCCAGGTCCGACAGCTTCCTGAAATACAGGCACCCCTTCCCCATCCGGTGCTTGCCCAGCCGCTCCAGTAGCCTGTCGCGCGCGGCCTCCTCGCACGTCAGGTAGGTCACGATGTCCTTCCCTCGAATCGCAAACGCCGCCAGCGGCGCCTCACCACTGTGCCCGCTCTCATACGTGTAGCGGTAGCTGTCGAAACCGACGATGCTCGGCCCCCACATCTTCGGCGGCTTCCCGGTCACTCGCTTCATCAGCTTCGTCAGCTCGCGGCAGTCAGCCTGCTGCTGCGTGTTGCCCCTGGATGCGATGTACTCATCCACGCTGGCATCGGTCGCCTTCGTCTTGTTCTCCGCCATTGGGGTCTCGTTATGTTGTCATCCTGCCATGCCCTGCTTCACGCCACTCCCGGCACCGCACAGTGCCTGCGCGCCGCATGCCGCCGGTACATCCGCTCTCCCACCGCCATCACCGGCGGCAGGCGCAGCAGCCTCGCCCACAGGAAGGTTACCGGCAGCTGCTCCAGCACTTCCACCACTCCGCGAAAGCCGCTCGCGCGCACTTCCTCTCCGCGGTCACCCTCACCGAACACCCACATGCTCTCGTCAGCCTGTTCGCGCGTAAGGCTGTAAGAGGCGAGCACATCCGGCTCGCTGCTCCCGTGGAAAGTGAGCGCACCCAGCCAGTCCAGCCGGCGGAACCAGCGCGTCCACGTCGCACACGACGAACAGCTGTCGTCCCACACCACGGTGCGCGCGTGATGCAGCAGGCCGAGTGCCGGCACGTACGCCGCGAACATCAGCAGCGCGAAGCCCACCAGCTCCCAGCGCACGCTCGGCTGCACCCCGATTATCATCCCCACGTGCAGCATCAGGCCGATGAGGAACGCGTCGCGGCGGTAGCGCCTCACGAGCAGGGCAACGCCGAGCAAAACCTCGAGAATGACAGCCGCCACGGACAGCGCCAGCACCAGCGTGGCGGCACCGGGCATCTCGCGGAACACGTCCCGCACCGGGCCCGGCAGGTACGCCGCCAGCACCTGGCCGGACATGAACTCCACGTTCGCCTTGGCCAGCCCGGCGTAGATGTACACGATCGCCGCCTGCAGCATAACGAGCGGCGCCACGTTAGTGCCGCGCAACCCGCGCAGCGAGAACAGGAATGACATGAGCGCCAGCAGGTACAGGTGGTTGCTGTACGTCTGTGCGTCCAGGAGCACCACCGCACCGCTGCTCACCGCCACCAGCGCGCAACTCAGCCTGCTCCGCCACCCCGCCAGCATGCC
>DATGOL010000104.1:0-17638 GCA_035306065.1 Gemmatimonadales bacterium | reverse complement strand
TTGATCGGCGCTCGGCCCTGGTGAAGGTTCGGGGGTGGCGAAGCGGGGCTTCGTCTGCAGGCGGAGCCAATGAAAAAGCCTCACGCGGAGACGCGGAAGTCGCGGAGAGAAGCCTGACGCATGGAATTCCAATCGCCGTGCAGTTCTCCGCGACTTCCGCGTCTCCGCGTGAGACCGTCGTTTTCAGCCTTCAGGGCATAGAAAACGGCTCCAGTGCAGGATGAGTAGATCCCGACACGTGCGCGCTACGCTCGCTCATGCGGGATGACAGGTGAATGAGGCGCGGGATGACAGAAGGGGAGGCAGTTCCACTAGTCCCTGTTCCCTCTTCCCAAATCCCTGCCGAACCGCCTCTCCATCTCCACCTCCACCTCCAGACTGGTCCGATCCCGAAAGATCGACGCAAGCGCGAGCAGCTTGCTGCCCGACCAGTAGCGCACCTCGCAGTCGTGGTCCTGGATGCTGCCCTTCACCTCGTGGCGGTCCCATCGTGAGGCGTGGCCCACGTAGGCGATGGTCACGTCGTAGTGCTGGCTCCAGAAGAACGGCACTGCGGTGAATGGCTCGCGAAAGCCCAGGATGTTGCGCGCGGCAGTGACTGCCTGGCGCTGCGCCACCACCCAGTGCTCGATACGCACCGGCTCGCCCGAAACGGGTGAGGGCCAGCGGGCCACATCGCCGGCCGCGAAGATGTCCTTGACGTCGGTTTCGAGGAACTCGTTCACCATTACGCCGCGATCGGTACGCAGCCCCGCGTCCCGTGCTGCGCGGATGTTAGGCTGCACGCCGATTCCTGCCACCACGAGATCGGCCTCGAGCCGGTCGCCGCCCTCGAGTGTCACGTGGGTGTCGTCCAGGCCGGTTACGGTCTGTCGCAGTCGGAACTCCACTCCCTTCGACTCGTGCAGCTCGCGGACGAAATCACCCAGTTCCGGGCCGAGTATCCGTTCCAGGGGGCGTTCCTCCGGAGCGATTACCGTCACCTTCAGGCCGCGCGCGCGAAGGGACGCAGCGACCTCCAGGCCAATGAAGCTCGCACCGATAACAGCAACTGCGCGCGCACCCTCGGCCGCCTTGATGATAGCGCGGCTGTCTGCGAGGGTGCGCAGGTACATGATGCGGTCGCTGTTTTCCAGCGGCAGCGTGATCGGATGCGCGCCGGTGGCGATCAGCAGCGAACCGAACGGAACGTCGGTGCCGTCCTCCAGCGTCAGGCGGCGCTGCTGAGTGTCCAGCGCACGAACGTGTGCGCCCAGTTGGAGGTCAATGTCGTTCTCCTCGTACCACGAGTCGGGGAAGAGCGGAATCCATTCTTCCGGCGCATTGCCGGCCAGGTAGTCCTTGGACAGGTTGGGGCGATCGCACGGTGGCGAGTGTCCTTCGTCCAGGATGGTGACGGGGCCGGTATAGCCCTCACGACGCAGGGTCAGGGCCGCCACGGCCCCGGCCGCGCCGCCGCCGACGATCACCACGGACGCGGGCTCGTGAGGCAGGGCCCGTGCGGGCTCGCGGCCCAAGGTGCCGGACGGGGCCGCCTCAGCGCTGGACGGAGCCGCCTCACGAGACGTCACCCTTGCCACACCGTCACGCTCCTCCACACTCCAACGGGGCAGGTGGTTGAGCGCGGGCGGACGCAGGTTCCGGCCGGTTTTCAGGTTGAAGGCGGCATGGTGCCATGGGCAGCGCACGGTGTCACCCACCACCAGCCCTTCCTCCAGCGGGCCGCCGTAGTGCGTGCACCGCGCGCCCACTGCGTACAGCAGGCCGTCGCCGCACCGCGCAAGAAGCACCTGCTCGCCATCAGCGTGTCCGAGCAGGGTTTGTCCCTCGCGGAGCTCGGACGATGGCGTGCCGAGGGTGAGGTCGGGTACGGACATGGGTGACGGGTTACGGGGGACGGGTTACGGGGGACGGGTTACGGGGGCGGCGGAGCTGCCCAACACCTGCCCCCTCGCACTCACTGCATCCTGTCCAGCAGCGCCTGTGCCGCCATCATATGCGCCTGGAAGGCCGGCGCAACCTTCTCCACCAGGTCCTTGAGCTCCTGGTTGTCGATCGCGGGGATGAGGGTGGAGTTCATGGCGTCCAGAACTGCCTTGTGAAAGGCTACTTCGTGCTGCAGGAATGCGCGATCGAACTCGGCCGCTGGCACCTCGCGAAGGCGGCGCATGGCGGCCGCGTGGTCGCGCGCGCCCTGGTCGTCTGCGGGCGGGGTGGGCGTCACGCCCAGCTTCCTGGCGAGATCACGGCCCAGCTGGCGCACCTGCCGATGGTCGCGCACCAGCATGGCGCCGTAGTTCTTCACTTCGCTGGAGCGTGCGCGTTCGCTGGCGAGCTGGCCGGTCTCCATGTCTGCCGTGTTGGCGGCATCGAAAATGGCGACGATCGTGGCATCGCTCGGGCCTCGATCGGACTGTGCACTGGCGGCATCGGCAGGGACGGCGATGGCCAATGGGATGGCGAGGGCGATGGCCGTGGCGGTGGAAAGCCACGCAGGGGTTGGGCGACGTCTGTTCGTATACATGAGCCTGCCTCTTGAAGGTGGTTGCGGTGAACGGCGGGCTCCGTGTCTCGTGATCCGCCAGGCACCAACGGCGAATCTGTCCATGTTCCTACAATAAGTCAAGGTGTTATTGTTCTTTTATCATTGACGGGGGTTCAGAAGGGAGACCGGCGTCCGCTCCGCAGCGGCTGGCCCAGCAGCCAGTCGCTTAGTGCCCAATCACGAACTCGCTTAGCTTCCGCGTACCAGCCCTGCTTACACCCGAAGGTGTCGCCATGCCAATTCCGGCAATTCACGAACGTTTTTACGAATCCACACGCGGGCAGGTGGTTCGGCTGCTGCGTCGCGGCGAACGCACGGTGGAGGAGCTTGCAACAAGCCTCGAACTCACCAGCAACGCGGTACGGTCTCACCTGGCGGTGCTGGAGCGCGACGGCCTGATCCGAAGCGCCGGGGTAAGGCGAAGCAGTGGTGCGGGGAAGCCGGCTACCGTCTACGAGATGGTGCCCGAGGCGGAGACGATGCTCTCCAGGGGATACCTTCCGCTGCTGCGTTCACTGCTGCAGGAGCTGGGCGGGCGCATGGACAGTGTCTCGCTGCATGAACTCATGCGCGACACGGGCGAGCGAATGGCCCTGGAGCAGCCGCCGCTCCGCGCCACGGACTTCGAGAGCCGGGTGGAGGCTGCGTCTGCGCTGCTTGCGGCAATCGGTGCCGAGACCATGGTGGAGCGCACGGAGCGGGGGGTGGAGATTCGCGGCTGCAGCTGTGCATTGTCGGCGGCCGTGTCGGAGCGGCCGGAAGTGTGCAGTGCGGTGCAGTCCCTGCTGACGAAGGTCACGGGCGCCGAGGTGCGCGAGCACTGCGAGCGCGGGGAGCGTCCCCGGTGTCGTTTCGAGATCCTGGATTCGAACGGGGCGAGCGGCGGCGACTGACGCGGGATGGGCATGGCGGTGGAGACGTTCGGCGCGTGTCGCCACTCAATCTGGTCGGAGCAGACACAGTATTTCCCGTCAGGCAGCGAAACAAACAGGGGGGTAATGACAGGTGACGTCAGGCAACGGTCTAGTTGATGCGAGGTCCGGGGGCGGCTTCAGGGTATGGCCCTTCCTCGCGAAGGTTCGTGAGGCAGCACCGCTGGTTCACAACATCACGAACTACGTGGCGATGAACAACTCGGCGAACGCACTGCTGGCGGCGGGCGCATCGCCGGCAATGGTGCACGCGGAGGAGGAAGTTGCGGAGTTCACGGCGATCTCGAGCGCGCTGGTGATCAATATCGGCACGCTGTCCGCACCATGGGTAAAGTCCATGCACCTTGCCGCTCGTGAGGCCCTGGCACGGAACATACCGTGGGTGCTCGACCCTGTTGCCGCGGGCGCCACGTCGTATCGCACCGCCACCGCGTCCGAGCTCGCAGCGCGGTCGCCCACGGTGATTCGCGCCAACGCGTCCGAAGTGATGGTCGTTTCCGGCGCTGCCGGTGCAGGGGGGAAGGGCGTTGACAGCGCGCACGCCAGCAACGATGCACTCAGCAGTGCGCTGTCTCTCGCACGCAGCGCGCACACGATCGTGGCAATGACCGGCCAGGTGGATTACGTCACGGACGGCACGCGCACCGTGTCCATAGAGAACGGGCACGCCATGATGGAACGCGTTACCGCGCTGGGTTGCTCACTGAGCTCCATGGTGGGCGCTTTCCTGGGAGCCAACGACAATGCATTCGACGCCACCGTTGCTGCGCTCGCGGTGTTCGCAGTTGCCGGGGAGATTGCTGCCGAGAAGTCCCCGGGCCCTGGCTCGCTGCAGCTGAACCTGCTGGATACGCTCTACACGCTGAACGAGGAAACACTCGAGTCCCGCGCACGCATTGCGGAGGTCGCGTGAGGCGGCCGCTGCCGGACCTGTCTCTCTACCTCATAGCCGGACCAGCCGATACACTCGGCCGCCCCGTGAGGGATGTAGTGATGGCTGCCGTTGCGGGTGGGGTGAGCGTGGTGCAGCTGCGGTGGAAGGAACATTCCACGCGCGAGTTCGTGGAGCTGGGTCGCGCGCTTCTCGCGGAGCTTCGTGAGGCAGGCGTGCCGCTGATCGTGAACGACAGGGTGGACGTTGCCATGGCGATCGACGCGGACGGCGTGCACGTGGGCCAGGATGACATGCAGGTGGAAGACGTCCGGCGGCTGGCGGGTGACCGGATGCTGGTGGGACTTTCGGTAACGAGCATGGCTGACGTGGCCGGAGTGGACCCGCGCCTGGTGGACTACGCGGGCGTGGGCCCGGTGTTCGCTACCGGTTCCAAGGCAGACGCAACCGTCCCGCTGGGGCTGGACGGTACTCGTGAGGTTGTGTCCGCCCTGAAAGTGCCCGCCGTGGCGATAGGCGGAATCACCCTCGCCAACGCCGCCAGGGTGATGTCCACCGGCGTAAACGGGCTGTCGCTGATTTCCGCGATTGCCGGCCGGGAAGATCCGGGAGGAGCCGCGGTAGAGCTGCGGACGCTGATCCGCGAGGTGGGCGCGGCTGGGCCAACAGAAGTGGGGAGGTAGTCCCGCCCGCCATCCTGTCGGCCCTGCCCAGGGCTCACGCCCCTGCCTGTTGCGCCATCCACTGGTCCATCGCCGCCTTCATCTCGTCTGGCGACAGATCCCTCAGGTGTGTCGCGATCGCCCAGTCATGGCCGAACGGATCGGTAACCTTGCCGTAGCGGTCACCCCAGAACGCGTCTTCCAGGGGAGAGGAGATGATAGCCCCGGCCTTCACCGCCTTGTCGACAGCAGCATCGGCATCCGCCACATAAAGAAGCAGCGACTGCGGGTTGCCGTTGGTGCTCAGCGGTGACTTGGAGCCCCACTGCTCGCTCTCGGGGCCGAGCATGATGATGGAGTCGCCGATGCGCATTTCGGCGTGCATTACCGAGCCGTCCGGACCCGTCATGCGATACAGCACCTCGGCACCGAATGCCGCCTGGTAGAAGTCGAGTGCGTCATTGAGGTTTCGCACAACGATGCTGGGCGTAACGGTGTGATAGCCCTCTGGGGGTGACTTGGCTGCCATGGATCGGTACCTCAGGTGTGGGTGCCGCCGAGGTGAAAGCTTCGGCATTTATTCGGGTGGTCATAATGCGTACGTCCGTTCGAACGCGCAAGGGTGAATTTGGGTTCAGTGTGAAATCGGGAGGACGGAGAAGTGCGGCCAGTGGTCGCCAGCAACTCGCACACGGCAAATGAGCTCCCGGGTGGCTGCGGGTCCGTTGCCCGCAATGGCATGGCGTCGTCGTCCACACAGATCAGATCGCGCGCGGGAACGGGGCTCCGTTGCGTGCGACGAGCTTCAACGGACCTCTCGAATCTGCAGGAGATTCTCCGCATGGCCATGTTCAACAAGCGTCGGCCCGCCGTCGCACCTTCGCCGAGCACGCCTGGCTGCTCCGTGCTCGATGCCCAGCTCGTGACCTGCGGCGATCTGGAAACCGAAGGCACCCTGAGGGTGGATGGCAAGCTGCGCGGTTCCATTCGCAAGGCAGACCTCGTGGTGCTTGGCGAGAGCGCCGAGGTTGAGGGCGACGTGATCGCCCGTGAGGTGATTGTCGGCGGAAGTGTGCTCGGCAACATCGAGGCGACCGAGCGTACCGAGCTGCAGTCTACGGCGGTGGTTACGGGCGACATCAGCACGGGTTCCGTTCTGATCCACGAGGGTGGAGCGGTTCGTGGCCGGCTGCTCGTGAAGGCTCACGAGGAGCGTGCGCGCAACATGCGCCCAACGCCGCGGTCGGTGCGACTGGTGGCGAGCGGAGGGGGTGCGCCCGCCGCGGCTGAGCCGAACGGGCAGAGCTAATGGGAATGCCGACACCGCGGTACGTTCCCGCGGTGGGCGACTCCTCGGCTGCGCCCGAGGGAATGCGTCCTGCATCGCGAACGCCGCTTAAGCTGGAGCCAGTGAGTGCCGCACCGAAGCGGAAGCCGAGGAAGCCTCGGTGGACGTTGATGCTGGTGCCGCCTCCGCGAGTTCCGAGTCCTGTAAGAACTGTTGAACTGAAGCGCAGGCATGCGCTGCCACCGGTGATGGCGCTGGTGGTGGCGGTTGTTTTCGTTGCGTTTGCGTCTGCGCAGGTGGGTGTGTGGACGCACGAGGCGATGATGGAGCCGGAGATGGAGCAGCTGCATCTTCGCTTTGACGACGCGGAGTCCCGGTTGCGTGTGCTGTCGGATTCGGTTGCACTGGTCGGTGCGCGAACGGCGGCAATGACTGCAGCGAGAGACGTAGCGGCGGCGCGTGCGATCAGTGTTGGTGCGGAGTCGGGAGTGCTGCTGCCCCTGGATGGCCGCATAACGAGCAGGTTCGCGCCGAAGCGGTTGCATCCGATCCTTCGTATCTACCGTCCGCACCGTGGGCTGGACATCGCTGCCCCGTCCGGTACGGCGATTACGGCGCCCGCACCAGGCCGGGTTGCTCGTGTGGCGCGTGAGATCGGCTACGGGCTCGTGATGCACCTGGACCACGGTGGCGGGGTGGTCACGCGTTATGCGCACCTGAAGTCGGTGCAGGTGGAGAGCGGCCAGCTGGTGGACGAAGGGGTGCAGATTGCGACCGTTGGAAGCTCAGGATTGGCTACCGCGCCGCACTTGCACTATGAGGTGCGGGTGAATGGGGAGGCGCGGGATCCGATGCGGACGCCTATTGAGTACAGAGAGTGATTGTGTGGGAAGCGGCGGCCTTCGGCCGCCGCTTACGTGTTAGGGGTTAAGGGTTAGGGGTTAAGGGTTAGGGGGGCGTGGGATGGAGGATCGGCTTGCGGTGCGCACCACACTTTGGCGGCGGGTTCACCGCCTGCCGCTCCTCACGCCTATTCCCGCACGAGCTTCAGTACTTCCGCGTCCGGTGCATCCATGAGCAGGTAGATTGCGCCGTCGGGGCCCTGTTTTACCGTGCGGATACGGGCGCGTCCCTCGAGCAGTACTTCCTGGTGCGTGACGCGGTTGCCAGCGAGCACCACTCTACGAAGCTGCTGGCCGGCCAGGGCTCCGGCGAACAGGTTGCCCTTCCAGTTCGGGAATGCGTCGCCAGTGTAGAACGTCAGGCCTGACGTGGCGATGGACGGCGTCCAGTGCAGCACGGGCTGCTCCATGCCCGCGCGCGCGGTGTCCGGCGTGATGGGCTGCCCGTTGTAGTTGATGCCGTGCGTGATAGCTGGCCAGCCGTAGTTGCGGCCCGGGCGCACCAGGTTGATCTCGTCGCCGCCCCTGGCGCCGTGCTCCGTTGCCCAGAGTTCGCCGGTCTCGGGGTGCCGAGCCATGCCCTGCGGGTTGCGGTGTCCGTAGCTGTAGATCTCGGGGCGGAAGCCCTCGCGCCTGACGAAGGGGTTGTCCTGCGGAACGCGGCCGTCGTCATGCAGCCGGATTATCGTGCCTGCGTGATCGCCCGGGTTCTGCGCGCGATCGCGCTCGCCGCGCTCGCCCGCGCTGATGAACACCATGCCGTTGCCGTCGAACACTATGCGCGAGCCGAAGTGCTGGCCGCGGTTGTTCCAGTTATCGGCAACGAAAATGTCTTCCAGTCCCGTCAGGCGCTGGCCGTCGAAGCGGGCCCGTGCCAGCGCGGTGGCGGCACCAGCCTCACCGGGCTTGGAGTACGTCATGTACACGTACGAGTTCTCGGCGAACTGCGGGTGCAGCGCAATGTCGAGCAGCCCTCCCTGGCCGGAAGCTCGCACTTCCGGACCGCCCTCGATGGGCGCGTCCTGGAGCACTCCGCCACGGATGATGCGAACGCGACCGGGCCGCTCCGTGACCAGCGCGTCACCGTCAGGCAGGAATGCAATGCCCCACGGGTGCACAAGCCCGGACGCAACTGTCTCGACGTGGAACGAGTGCTCTTCGGACTGAATCGCCTGTGCGCCGGCGACTGTGCAGGCGGCGAGGGTGAGAGCGGAGAAGAGGGTAGCTACCTTCATACGGGTTACGGGGGACGGGGGGCGGGGGACGGAACTGCACGGGGGACGGGGGACGGCGGACGGGTAACGGAAGGTAGCCACGGTGCGGGGAAAGTAGATGCCCGCAATCGGCAGGCCGTCCCACGTCCGCCGTCCCCCGTCCGTCGCCCCCCCCGTTACCCGTCCCCCCTAACCCATAACCCGTCCCCCGTGCAGTCAAGGCGCCTGCACCGTCCACACCAGCACCACTCCGCAGGCGTTGTCCCGCGGCTGGTAGCGGGACGGCAACTGGCCGGCGCGCGTAAACACCTCCGCGGCCACGATGTCCTCACGACCAATGCCTGCAAGGTCGCGGTAGGACCACTGCATGCCGTCCACGTACAGCGTAAGGCCACACGCCCCGAACACTCTCCCGCTCCTGTTGCTGCGGGTACGCTTCGGCACCGCCAGTATCCAGCTCTGGAAACCTCCATCACCCGGATAGAGTCCGGGGAAATCGTCGTCCACGTTCGCAATCATTCGTACGCCAGGCAGGCCACTGAATACCGACGTCATGGTCGGTCGGCTGGCGATCTCCTCCTGCGTGATGTGATGGCCGGAACCCTGGCGCCGCCGGGTCTCCACCTCACGCAACGCGGAGGACTGTGGAACCATGGATTCCACGATACGAACCGCCCCGAGTGAAGTTGCCACGCGAGCAGCGGTGAAGATGACCCTGGTGGTATCGCCCGGGAACAGCTCGATCCGCTGGCGCAGCAGGCGGAAGCCCATGCGCTGCAACTGAATTTCATGCACGCCAAGCGGGAGCCGGCTCATGCGGAAGCTGCCTATCGAGTCGGTGCGCACGCGCGCCACCAGCGTACCCGCCGCAACGGCGCCGGCGGAGTCTACCGTGTAGAGACTTACCACTGCGTCGGGAATTCCAACATTCGTGTTGTCCACGGCGCGCCCCAGCAGAACCGCGCGTGATGCATCCAGCTGGCCTGCCAGCGGAGACACGGCCTCACCGCCGGCGGTAGGCACCACGAGGTCGCGACGCATCACGTCGCGATGCTCGCCGAGCATGAGCGTCACCGGGCCACTTTCCGTTCCATCCACACTTGCCACCAGCGTCACAGGAAGCGTTGTAGCCGCGGTGGGAATGTCGCAGATGCGAAAGACGCCGTCGTCGCCCGTGCGAGTAGTGATTGTCAGGGTGCTCGGCTGCGTCGCCTGCCGGTCTGGCCAGCTGGCCCTTACCGTTGCGCGACGGAGGGACGCTCCATCGAACGCCCTTCGTACAGCGCCGTAAACCGTTCCTCGGTGTGAGATGCGACCGCCCGCGCTCGCGGTGCACTCCGTTTCGAACCATACGCGAGGCGGGAGGCTGAGCGACACCGTCGCAACCGAGCCAGGCGCCGTGCGCAGGTATTGCTCCGGAATGGTCAGGCCTGCCGAGTCGAGGTCGGCATGCGAAGCGTACACGCGGTGGAAGCCGGGAGGCACGGTGTCGAAAGCGAAGTGCCCCAGGGCGTCCGCAGTGGTCTCCAGCGTAGCCGCGGTCTCCACATTCGTTAGTGCAGAGACGTTGTCGTCTACCCACTCGGGGTCGAGTGAGGGTGACATCCTCACGGTGGCACCAGCGAGAGGCACGCCGAGCAGGCTATCCAGCACGACGCCCGTAAGGCGTGCCGGGCGGGCGAGTGCGAGGTACGGCTCGAGTACGTTCGCGAGGGCGGCGGGCATCGGCTCGCCGGGCACGTCAGGCAGTTGTGCAACGGCGCCAATCTCCACATAGCCTGTCACAAGCAGCACTGTGGGCCTTTCCGGCTCCCGGTCGAGTGCGGGCATGCGGAGACGCCAGGCCACGGGGCTCCATGCGCCTTCGGGCAGTCGTGCGAATACCACCTGCCCGCCGGCCCTGCCCTGCCCGCGCGCCTGCGATGGCAGGTCGCGATCCGTGAACCAGAAGTCGAGGTGGCGCAGTTCGGCCGTGGTGGAGTCTATCCAGAGCACGCCGGCAATGTCCGGCACGCGGCGGCTGGGGTCCGGCGTGAACGCGAGTCCGATAAGGCCCGCAGTGGACTCTGTGCCTGCAGTGAGTTCGAAGCAGTGGTCCCGGACGAACTCGTCGGAGAGGAGTACTCGCTCGTCAGGCGCGAGAAACTCGATCATGCCGTCGTCGCGGCGAACGTAGCCAGACGCGGACAGCTCTTCCGGCGCGCGCGCTTCGAATGGCCTGCTCGTGATCGGCTGGGGCGGGTGCATGAACAGACGTCGCAGGCGGTCGCGGTTGTCCACGTGCCGTTCGAAAGCGCGTGCTGTCATCCCCGCGGTGGACGCAGGCCTGTCGCGCTGCGAGAGGTCGCTTACGGTCAGCGCCTTCCGCACCTCGTCCCATACGGTGGCCACCTGGGCATCGGCGGCGATAGCGCGTGCATTGCACCGTCGCTCGCCCGTCACAACGAGAGAAGGCAGAGCTACACGACGCGATGGCATGCGGAGCTGCATGTCCACCGTCTGACCGGGCGGGACAGAGATTACATCGGACAGGAACGGTTCGAATCCGATGCGCCTGGCTCGAACGCGATATTCGCCCGCCGCGGCGAGCTGGAACAGGCGAGTGCCGCTGGCGCCGGTGACAGCGGCGGCTACGATGGTGGCCTGGCTCGGTGCGGCGGCGTCATTGCGATGTAGCTCCACGATCACGCCAGGTAACTCGGCCCGCGAAAGCTCCTCGGTAACCAGCACGCGAAGTGCCTGCGCACCTGCTGGAATCGGTGCAGCGAGAAATGCGATAGCCGCAGCCTGCAGCAGGCGAGTCGCTATGAGAGAGCGAGCCGCACCCGGCGTGCGAATCAAGACCGGATGCCGACGCAAACCCATCTCAGCCTCCCGCAGCACCATCGAGAACTGGAAGAGCAACGTATCCTGCGATGACCGTCGACGCCGGCGTCCAGACTGCGTGTTCGTGGCCGGCATACCCACTCCCGAAAGAAGGTGACGGTTCGCAGCGTGATGCTGCGAACCTGAACGCTACGATGCACCAGGCGGGTTACACCCGGCTTATGTATCCATGAGTTGCGGCTTCGGATCCGATTACGATTGCATTAACGGCGCATCGAGACGCGCCCCGTAACCCGTAACCCGTCACCCATTACCCGTTACCCGTTACCCATAACCCATCCCCCGTTACCCGTAACTTCTCCCAGCCGAAGTTCTCGCGCGTGAAGCTCGCCGTTCTCGCTGACATCGATTGCAGGAGTGCGGGGTCGGCTCTGAATCGTTCGATGGCATTCGCGAAGCCCTGCGCATCGCCGCTCTCCACCAGTACTCCGTTGCAACCGTCCGTGATTACGTCCAGGATGCCTTCCAGTCGTGATGCTATGGTTGGCAGGCCGCAGGCACCTGCTTCCACCATCACCAGGCCGAAGCCCTCCATGTCGCCCGGCACGCGCACGTTGGGCATGATGAACAAGTCTGCGCCGGCGTAAAGTTGCGCGATCTCGCTGTCCGTGAGGCGGCCGAGCATGCGAACGCGGGAGTGCAGGCCATGCGTGTCGATGGCCGCACGTATCCTCGGCCCCTCGGGGCCGTCGCCGGCGAGCCAGAGGTGCACGTCTTCCGGCAGCTGCGGCATCACGTTGTCCACGAACCAGTGAAAGCCCTTGCGCTCCACCTGCCGGCCAACGCAGCAGAGCAGGAGTGCGTCGCCAGGCAGGGGAGCTTCCACGTTGTCGAGCGTCGCAGCCAGCTCGGCACGAGCCGCTGCGCGGTCGCCCGGCTGGGGGAAGCGGCTCATGTCCACTCCCAGGGCAACCAGGTTCATCTTCGCGTCAGGCAGGCCGCGAGCACGACAGGCCTCTGCCGTCGCGCGGCTGATGGGCAGAACTCGGTTAACGCTTGCGAATACGCGCGGCACCCAGCGCTGGTAAATGCCAAGGGGCATGGTCACGTCGTGTCCGTAGGCGATCACCGCAGTCGGAACGCCGTGTTCCTCCAGCACTTTACGCAGCGGTACGGCCAGCGATCCGGTAACCATGGATGCGAAGAGCACTCCGTCCACGTCGCCCTGCCTCACGAGCCGCGGAATCTCGCGCAGCGCACGTGCCAGAAAGAGCGGCACTCGCCAGTGGCGTTCGCTCCACGCGCTCTCGAGCACGAGCGGAACCAGCTCCACGCCCGGCTGGTTCTGCAGGGCCTGCATGAGCTCCACTGCCACACGCTGAATGCCGCCGACGTTGTCCAGCGGCCGGCCGCGCGGCGGGAGCGAGTGTGACACGAACAGCAGCCGCGTCATACGAGCTCCCTGTAATAGCCGAGCATCCGTGCGAGAACCACGTTCCAGTCATATGCGAGCGCCGCCTCACGAGATGCCGCCGACATGCGCGCACGCAACGCGTGGTCTGTACACAGCCGCTCCACGTTCTCCACGAACGCCTGCACGTCGCGCGGAGGAGCCAGGAAACCGGTTTCGCCGGCACGCACCAGCGACGCACTTCCGGTAGCGTTCGCACACACCGCGGGCACCCCGCTCGACATCGCTTCCAGCGTCACGTTGCCGAACGTCTCCGTCTCGCTCGGAAACACGAATACATCCGACGACGCATACGCTCGCGCCAGCTCTTCATCCCGCAGCGTTCCGGTGAAATGCGTGTTTCGCAGTCGTTCCTGAAGCGGCGCGCGCAGCGGACCGTCACCTACCACCAGGCTCCGGTGCGGAACGCCGCGTGATTCGAGCTGTTCCACGAGTTGCGCAAAAACCTCCACGCCCTTCTCTGCAACTATCCGGCTGATGAATGTCACGATCACGTCGCGATCGCCGGCTCCCACCGCCTCACGCCACGCGACGGAACGAAGCTTCGGACTGAAGAGGCCGGTATCCACACCTCGCGGCCACGGACGAAGGTTGTCGCTTATCCCATGTTTGCGAAGCACATCCTCCATCGAACTGCTCGGCACATACAGGTGAGCGCACTGCTTGTAGAATCGGCGCAGGTAGCCCCACACGCTGCCCTCGATCCGCTGTAGACCGTAGTAGTCCAGGTACGAAGCAAAGTGCGTGTGGTACGACGCCACAACCGGGATCTCACGTCGCTTCGCCCAGCGGAGTGCCGAATGGCCGAGGATGTCCGGGGTGGCGATGTGAACGATGTTGGGGTTGAACTCAGCGAGCTCGCGCCTGGCGCCGTGAGGGAGCCCCAGCGATACGCGGTACTCGCCACGCCCGGGCGCCGGGATGGAGGGCACGGCGATTCGCGTTCCCGCGTGCCGGAGTGCCGGCTGCCTCACCGTGGGCGCAAACACTTTCACCTTTACCGAGTTGCGCTCCAGGAAAGCAACGAGCCGGTTCAGGGTGAGCGACACTCCGTCCCTGATATGATCGTAGGCACCTGTGAAGATGGCTACGCGAACAGGCTGTTCCGTGCGGGCGGGAGGCAATGAATTGCCACTCGCGGGGGGGTGCGGCATGCGATCAGGGAGTGGTTATGCTGGACGGCGAAGCATTGGAGCATCATCCTTGCCTCGGGTATGGGCGGTGGACCGGGTGGCCTGCCACTGGCAGGCTCTGACGCACATACCGTAGCGAAGCTGAACGGTCTGCCTGCCCGGCGCCAGACTGCCGCAAAGGCCCCGGGAAGCATACATATCTATGGGGCCACCGAATTACATGGGGCCGCCGGACCGAGTAGAGACTGTGAATTGGCAGGCTCGCATATATTAAGGACCCGCGTGGGCAGCCTGGCCCCCAACCTCAAGCAGTTCCGTAGCCCAGGAGATCACCAGACGTGCATTCTCGATGGATCCGCCGCAACGGTGCGCAGGGCGACCTCGCACAGGACCCTGCGCATGTAATTCCGCAGGTGGAGGCGTCACCGGACCTTTTTGCAAAGGCGCGCGAATACACGCGTCCCGAAGAGGTTCGAGCCATGGGACTCTATCCCTACTTCTATCCGGTGGAGTCGTCGCACGGAACCGAGGTGGTGATGGAAGGGCGCCGCAGGATCATGATCGGTTCGAACAACTACCTCGGGTTGACACATGACCCTCGACTGATCGAGGCGGCCGAGCAGGCAACGCGAAAGTACGGTACGGCGTGCACCGGAAGCAGGTTCCTGAATGGCAACACGGACCTGCACGAGAAGCTGGAAGACGAACTCGCGTCACTGGTGGGAAAGGAGGCTGCCCTGGTGTTTCCCACGGGTTTCCAGACGAACCTGGGAGTGATCGCCACGTTGGTGGGGCCGGGCGATGCGGTTTTCATAGACAAGCTGGATCACGCGAGCATCGTGGACGGCGCGGTGCAGTCTGGAGGCCACATAGAGCGCTTCAGGCATGGAGACCTGCAGCACCTCGAGGCGAAGCTTGCCTATCGGGCGGGCCTCGCGAAGATGGTGATCGTGGATGGCGTGTTCAGCATGGAGGGAGACCTGGCCGACGTTCCCGGCCTGGTGGAGCTGTGTCGTGAGTACGGAGCGCGCCTCGTTGTTGACGACGCACACGGCGTGGGGGTGTTCGGGGAAGGTGGTGGTGGAGTGTCGCAGCACTTCGGGGTGGGAGACGAGGTAGACCTGATCGTCGGCACGTTCAGCAAGTCTCTCGCGTCGATAGGCGGGTTCGTGGCTGGCGACGCGCAGGTGATTTCCTACCTTCGCCACAACGCGCGAAACGTGATTTTCAGTGCGGCCATTCCGGCGTCGGCCTGCGCGGCGGCGTTGAAGGCGGTGGAGATCATCCGTTCGGAACCCGAGCGGCGCGAGAGGTTGTGGGAGAATGCGCGCAGGATGAAGCGCGAGCTCACGGGAATGGGCTTCGATACCCTCACGAGTGAGTCGCCGATAGTTCCGGTGGTAGTGGGGAACATGGTCCAGACGTTCATGTTCTGGCGTTCGCTGTTCGATGCGGGGATCTTCACGAATCCCGTGATAGCGCCCGCAGTTCCGGAGAACAGCTGCAGGATTCGAACGTCCTACATGGCCACGCACACGAGCGAGCAGCTGGACGAAGTGCTGGAGACGTTCCAGAGGTGTGGTCGCGAAGCGGGGCTGATCTGAGCGGGACTCTCATGCCTGGTGATGCACGCAGCGGTGAAGTGCGTGTTCACCCGGTGCGGACGAAGCGTGAGAGAAGGGAGTTCGTGGAGTTTCCGTACCGGCTGTACGCCGGTGACCCCTGGTGGGTGCCTCCGCTCCGGCGTGATGTTCACGAGCTCATTGACCCCGCGCGGCATCCCTTTCACCGGCATGCCACTGTAGAGCTTTTCATTGCGCGCGATGCGGAGGGGCGCGTGGTGGGGCGTGTTGCCGCCATCGAGAACCGTCGCTACCTGGAGGAGCACGGCGAGCCGGTAGGCTTTTTCGGAATGTTCGAGTGCGAGCGTAACGAGGGTGCCGCACGAGAGCTGCTGGATGCCGCGGCGCAGTGGCTTGCCGCACGAGGGATGAAGGTGATGCGCGGCCCCGCGAGCCTGTCGCTCAACGAGGAATGCGGGCTCCTGGTCAGCGGTTTCGAGGGTTCGCCCATGGTCATGATGCCGTGGAATCCTCCCTGGTATGCCGATCTCCTCGAGCGCAGCGGATTCGTGAAGGCGAAGGATCTCGTGGCGTACTACCTGGGCTACGAGGGAGAGGCGGAGGCGCCGCCCGAGCGTCTGGTGCGTGCTGGCGACGCCGTCGCGAAGCGTTTCGGCGTGGTTATCCGCGGCATGGACATGAAGCAGTTCGAGCAGGAGGTGGAGCGTGTTCGCGTGGTTTACAACCAGGCCTGGGCGCGCAACTGGGGGCACGTGTCCATGACGGATGAAGAGTTGCATCACATGGCGAAGCAGCTCAAGCCAGTGGTGGACCCGAACCTCGTGCTGTTCGCGGAGGTGAAGGGAGAGCTGGCGGGCTTTGCGCTGGCGTTGCCCGACATGAACCGTGTTCTGCGGCACATGAACGGGCGTCTCTTCCCGTTCGGCTGGGCCAGGGCGCTGTGGCACCGGCGCAAGGTAGACGCCATGCGTGTACTCACACTCGGCGTACTGGAACCGTACAGGAAGATGGGCGTGGCGGAGCTCATGTACCTGCACTACTGGCGGGAGTGTCCTCCGAAGGGCATAACGAAGGGCGAGTTCTCCTGGATACTGGAGGACAACGCCCTCATGCGCGCTGGCCTGGAGAAGATCGGCGCGGACGCGTACCGCACTTACAGGCTGTACGACAGGGCGACAGGTGCCTGACGTGGCGCGGACGGCGCTGGTGACCGGCGCCAGCGGTTTCGTGGGGAGCCATCTCGTGGAGGCACTGCTGGATCGCGGGTGGGAGGTTCGCTGCCTCGTGCGCCGCACGAGCGACCTGCGCTGGCTGCCTCGCGAGAGAGTGCGGCTGGTGTACGGTGACGTGGGCGATGAATCTGCGTCCGGCAGGGAGGCGCTGGCTGCTGCGGTGAAGGGGTCGGAGAGTGTATTCCACCTGGCGGCGGTCACGTCGGCTGCCAGGGACGCTACCTACTACCGCGTGAATGTAGACGGCACCCGGCGTCTTGCCATGGCGGTGCGTGAGTCAGCTCCTGACGCGCACATCGTGCTCTGCTCCAGCCTTGCTGCTGCGGGTCCGCCGCGCCCGGGGCATCCGGCAACGGAGAAGGACTCCGACAACCCGCAGGGTGCGTACGGCACGTCGAAGCTGCTCGCCGAGAAGGTGCTGGGTGATTCAGGGTTGCGTCATGTCGTGGTGCGTCCACCGGCGGTGTATGGCCCGCGCGACGTGGACATCCTGGCGGCGTTCCGCCTTGCCTCACGCGGGCTCGCGGTGCGCCTGGCGCCTGAAGGGCAGCGTCTGTCGTTCGTGCATGCGCGCGACCTGGCATCGGGCCTGCTGCTCGCGGCTGAGCGTGAGGCATCCGGTATGTACTACCTTAGCGACGGGCAGGTGCACCTGTGGGAAGACGTAATGACAGGCATTGGCGCGGCGATCGGCCGCGTGCTGCGAACCGTGTCACTTCCAACGGGAATCCTGCACGTTGCTGCGCGACTGGATCGTACGCGCGCGCTGCTGCTGGGCCGCAAGCCGCTGCTTACGCCGGACCGGGCCAGGGAGCTCTCAGGTGCGGACTGGAGCTGCAGCGATGCATTGGCGCGGGCGGAGCTGGGCTACGAGTCGCGAATTCCGTTGCTGGACGGCTTGTTCGAGACGGCCGAGTGGTACAGGAAGGTGGGGTGGTTGGGGTAAGGAGTGCGCCGC
>DATGOL010000103.1:0-8581 GCA_035306065.1 Gemmatimonadales bacterium | reverse complement strand
CCGATCAACGAGCCGGCGTCAGGCAAGAAGAAGTCGCAGATTGATGAGTACCTGGACTTCTACGGCGGCCCCGGCGTGCAGCACATGGCGCTCGCCACGGACGACATCATCGGAACCGTGACTGCTCTGCGCGATCGCGGCGTTGAGTTCCTGAGCACCCCCACTTCGTACTACGACGAGTTGCAGGAAAGGGTAGGGAAGATCGATGAGCCGGTTGAGGAGCTGGCAAAGCTCGGCATCCTGGTTGATCGCGATCCCGACGGTTACCTGCTGCAGATCTTCACGAAGCCCGTGCAGGACCGCCCCACTGTTTTCTACGAGATCATCCAGCGTAAGGGTGCCAAGAGCTTCGGCAAGGGCAACTTCCGCGCGCTGTTCGAGGCGATCGAGAGGGAGCAGGAACTGCGCGGCAATCTGTGAGAGAGAGGCAGTACTCGGAACCGAGCACAAGGTACTGAGTACTGCCGCTTTTCCTTAAACCTGACTACTGCCCCACCATGCCCATCTATCACACACTCGGCGGCATACCGCGCAAGCGGCACATTGCCTTTCGCAAACCTGATGGCGGCATCTATTCCGAGCAGCTCATGGGGCACGAAGGGTTCAGCGGCACTTCTTCGCTGCTCTACCACGTGCACCCGCCAACCACCATCAGGCAGGTTACACGCATTCGCGAGATGAAGTGGGAGGTTGCGAAAGACGCCACGCTCAAGCACAGGCACTTCCGCACCTCGCAGGTGAAGCGCGGCGGCAGTCCCACGCTCGATCGCACTCCGCTGCTGTTCAACTCCGATATTGCAATGCTGTACGTGGAGCCTGACGAGCAGGATGCCCACTTCTACCGGAATGCACAGGCAGACGAAGTCACTTACGTAGCGAAGGGAGCCGGCATCCTGGAGACACAGTTCGGCGACCTCCCGTTCCACGAAGGTGATTACCTGGTCATCCACCGCGGCATCATGCACCGGTATCGCTTTGACAAGGATGCCGATGCCCCGAAGCTGGTGATCTTCGAGAGTCGCGGGCACGTTCGCTGGCCCAAGCGGTACCGCAACCAGTTCGGACAGCTGCTCGAAGGCGCGCCGTATTCCGAGCGTGACATCAGGCGCCCCACGGAGCTTCGCACGTACGACGAGCTCGGTGACTACCGCATTCTCGTCAAGCAGTACGACGGCCTGAACGAGATGATACTGGATCACCATCCATTCGACGTCGTGGGCTGGGACGGATACTTCTACCCGTGGGCGTTCAACATCAACGACTTCGAGCCCATCGTCGGACGCGTGCACCAGCCACCGCCGGTACACCAGACCTTCGAGGGCGACAACTTCGTTATCTGCTCGTTCTGCCCGCGGCCTTACGACTTCGACCCGGAAGCAGTACCGGCACCGTACAACCACAGCAATGTGGATTCGGACGAAGTGCTCTTCTACGCGTCCGATGAATTCATGAGCCGGAAGGACATCGAGTTCGGCAGCATTACGCACCACCCGGACGGCATTCCGCACGGCCCGCACCCGGGTCGCGCAGAAGCCAGCATCGGACAGAAGGAAACCAACGAGCTTGCGGTAATGATGGATTCGTTCCGCCCGCTCATGGTTGCTCGTGAGGCGGTGTCGATCGAGGATCCGTCGTACCACAAGTCCTGGGTTGAGGCACAGCACGCGAGGGTAGCCCCGGCCGGCGATTGACGCCTGCACCAACGGCGCCCACTGCCTTCCGGGGGCACCGTTAACAGATTGTCCTGCGCACGTCACAGCGAGGGCGGGGAGTGTCTCACCGGCGCTTCTCCCGCCCTCGCTTGTTTTCTGCCTACCGCGCTTCAAGGCAGCGCCGAACGCTCCACACTGGCCTTTGTGGCAAAAGCTTTCGGCCTGCTGTACAGTTCAATAGGCATTTGCTCCAGCAAGCTCAGTTCACCCTCACTTCGCACATCGCATCATGCCACCGCTGACGCCAAGGTTCGAGTCGCTTCCCCCATACATGCTCGCTGCCATTCCGCTCAAGAAGCGCCGCCTCATCGAGCGCGGAATGGACGTAATCGACCTTGGTGCAGGAGACGCAGATCTTTCGCCACCTGAATCAGCGGTAAACGCACTCATCGAGGGCTCGCGCATCCCGGCGCTTCAGCGCTACGGCTTCGGACTCGGCCATTTTCCTTATCGTGAGGCAATCGCCTCCTTCATGAAGCGCCGGTTCAACCTGGATTTCGATCCTGTTGCCGAAGTCGTTCCGCTCATCGGGTCCAAGGAAGGCATAGTTCACCTCGCGCTTGCATACCTGCAGCGCGGAGACGTTGCCATTCTGCCCGAGCCGGGCTACCTGGCGTACATCGGCGGCACGCTCCTCTCCGAGGCTGAGCCGTATTTCTACCCACTGCGCCCTCGCACGAACTTCCTGCTCGAGATCGATGAGATCCCGGCAGACGTTCTCAAGCGCGCCAGGTTGATCTACCTCAACTACCCCAACAATCCCACGGCCGCCATCGCGCCCCGCGAGTACCTGGAGCGCATGGTTGCGCGCTGCCGCGAGCTGGACATCCTGCTCGTTTACGACAACGCCTACAGCGAACTGGCGTTCGACGGGTATCGTCCGCCGAGCATATTCGAGATCGAGGGTGCACGCGACGTCGCCATCGAGTTCCATTCGCTGTCCAAGACCTACAACATGACGGGCTGGCGTACGGGTTGGGCCGTGGGCAACCCTGAGGTGATCGGCGCACTGTCCAAGGTGAAGTCGTTCATGGACACAGGCAGCTACATGGGCATCCAGGCGGCGGCCGCGGCGGCGCTTAACGACTACGAGAACTTCGTGCCGGGCAACGTGGAGGTATTCCGCGGCAGGCGAGACGCTGCCGTGGAGGCATTTCGTGAGGCAGGATTCACGGCCGAGTCTCCGCTTGCAACCATGTATCTCTGGATGCCGCTGCCAGAGGATCTCCCCAGCGCAACCTTCGCGGATGCACTGCTGGAGGAGGAGGGAGTGGTGGTGATGCCGGGATCGGGCTTCGGAAAGGGCGGAGAAGGCTTCTTCCGCATCTCCTTCGTTACCAGTGAGGAGAGAATTCGCGAAGCGGCCGGGCGTGCGGGCGCTACGCTGAAGCGGCTGCGCGGGGGCTGACCGCAAGCCTCGCCGCGCCGTACAGGACCAGCGCAATCCAGACCATGTCGGCCAGCAACAGGTGCACCAGCTGAATCCACACCGGTGCACCCAGTGATACGTTCACAAGCCCCACCACGATCTGCCCGGCGAACAGTGCGATCAGCAACATGCCAAAGGGCCGGGCTTCATTGTTGTCAGCTCTGCCCTCCAGCCAGATAACCATCGCGACTACGCCGATTGCCACTGCCACCGCAAGCACGGGGTGAGCAACCCGCACTTCCAGTAGGAACTGCACCATCGGAGAGAGCGCGGACCGTCCACCGCGCAGCGCTGCGGCGATCAGCGTATCTCCCAGCGCGATGATCGCACCGCTCGCACCCACAATGATCGTTGCCAGGGCAGCCGAAGCCAGCATTCTGCCCGCCGTCCCGGCCCCGCGAATGGAGAAACCCGGCCTGCCGCCGGCAAACCACGCCGTGAGGGTGATAGCGCCCAGCAGCAGGAACGTGTTGACCAGGTGAAGCGCCAGCGACACCGCACGCGCCATGGACTCGTCGTCTGCCACCAGCGCGAAGAGCACCAGCCCTGCACCGATCAGCGCTTCGATGATCATCAATACGGTTGACCAGCCGGCCGCTCGGCGAGTGCGATGTCCCTTCGCAAAAGCCCTGCGGGCCCACACGTACATGATCACCACCAGCACCAGCGCCAGCCCGCTGGTAAGACGGTGGGTAAACTCCACGATGGTCTCGAGCTGAGGCTCGCGGGGTATCACCTGCCCGTTGCACAGGGGCCAGTGCTCGCCGCAGCCGGCGCCGGCTCCCGTGGCTCGCACGTATGCGCCCCATGCCACCACCAGGAGATTGTACGCGAGGTTCAGCCACGCGAATCGCGCCAGGGAACGGTTGACCATGCGGGGAATGTAATGGCCGTTGAGGCCGATACAGACGCTGTGAACGGCAGTCCGAACGCTCCGTCAAGCATGAATAAAAGGGATGCTCCAGCTCCCCCAGCACGCAGGAAAGCCCGCCGTCAGTTACCGCCCGCGTGAACCGAACGTCTACCCACTGTCCACGTTCATGGCGAGCGTTCACTCCACCCTCCGCCGTCCGATGGCCGAGTACAACACAGAGAATCCGGTATCCTCCCGGCCCGAGGTCGAGAGCACGCTGCAGGCATTTGCCACGGCGCTGCAAAGGCTGGCTGTGTACCCCGAGGATCACGTACACACCTCAAACGCCGTGAGCAGTGCCTTTGAAGGCATTGTTGCGCTGCTCGAAGACCATGACCCGTTGGTGATTGCCGTGGATGGCGACCGCCTGCTGGTGTCCGACCGGCTGCTCGAGAGTTCAGCACCCGCTCTCGCGGAACTTCCGCGCAGGCTGCACCGGCGCGACATCGGATCGGTGCGTTTCGAACGCGGTATGGAGCGAGACGAGTTCTCGGTCCTTCTCCGCGCCATCGCACGGCGTGAAGAACGTGACATCGGAGTTGGCACCACGCCCCCCAGGCAGGTGGCGCTCCCGCACGCGCAGGTTTTCCCTGTGCGCATCTCCACACTGGAAGATCGCAAGGAAGTTGCGGCAACCCCGGCAGACACTCCAGCCATTGCGCCAATCCAGCACAGCGAGCCGCGCGAGGCAGACGAGCTGCTGTGGGAACGGATGGTAACGCTAGCGACTACGTCTGGTGTTGAAGGTGCAGAGGAGGAAGACAACGGCGCGATCGTCGATCGCCTTCGCGAGCGCCTGACGCTGGATGGCGAAGTTTCCGCATGCTCGGAAGACGTGCTCGCACTCATGGTGCATGCAACTCGCAGCACCGCAGCGGTCAGGCGGCGCGTGGTAGACACAGTATCGTCTCTGTCGAACGAGGAACTCGCGCGAGTGGTGAACGGGCTGCCTGATTCCGCGGCGCGAAGGTCTCTCGTTGAGCACGCTGCACGTTCGCTTCCGGCCGAAACCACCGTATCCATGGCACGCGCCGCAGCAGACGCGGGCGCATTCGTTCTCGGTGCCGCATCGGTACTGCTGCTCCAGAAGCTCGCAGACGTTGCGGATGTTCCCACTGCTCGTGGCCGTGCGCGTGCCGAGGCAGCACTGCGTCGTCACCTGGAAGATCTCATAGCAGACAGTCGTGAGGCCGAGGGTCCGCCGCTGGTTCGTGACCCTGCGCCGAGCCTGGAGCCGGTGCTCGTTGACAAGGAATGGGCACCCAGGGGCGCTCCCAAGCCCGGCTGGGCCGCGCGCCTCACGCGCATGGGCGTGGAGCTGGACGTGGACGCCCCGGCCGTACGCGCCGCCATGGAGGAAGTGGCCGCGAAGGAGGAGCAGACGCTCGTTGCACTCGCTCGCAGCACCGACCCCGCCAGCGCCATGGGTGCGCGAGTTCGGGCGCGCGCATTCACCGAGGATGCGCTGGAAACGCTGCTCGAAAGCGCGTCGGACGAGAACGAACTGTGGCATGTGGCAGACGCACTGGGCCCGACTGCAGTGCCTGCACTCGTGTCGGCAATGCTGCAGGATGGTCCGCGCACGCGATCGTATCGTGTGGCACGAGTGCTGTCGCGGTTCGGCATGGATGCATCGCGTGAGGCGTGCAACAGGCTGCCCGGTGCACCGCGAATGGTGCAGCGCATAGTGCTCGCATACCTGCGCGATTCCCTGCAGGTGCCGGAAGATTTCCCGCTCACTCGCTATCTCAGGCACCCGGACGAAAGCGTTCGCTCCGCCGCCCTGCGACTTCAGCTCACGCAGCAGGCACCCATGGAAACCGCACGGGAAGCCCTGCTCAGCGGCGATCCCCACCTCGTGAGGGTTGCGGTGCGCTTCCTGGCGTGCAGCGGTGCGGACCATGAGACGCTGCCGCTCCTGCTCGAGATCCTGAGGCTCAACGAGCAGCCGTCGCCCATCCGTGCACTCGTGGTGCGCGCGGTCCAGGCGTCCCACGAACCCGATGTGCTGGAGGCGCTGCTGGACGTCACCACCGTTCGTGGCCGACTGCTTCGCCGTCCTCGGCTCGCGCAGCTGGAGCCGCATGTCACCGCCGCACTTCACGTGCTTGCACGGGAGTGGGGCACCGACGATCGCGCACGGGAAGTCCTGGACCTCGCACTCGAACTTGGCGCTCTCGTGCCGCCGTCACGCAAGCCATCGCTTACACCCCGACCGACGCCGGTTTCCATGCCTGTGATGCGCGGCTGAACAGCCAACACGCGATTGCATACGCCGCTTCAACACGTGAAAATCCGATGAGCGCACCCGTTCGATTCCTTCACTCACTCGCGCAGTCCATAGCGACAATCTCGCTCTACGGGCCGGGGCATCCGGCACGTACGAGCGCTGTGGACACCACCTACAAGCTGCTGGACGGGCTGCACTACGGCGACCGGCAGCCTGTGTTCACGTTCCTTGGCGAGAACGTCGTGCACGACCGAACGGTGCTTCCCGCGCTCCGCGGCTGGCAGTGGGCAACGCGGCTGAGCGAAGCGGGTGTGCAGCGAATGGAGTTCGCGCCAGACCTGTCGCGCGACAGCTTCGAGCACTTCCTGGACAGGCTGCTCAACAAGCTTGGCAGCGTGGCGGCGGCGGCGGATGCAATGGACGAGGCCGATGCCGCTCTGGATGGCGTGCGGTTCGGGGCGATCGTGGCGTCCGACGAAACCGATTCGGAGGACGACGGCTTTGACGATTCATCGGTACCGGCCTATTCGCTCGCCGAGGAGACGGCGGTAACCCGCTGGATATTTGCGAATGCGGAGCGTCGTGGCGTGGTTCCGGCATCCGAAGCCGAACTCGTGGTTCGGAGCCTGAGCGTATTGCGTCATGCGGAAGTGCGTCCGTCCATCCCTATCCTGCAGCTGCCTTCATTCGACGACTACCTGGTGATGCACTCCATCAACGTCGCCTCACTCTCCCTGGCGCTTGCGGAGCGCCTGGGTGCGGCGCGTCGTGAGGCGCTGCGTGTAGGGGTGGCAGGGCTGCTGCATGACATCGGCATGGCAGGTGTGCCACGAGAGCTGATGGAAAAGAGCCGCCTGACGCGTGAGGAGCGGGATCGCATTCGCCGCCATCCGGCAGACGGCGCGCGCATGCTGATGGCAGGTGCACCGTCGCTCGAGGCTGCGGCCGTAGCCGCCTACGAGCATCACATGCGTCCCGATGGTTCCGGGTACCCGGTGCTGGCCACGGTACGGCGCCCGCACGTGGTAAGTGCAATCGTGAAGGTTGCGAGCGTGTTCACCGCTCTCCGCTCCTCCAGGCTGCACTGGCCCGCCTGGTCGCTTGCACGCAGCCTGCGCTACATGGAGAGCGGAATGGGCGTGGAGTTCGAGGCCGAGGTTGCGGCAACGTTCGTGCGGATGCTGCGAGGCGGCCGGGACAGGCAGGTTGCGGTTACGGAGCACGGAGACGACGTGCCGAATCTCGCCTTGCTGGAGGATGGCGAAGAAGCCGCTACTGCAGATCGTGGCACGTTGGGATAGCTTTCAATCCTGCCATGTCTACGCTGCCCCCGTTTTTCTATCGCCAGACCGACTTCATCCGCATCACGGTGCGGCCGTCGTTCATTCCGGGACACTCGCGTCCGGAGTTGCGCCAGTTCGTGTTCACCTACCGCGTTCGTATCGAGAACGTGGGTGAACTGTCCGCGCAGCTGCTCACGCGGAAGTGGCTGATTCACGACTCGGTGGGCGAGCAGACGGAAGTCGTGGGCGAGGGTGTCGTGGGGCTGCAGCCGGTGATCGGCCCCGGCGAGGTGCATGAGTACAGCAGCTTCTGCGTGCTGAAATCAGGCGATGGCTGGATGGAGGGTCACTACCACTTCATCGGTGAGGACGGAGAGGAATTTGACGCCGAGATCCCGAGGTTCGTGCTGAGCAGGGTGTCGGGCGCCAGGCGCTAGTGGAGCGTAAGCGATATTCTGACAGCACTCGAGGGCGCCTCCGCACTCTTCTCCCGGTTGCGCCTCCTTGAAATGACGCTGTTATTCCAGCGTCGGCGCTCGTGGCTCGGCCCTGGTGGAGGCTCTGCTGGGGCGAAGCGGAGCTTCGTCTGCAAGCGGAGCCGGTAAAAAAGCCTCACGCGGAGGCGCGGAGGCCGCGGAGAACTGCACGGCGATTGGAGGTTCATGCTCCAGGCTTCTCTCCGCGGCCTCCGCGCCTCCGCGTGCGACCGTCGTTTCCAATTTTCAGTGCGTAGTGGCCGGCGCCGCTGAAGAGTGACTGGATGGGAGGCAGTTACTGACAGGCTATACTCTCCACACTGGCGTCAGGCAGGCGCTACCAGCTGATCCGTACCGCCAGCCCCCTTCCGCTCGGCACCAGCTCCACGGAGTTTGCGCGGCCCACCTCGGCGTCGCTGCGCAGTTCCTCCGCCGTGTCCGTCGAGAGTCTCTTCGCCGCGCTCTGACCCCGGTCACTCCACCACCACGCCTCGATTGCGCCGAGCAGGGTGGCTCCGCCGGCGATTGCCAGGCCCGT
>DATGOL010000102.1:0-12980 GCA_035306065.1 Gemmatimonadales bacterium | reverse complement strand
GAAGCGCGAGGAGCCCGAGTCTGCCATGGCTCCACCGTCTTCATGAGACGCTGCCGAATGTTCCCGCGCCACTGCCGAACCCGTGGCTCCCGATGCCTGGAACGCAACAAAGGCGGCCAGCCCACCAACGAGCGCCATCGGCAGCAGTTCGAGCCTCACGACAGCTGCCCCGGTTTCACTTCAGCGTACCGGCGGGCAGGCGGTACAGCAGGCTCGCAGTCGCGCGGTCTGCATCGCTCAGGTCGCGTGCGCGAACCATGGGAGCCATGATGCTCCGGTCGTCGTCCACATGATCGAGGCCGAGTACGTGGCCGATTTCGTGGAGTGTGATGGCGCGCAGTGCAGATTCGTTCAGCAGGCTTCCGCGGGGGTGCCGTAGCGACAGCGCAATCTCTCCGTCCAGGATCCAGCCAGCGGCGTCGTGCGACCAGCGGGTGCGTCCGCTGATGGGCCTGGAGAACTGTTCCGTGAACCGAACACGGATGTCTGCCTCACGCGCACTGGTTACGTACTCAACCTGGAGGGGAAGTCCGGCGGCGGTCCAGCGAGCGAAGGCATCGCGCACCACGGCGTCGTACGACTCCATCGGCGAACTGTCACTCCCTTCCAGCGGCGAGCGATCGATCCACACCCGCAGCCGACCACGCTCGGCCGTATTCCATCTCGTCAGGAACGCGTCGCGACCGTCCAGTAGTTCATTGATGTAGGTGCCGTAGCCCTCGATTGCCACCATGTCGCGAGCGCTGAGTGCGGCAGTGGTGGCTGAGTAGGACGACAGCGCGCCAGACGACACATTGGCTGTGAGCGCGGCGCTGAGAGGCGCGGCTGAACCGGCTGCTGCGGCGGAAGCAGCTTCTGATGCGGCAGCGAACGTAGCGGGCGCCGTAACGGACGCCAGCGCTGGAGCCGAGTGTGACGCGATATGCGCCGCGTTCCCGGTGCCGGCAGGGACCACGTTCGGCAGGAGAGTGCTCGGCAGCGAAGGTCTGTCCAGCGAGGTCAACCCGTTCGATTTCGCCACGCCCTCATTCGGCCGCAGCGAGGTCGCTCGAGCCGCGGCAGACGGCGACGGCTGCGTGGAGTAAGCCGGAGAGGAAGGCGACGCGCCCAGAGCTGTCGCAGGCGGGCTGCCGAGTGCGATCATGGCCGTGCCTGCGAACGCCTCGCTCGATCGCTCCGTGCGTACGAACGCCTCGCTCAGAAACGCAATCTCGCCCGGTGCCTCGGCAGCCCGGAAGCTTGCCGCCTCGAACTCCATCGCGCCGGCGTCCTCCCGCTCCGTGGTGCCCGGGATGGCCGTTGCATGCACCACCTGCCCGCCGTTGGCCGGCAGCGATGCGACGAGGAGGATTGTGAGGAGTGCTGCGACCAGCGTCAGTCGGGGCATGCTGCGTCAGGCTCTGGAGTCCGACGTCGCCGCCCAGTGGATCAACGGCCGGTTATGCCAGCTGACGCTCCACTAACGGGAAGAAATGATCGGGCTGCTCCCAGAACGGCATGTGTCCGGCGTCGAAAACCACCTCGAGCCGGGCGTTCGGAATGAGCGCCACGAGCGATTCGGCAACGGCGAGCGGAATCAGGTCTTGCTCGCCATGGATGACGAGCGTGGGACCCCTCAGGGCACGCACCGTGCTCGTCCAGTCATAGCCTTCGCGCCGGAGGCGGGCGGCGACCGTCGTACCGGTTGGGCAGTCAACGAGCTTTGGTGTGAAGCGGCCGGCGACAGACGGATTTGCGAACCACGCCGGCGAGAAGGCGCGCGAGTAGCGCGAGTGGAGCAGCGGATCCGGCTCGTGGAGGTCGAGCGGGTTCAGCGACGCGAGCTCCCGGTGCTCGTCCGCCTGCCCGCGTTCGGGGTCTGCCAGCCGCTCCAGGGCAGCCGGGTGCAGGTGCGGGAGCCATTCACTGGTTGGGCCAACCGGGTCCACCAGCACCAGGCGGCGCACTCCGTTCGCATCGCCCGCCGCGGCGAGCATGGTTATGCCTGCGCCCCAGGAGTGGCCGAGTATGTCCCACTGCTCGATGTTCAGCGCTTCGCGGAGTGCGGCGACGTCTCCGGCGTCGTGTTCAATACGTGCCGCACGAATTCCCGGAGGTGCCTGGCTGCGCCCGCGCCCGCGCTGGTCGTACAGGATTACCTGGCGCTCATGCGCGAGCGGCGACATGGTGGGCCAGAGCGACGAATGGTCGTAGATCATGCCGCCGTTGATGCAGAGCAGCGGAGTGGTGCCAGCCACCTCCGGCGACCGCCTCACGAAGAAATCCAGGCCGCGAACGCGAACCGAGCTGCTGGTGAGCGGCGGAGACTTCCTGCGCTTCATCGTGAGGCAGCGGCCATGGAAATGGCCGTCCGGCGGGAACAGCTCACCTGGGCTCGCCGCGCATCAGCGATTCCCAGGTGAATGCCCAGACGTCCGCAATCTCCGCAATCTGCCTGTCGGTAGGCCGATAGCCGTGGCTTCCGGCCGTCTCGATGCGGATGAGAACGGGGTTGTTGCAGTCCTGCGCAGCCTGCAAGGTTGCCGCAAACTTGAAGGAGTGGCCCGGCACCACGCGGTCGTCATGGTCCGCGGTAGTCACGAGAGTGGCGGGGTAGCATATGCCAGCTTCGATGTTGTGAAGCGGGCTGTAGGCGCGAAGGTATTCAAAGGCGGTTGAATCGTCCGTGGCACTTCCGTACTCGTCTACCCAGGCGCGGCCGCCGGTAAAGCGATCGTAGCGCAGCATGTCCATCACGCCAACCGCGGGCAGCGCAACGCCGATCAGTTCCGGACGCTGCGTCATCACGGCGCCAACCAGCAGCCCGCCGTTGGAGCCACCGCGAATCGCCAGGCGCGGCGACGATGTCCACCCTTCCGCAATCAGATACTCGGCGGCCGCGATGAAGTCGTCGAACACGTTCTGCTTCTGGCCGAGCATGCCTGCACGATGCCACTCCTCACCATACTCGGCACCACCGCGCAGCGCCGGTACCGCGTAAACGCCGCCACGCTCGAGCCACGCGATGATGGACGAGCTGAACGACGGCATCATCGAAACGGAGAAACCGCCGTAGGCATAGAGCATCGTGGGGTTGGTGCCGTCGAGCTCCGTGCCCTTGCGCGAGGTGATGTACATCGGGATGCGTGTGCCGTCCTTCGACTCGTAGAACACCTGGCGAGTCTCGTAACTGTCCGGATCGAACGTCAGCCTGGGCGGGTCTACCGGTGTGGTGGCTCCCGTCTCCAGGTTGTGCATGTAAACGGCAGACGGTACCAGGTACGACGTGAATCCGTAGTAGAGCTCGGGTGAATCGTGGCGGCCGCTGAGGCCGGCGAGCGTGCCGGCACCCGGAAGTGGAAGTTCGCCGGTCTTCCTGCCTGACGTGTCGTGGATGTCAACCTGGCTGCGAACGTCCACCAGGCGCTCGATGAGAATGCGGCCGCCAACGAAGGCAGCACCTTCTATCGGCTGCTCCGACTCGGCAATTATCTCTCGCCAGGCGGAACGCGCCGGGTTGTTCACGTTCATCGTCATGATGCGCCTGTTGGGGGCATCCAGGTCGGTGCGCACGAACAGCATCGTGCCGGCGTTGCCGATAACGGAGTACTCGGCGTCGTCGTTCTCCACGATGGCGCGAATGGGCGCACGCACGTCAGGCCGCATCGGGTTGCCGAGGTCCGCGATGTACAGCTTGTTCTTCGGATCGGTGCCGCGGTTGAGGTAAACGACCAGGTAGCGTCCGTCGTCCGTAACACCCCCGCCGAGGAACCAGGTGGGAAGGTCCGGCCTCTCGTAGATGAGAATGTCGTCTGACTGCGGCGTTCCAACCGTGTGGTAGTAGAGCTTCTGGTCGCGCAGTTCTGCGCTGAGCATCTGGTCGGCCGGGCGCTCGGGATAGCGGGAGTAGAAGAAACCGCGGCCGTCCCTGGTCCAGGAGATGCCGGAGAACCTTACCCAGCTCACGGTGTCTGCCATGTCGCGCCCGGTGGCTACGTCTCGCACGTGTACAACCTGCCAGTCCGCACCGCCTGGCGAGAGCGAGTAGGCCACCAGCTTGCCGTCAGGCGACGGTGCCGTCTGGGAGAGCGCAACCGAACCGTCTGGCGAGAGCTCATTCGGATCGATGAGCATGCGGGGTTCGGAAGTCATGGACTCGCGAACGTACAGCGGAGACTGACGTTCGAGGCCGCTGTTGTGCCGGTGGAAGAGCAGTCCGCCCTCACGCTGCGGAAGTCCGAGGCGCGGATAGTTCCACAGCTCGGTGAGCCGCTCCCTCAGGCTGTCGCGAGACGGCAGTTCGTTGAGGTAGGCAAACGTGAGCGCATTCTGCGCGGCAACCCATTCTGCCGTCTGGTTCGAGTTCTGGTCCTCGAGCCACTGGTACGGATCGGCGACGCTGATGCCGTGATAGACGTTTGCGGTGTCGGCGCGCGTGGTTTCAGGGTATTGCAGCTGCTGAAATCCGGGTTGGGATGAGCACGCAGACATGAGGAGAACGAGCAGGGGGAGTTTGCGGTGCATCCGAGGCCTCCGCGGGAATGCGCTGTGGTCGAGTACTGCGCTGGCGGCGGAATCTAAGCGAGATTGATTGCGGGGCGGCTGACGTGCAGTGCAGGCCCGGATGTGCGCTGGTGCCGGATGAGAGTGGTGTCAGTCACGATGCGGTCGCCGGCTGGTCCGCTTCGTGCTCGTTTGCGGCTTGATGTACGGCGTCCGGCGACCTGGGAGTGATGCAGGTCACGCTGGCAGCGGTACGCTGGAAGAGAGCGACGTGCTGTCCGGATTCTACCGGCCGCGAACCACCATGAACAGCTGTAGATGCCGGAAACCCGAGCGAACGTGGATGTATCAATCGTCGTTCCCCTGTACAACGCGGAGCCGTACCTGGAGAGCTGGCTGAGCGGGGTGCTGGCGCACGGGATGGCAGGCGACAGGGTGGAGATCCTGGTGGTGGACAACAACTCCACTGATCGCGGGCCGGAGCGGCTGCGTGGCGATCCGCGGATCCAACTGCTGAGCGAGAGCAGGAGAGGCGCGTACGCGGCGCGAAACAGGGGAGCGATGGCTGCGCGCGGAAGGGTGCTCGTTTTCCTGGACCCCGATTGCGTTCCTCAACCCGGATGGCTGAGCGAGCTGCTGAAGCAGATGGAGGACGATGCGGTGCAGGTGGTGGTGGGCCGGGTGGATCCCGGCGGCGACAGCTATGCACTGCGACTGCTGGGTGGCTATGAGAACCAGAAGATGCGATTTGCGTTTGATTCAGCCATGCCGGCGCTGTATTCCGGGTATGGTGGCAATATGGCGGTTCGGCGCGAGGTGTTCGAGCAGCTGGGAAGGTTCAATGAGGAAGTTCGTGGTGGCGACACGAGGTTCGTGGTGAAGGCGGTAGAGCAGCTGGGCGGTGATGCGGTGCGGTACGCACCGGCGGCGCGGGTGCTGCACCTGGAGGTAATGACGTTGGGAAGTTTTTACAGGAAGTTCTTCATATACGGTAGAAGCCGGCCCCGGCTGGCGGATGGCGGTGTGCAGCGTTCGCTGAGCGGTTCGGAGCGTGCTGCGATCGTGAGGCAGGCGGCAAGCGAGGCGGATAGCCCGATGGTTGCGAGGGCGTGGCTGCTTGCACTTCTCACGGCGGGCGTGGGTGCGTTTCGCGCGGGCGCTGCAATGGGACGGTGGCGGAATGCGCGATAGTTCGCCCTGCCGTTCGGTGAGACGCTCATGCTGAATATCGTGAGGCAGGCGCTCGACCTCTGTGACCCGCAGGCAAAGCGCGAGATCGCAAGCATACTGGTGGTGATGGTGCTCATGGCACTCACCTCCACCGTTGGAATTGCCGCCATAATGCCGTTCCTGAGCCTCGTCGCAAACCCGGACGTGGTGCAGCAGAACGCAATTCTCAGGCGCGTTTACAGCACGGCAGGCTTCAGCAGCACCAACCAGTTCCTGTTCGCCATCGGCGTGCTGACGCTCGTGTTGCTGATGGTAAGCAACGGCCTGCGTGCGCTCACGGACTGGAAGATCCTGAGCTTCGTGCGCGGCCTGCAGTACCGCATCTCGCGCAGGCTGCTCGCTCAGTACCTGTCCGAGCCGTACATGTTCTTCGTGAGCACCAACACTTCAAAGCTGAGCCAGAAGCTGTTGTCCGAAGTGAACTCGGTAATGGCGGGGCTGCTGGTGCCGGGACTGCGCGGCATTGCGCAGCTGGTGGTAGCACTCTTCATACTTTCGCTGCTGATAGCGGTGGACCCGTGGCTCGCGCTGTTCGTTACGCTCGGTCTTGGCAGTGCATACGGCGCGATCTTCATGGCCATCCGTCGCAGGCAGCTTCGCCTGGGACGCGAATGGATCGAGGCCAACGCGCAGCGCTACCGTGTGGTTGGCGAGGCGTTCGGTGGCATAAAGGACGTGAAAGCGCTGGGCCGGGAGCGGCATTTCCTGAACCGTTTCGAGCAGCCGTCGCTGGACTTTGCGCGTGCGGTGGCAGCGAACGAGGCGATGACGGAGCTGCCTCGTTATGCGCTGGAGGCAATAGCGTTCGGCGGGATACTCGTGATAGTGCTCTACCTGCTCGGCTCGGGCGGCGCGGTTAGCGGCGTGCTTCCGCTGCTCGGACTGTATGCATTTGCGGCGTACAGGCTGATGCCGTCGCTGCAGCAACTGTTCAAGTCGGCGTCGCAGGTTCGCTTCCACAGTACCGCACTTGGCGAGCTGCACCATGACCTGGCAGCGATCGGCCGTACGCCGGTTGCCGATGCCCTCGAGGAGGGTATTGACGCAGGCGCGCATATACCGCCGCTGAAGTTCGAGAACGAGGTGCTGCTGCGCGACGTGCACTTCAGCTATCCGGGCAGCGATCGCCCTGCGCTGCGCGGCGTGAACATCGTGCTTCCGCGGAACCAGACGATCGGACTGGTAGGCCCCACCGGTTCCGGGAAGACCACGCTGGTGGACCTTCTGCTCGGCCTGTACATGCCTGACGCGGGACAGCTGGAGGTGGACGGCGTTGCGCTCGGAGCGGAGCTGCTGCCGAGCTGGCGCAGGATGGTGGGTTATGTGCCGCAGTCCATCTTCCTTTCGGACGACACGATCGGGCGCAACATCGCGTTCGGCATTCCAGATGCGGAGCTGGACAGGGAGGCTGTGGAGCGTGCTGCCCGTACGGCGCAGCTGCACGATTTCATCCTGACACTCCCGCAGGGCTACGACACCATAACCGGGGAGCGAGGTGTGCGCCTGAGCGGTGGTCAGCGGCAGCGCATCGGTATTGCACGTGCCCTGTACCACGATCCGGATATCCTGATCATGGACGAAGCCACGAGCGCGCTGGACACCATCACGGAAGACGCGGTGATGGATGCAATTCGTCGGCTTGCGGGGCAGAAGACGATGGTGCTGATCGCGCACCGCATTACGACAGTCACCGACTGTGACAACATCTACCTTCTCGATGGCGGAGAGGTGGTAGCCGCGGGCAACTACGATGAGCTGCGCGGATCACACTCGATGTTCCGGGCAATGTCTGCGCGGACTGCCGTGAAGGGATGAGGAAAATGACCGAGCGAAGCGAACGGGAAGTGCCGAGTGACACCCCGACTGTGAGCGTGATCGTACCTACCTACAATCGTGCAGGGCTGATCGGCCGCGCCCTGAAAAGCGTGCTGTCCCAGGGGTATTCCGACTTCGAGGTCATAGTGGTGGATGATGCTTCCACGGACAACACTGCCGAGGTAGTGAGGGCGATCGGTGATCCGCGCATCCGGTACGTGCTCGAGGCGAAGAACGGCGGCCCTAACGCGGCCAGGAACAGAGGCATGCAGCAGGCCCGCGGCAGGTACTTCGCCTTCCTCGATTCCGACGACGAATGGCTGCCCCGAAAGCTCGAGAAGCAGATGGAACGCTTCAAGCAGCTGCCGGACAGAGTTGGCGCCGTATATACGGGAATCGAGACCATCAGCGACGATGGGAGCGTGCACCACTTTTTACCACGGCTGCGCGGCAACATTCACGCAAAGCTGCTGGCGCGCAACGAGCTCCATGGGGCAAGCCAGAGCATCGTTATCCGCAGCGACGTGGCGAGGAAGGCCGGTGACTTCGACGTGAGCTATCCCGCCATCGGCGATTACGACTTCTGGCTCCGAATTGCCGCGCTCTGCGAGATAGACGCGGTTCCCGAGATACTCGCGCGGTACCACAATGTCGGCAACAACCGAGTCTCGCGGAGTATCCGGAACAACCTGCGCGGGCGCGAGATCTTCTACCGGAAGCACCGTGAGGCAATGGTCCGTGCCGGCGTTGAACATCTGTTTCTCGAGGAGAGTGCGCGCCGGCGGCTGAAGCGCGACCACTGGGAGCCCGTTGCAGCCCGGAGGTTGCTGAGAAAGGCACTGGTGGCGAAGCCGGACTCCGTCGAGGCGCGTGCACTGCTCGCCAAGTCATACGTGCCGGGTGCGGTGTTCAAGCTCCTGGCGAGGGGACGCAGGGTTCTGTTCCAGAGGTGAGCAGCTTGCGTGAGGCGGGCAGGCCGCACCTGCTGCTGTTCACCGGCGTCTTTCCCTACGGAAGGGGCGAGGCGTTCCTGGAGCCGGAGATTGAATACCTTGCCCGGGACTTCGAGCGCGTTACGGTGGTTCCACGTCACGCCTCGGGCATCGCCCGCCCGCTCCCGCCTAACGTGACCACGGATGATTCCCTGGCGGAGCTGCACAGGCCACGCGGCAGGCGCAACCGACCCCGTGCCTTCGCTCGGTGCCTCACCAGCCGGCACCTGTACACCGAAGTCCTGAAGCGACCCGCAACGCTTGTCCAGCCTGCCGCCGCCGATCACCTGATCGGCCACCTGGCCGCAGCGCTGCGCATGAAACAGTGGCTGGAGCAGCGCATTGCAGATGGAACCGTGAACCCCGGTAGTACTACGGCCTACTGCTACTGGCTGTGGGCTGAAGCCGTGGGTGCGGGGATGGTGCGCGAGAAGCATCCCGAACTTCGCGTGATTGCGCGCGCTCACGGGTTCGATCTCTACCAGGAACGACATCGCCCGCCATACATCGCACTCCAGCAGTTCGCAGTACAGCATGCAGACAGGGTGCTTGCCGTATCGGAGAACGGACGCCACCATCTGGCAACGCGCTACCCGCGTTATGCAGGCCAGGTTGACGTGGCGCGACTCGGCACCGCACACCCCGAGGGTGAGAGCCGGCCATCGAGTGACGGAGTTCTGCGCGTGCTCACCTGCTCACGGCTGGAAGAGGTGAAGCGTCCCGAACTCATGGTGCGTGCGCTGGCGGCTTTTGCTGCACGCTGGCCGGAGCAGCGGGTGGAATGGAAGCACTTTGGGAGCGGCGTGCTGATGGAGATTGTGTCGACCATGGCGTGCGAACTGCTGCCGGAGTCAGTGCAGTGGTCGCTGCCCGGAGAGATGCCTAACGCACGGGTGCGTGAGCACTACCTGCGCTCGCCGGTGGACCTGCTGCTGAGCACCAGCAGTTCGGAAGGCGTACCGGTAAGCATGATGGAGGCACAGAGTTTCGGCGTGCCGGTAGTTGCCACAGCGGTTGGCGGAGTGCCGGAGATCATTGGCCATGATACCGGTGTGCTGGTGCCGGCGGACGCATCACCGGCTGACCTGGCGGAAGCCATGCACGGCTTCGTGCCACGCGGCGGAGGTGCAGCGGGAGCAGAGGTAATGCGCATGCGTGATGCGGCACGGAGGCAGTGGCGTGAACACTACCGTGCGGATACGAACTTTCCCGCGTTCGTGTCGCTGCTGCGCGGTTAGTACCGCCTCTAACGGCGGTGACTCAACGATAGGCCGACGGGCCGTCGTTCAAGGATGGTTCCAGTTCGCCGATGATGCCTTGCGAAGACGGCCTGGGGCGTGTGGCCGGTGCCGGGCGGGAGGAGGGTGCTATGCGTGGTGCCTCGGTACGGATCCCGGATGTGACCATCGCAGGATGGCTGCGCTCTCGCAGCACATTCGCGTAAACCGCCTCGGTAAGGCGAGCGGTGCGCTCCCAGCTGAACGAGCGTTCCACCTGTGCGCGCGCCGCCATGCCCAGCCGGCTGGCGAGCGCTTCGTCGTCGAGCAGCCTCACGATTGCCGATGCGAACGCCGGCACGTCGGCGCCCTCCACCAGCAGCGCAGTCTCCTCGTTCACGAGGTGGGCAGCCGAACCTGCGAACGATACGATGGGGCGCGACGCGGCCATGTAGTTCATGAGCTTCTGCGGAATACCATCGGCCTCCACCCGGGGATTCACGGCAACGTCCGCGGCCATGAGGTAGGGTGGAAGCTTCTCGAAGCCCACGTTCACCACATCGATCAACTCGCGAATGCCGAGTGACTCGGCAAGCTGTTCGTATGCATCGAAGGGAGACTCGCTCACGATCTGGAGGCGAACATTGCGTCGCGCGCGGCTCACCTGGCGGAACGCATGCAGCAGCGGCACGATGCCCTGGTAGCCGGCAAGGTTGCCGGTGAAGATCACCGTGCGAGTGGGGTTCTGCCTGACGTGGGCGTCTGCAGTTTGCGTGAACTGCGCGGTGCCCACGCCATTACCGACAACGGTAATGCGGTCCGGGCTCACGGACTTCATGTCCACGAGCCTGTCGCGAATGCGATCCGTGACTGCAACTACGTGCGATGCGCGCCCTGGCAGGTAGCGGTCGAAGAAGCGACCTATCAGGCGCTTAACGCGAGCGCCCGCGTCTGCTCCGTACGATGGCAGCTCGGAAGACAGCAGCGTGTGCGCGTCATACACGATCGGTACGCGCGAGAACTGCGCCCCGGCAACGAGGAGACCCTCGTAGTGGTGCGCATGGATTATGTCGAATGGCCTCGACCGAAGCAGCTTGCCCAGTTCCCAGTAGAGGAGGGGGTCCAGCAGGAGGAGCTTCTGGTAGGACGGTCCCGGTGCCACGCGACTGTAACTGCGCACGTTGGGAATGCGGTGCACCTGCACGCCCGTGTTCTCCATGGGGCGTCCGAGATGGTACGTCACTACGTGAACCTCATGCCCGCGACGCACCAGCGCTTCTGCCATGCGCTGGATTCTCACCGGAGTACCTCGCGGGTATGGAAACGGACACGCTGCAACCATCGCGATGCGCAACGGGCGACCATCGGATGGCCTGCGTGAAATATGCTTCATCATCTGGCCTTGTTCAGGGGGGAATAGCGACTGCCGGGCACTGCGGGGCGCGCCGGCCGCTTCAGAGCCATCTGTGCACCACGTTCCAGTAGCCGCTGCATATTGCATTCAACGTGCCCTGTGCGAATCTCTCGCCACGACCCGTAGCAAGGCGCGAAGTAAACGGTATCTCGCCACCACGGAGTACCAGCGAGTCGCTTACACGCCGAAGGGATTGCACCTGACGCCGCTTCTCCATGATGATGCGCCGATCCGCCAGCACGCTCGTGAACGCCTGCCACCACTCTCGATGCCAGCGCTTCCTGAGCGCACCGGCCAGCTGAAATGCCTCGTAGGTAACCAGCGCAGGCGCAAGAAGAAGCAGCGTTCGCAGCTCGTAGTTCTTGAGCAGTATCAGCCACCTGTTACGTATGTTTCCGAGTACACGCACAGGCTTGTAGGTGCCGGTGGCGCGCAGCGAGAGCCCCGCAGTGCCGTCACCGTGCAGGCAGAGGGCGTGAGGCACCGAAAGTATTGATCCGCCACCGAGTCTCGTACGGAGGCCCAGGTCGTGATCCTCGTGGTAGATGAAGAAGGCGTCATCGAACAGGTCGCCGCCGTGCCATCTGTCCCGGTCCACGAGGAAGCACGCAGATACGAGCGAGTCAATGGAGCGGGTATTCACAGGTGCGTCGAGTACCGGAGTGTCAGCGTGCTCCAGGCTCATCATGCCGAGGAAGTGGCTGCTGGCGCCGTCGTACTGGATTACCGTTGGCGCCTGGCGATAGAGCACGCGTGGCACGGCGATCACCGCGTCGTCGTCGCTGTCCAGTTCGGTCGTCAGGCGCGCGGCACAGCCGGGGTCGAGGAGAACGTCGTTGTCCACGAAGAGCACGCGGCTGAACGAAGCCTGCTCGAATCCAATGTTTCGCGCGTGTCCGGGCCCTTCGTTTCGTGGCAGTGCCACGATGCGAACCTGCGGAAACTCGCGCTCTGCCAGCGCCCTGCTGTCGTCCGTGGACGCATTGTCCAGAAGCAGGATTTCAGCGAACGGCGGGTTGGACGCTTCGGCCGCGCGGAGGGTGTCCGCGAGCAGGGATTCGCCGTTGTAGTTGATGACGCAGAGAGTGATTGGCGCAGGCTCGAGAGCTGCGCCCCACGAACTGCTGGGTGGATCGGTGGCGTCGGCCTGCGTCACTTGTTCCGATGGGTCATTGAGTAATGTGGCTGGTTGGCATCGATTTCCAACGCAAAGGTCGGACTTCATGGCTCGGCGCTCGACGGATAGAGCGCACTCGCTACATGGGTCTGGCAAATGGTGTGAGCGGGGTCACGCTTGCGGGCTGAGGTTTGCACTCGATCGGCCGTCCAGGGGAACAGCCGGCCCTTGACATAATATGCCTTAGTAATAAGCTTATGTCACAACAAGTATTAGCTGAAGTGGCGGGATTCACTTCAAACGCAAACGTGCCGGCGCGGCCGGAAGGGGGATAGATGCAACTCACTGGAATTCACCACCTTACGGCTGTATCGGCCCGCATTCGGGACAATCACCGTTTCTATACCCAGGGCATGGGCATGCGCCTGGTGAAACGGTCGGTAAACCAGGATGACACCAGCGCCTATCACCTGTTCTACGCAGACGCGAAGGGCAGCCCTGGCACGGACCTCACTTTCTTCGACTGGCCCGTGCAGCCGGAGCGGCGCGGCACGCGCTCGATCGTGCGCACCGCGCTTCGCGTATCCGGCGCCGACACGCTTCAGTGGTGGCACGAAAGGCTGCGCAAGGAAGCGAAGGAGGTTCGTGACATCGTGGAGCGCGACGGTCGCCTGACGCTGGACTTCGAGGACGGGGAAGGGCAGCGCCTTTCA
>DATGOL010000101.1:0-10675 GCA_035306065.1 Gemmatimonadales bacterium | reverse complement strand
ACGAAAATGGTGTCGCGAGCGGGTGAGAGCTCAATGCTGGAAATCGAGATCGGATCGATTCCGCTTACGTTCGGGCCCGATTCCTCGTTGCATGCCGCGAGCAGAACGAGCGCGGCCGTGGCGACAATGAAACGGGCGATCAGATGTGTTGGTAGTCGCATGGCGGATGGCTGTTTGAGTGGCTGATGAAGCCTTGCCATCCAGTATGCGAATGGGGTCTGACAGTGATCCTTCGCGACTGACTCTCACGGGCCCGGCCTTCTGGCAGACCACGCCGGCATGCTCTCGGACCGTGCGTCCGCTCCGGTCAGCGAGGGCTGCAAGCTGCTTGTGCCCGTAGCCTTTAAGCAGCGTCAGCGCTACCTCGCATTCGACCGGCGTCCGTTTCCTGTGTTCGAACTGCGCGCCAATCGCTCAACCCGGTCCTTCGAGCGCCTGGTGTGAACCCGCGCGCCACCGTTCGGGGTCCGCTCTTCGTGCACTTCCCATCTTGCGGCCCATGCCGCTCCAATCTCCGCCGTGGTAGCCATCAGGCCGGACGGCGATCAGCGGTGATTTGCAGGCAGGATGACAGGGCGGCCAACCGGCCACTACGTGCGTAACCGTCAACTTTGCACTTTGCCGGTTAGCGCCGGTTGGCTACCGCTCAGCCCCGAGGCTAGCTTTGGGCGCGTTCGCAGCATCCGTTCCCGAATCAGCAGAGGCAGATGGGCGCCCCCCTCTATCAGATACTTGGCAGACGCCGGCAGGAACCGCTCCCTGAGCGCAAGCCGTCGTGGCTGAAGGTGCGTGCACCGGGCGGCGAGGGCTACAGCCGGCTCCGCAAGCTCATGCGCGAAATGGACCTCCACACAGTTTGCGAGGAGGCCCACTGTCCCAACATCGGCGAGTGCTGGGAACACGGCACCGCCACCTTCATGATCCTGGGCGACGTGTGCACCAGGAACTGCGCCTACTGCGCGGTTGCGCACGGACGTCCGCCGAAGTTCGACGCGGCGGAGCCTTCGCGAGTTGGTGAGGCGGTAGCCGAGCTCGCGCTGCGCCATGCCGTGATCACTTCCGTGGATCGTGACGATCTTCCCGACTTCGGCGCGTGGGCGTTCGCCGAGACGATTCGGGAGATTCACGCGCGCGTGGAAGGCTGCTCGGTTGAAGTGCTGGTGCCGGATTTCCAGGGGAACCAGGACTCCATATCCACGGTTCTGGAGGCGCGTCCGGAGATCTACAACCACAATACGGAAACCGTACCGCGACTCTACAGAAAGTGCCGCCCCGGCGGGCGCTACGAGCGCGTTATGCGAATTTTCGAGTATGCGAAGTCAGCGGCTCCGGACGTCCCAACCAAGACGGGCATCATACTCGGCATGGGTGAAACCGTTGAAGAAGTTGTTGAAGTCATGAAGGACCTTCGGGAAGTGAACGTGGACATCCTCACGCTTGGTCAGTACCTGAGGCCATCGGACGGTCACATTCCGCTGGATCGTTACTACAGGCCGGAGGAGTTCCGCGAGCTGGCGCGCATCGGGCTGGAAATGGGCTTCCGGCACGTGGAGTCCGGCCCACTCGTCAGGTCCAGCTATCACGCCTGGGAGCAGGTTCAGGCTGCCGGCGTCTGAAGCGACTCATTGCAGATCCATTACTCATATCCCTGCATCAAATGTCCAAGTCCTCATCAGGGTCGCGCGCGTCGAAGACCGCGAAGAAGACCCGCACTGCCAAGTCCGCATCGGGCGCGCCGCGCAAGACCGGGGCTCGTGCAGTGCGCAAGGGAGCTCCTCGTTCGGCACAGAACGACAATCGCGAAACGAACCTGGAGCTTCTGCGTTCCATGCTTCTGCAGCGTCGCTTCGAGGAGCGCGCGGCCGAGGCGTACGCACTGGGCAAGATCGGTGGTTTCTGCCACCTGTATAACGGGCAGGAAGCTGTATCCACCGGCTCGCTTGCAGTGCTGCGGCCTGACGACTACGTGATCACCACCTACCGCGATCACGGTCCGGCTCTCGCACGGGGCATGAGCCCGCGCGGTATCATGGCCGAGCTGTTCGGCCGCAAGGATGGAGTAGTGGGCGGCAAGGGTGGCTCCATGCACCTGTTCGACAAGGAGATCAACTTCCTTGGCGGACATGGAATCGTGGGCGGCCATGTTCCGCTCGCAACCGGCGTTGCATTCGCAATCAAGTACCGCGGTGGCGACCAGGTTTGCCTGTGCTACATGGGTGAATCGGTGGTGAACACGGGTGCGTTCCACGAGGCGCTGAACATGGCCAGCCTGTGGAAGCTGCCCGTGGTGTATCTCATCGAGAACAACCGCTACGGCATGGGAACGGCCCTGGAGCGTGCGTCGTCCATCCACGACATCTTCGAGCGTGGAGCGGCCTACGACATGCCGCGCGGCCAGGTGGACGGACAGGACGTATTCAAGGTTCGTGAGGCGGTTGCCGAGGCGGTGGAGCGTGCTCGTCGCGATCAGCTTCCCACGCTTCTGGAGGTTCGAACCTACCGTTTCATGGGGCACTCCATGTCCGATGCGGTGAGCGGCACGTACCGCTCCAAGGCAGAGCTGGAGGAGTACATGAAGCGCGACCCGATTTCGGTGCTGCGCGCACACATGGAAGATGCGGGTCAGCTTTCGGACGAAGACGTGACGGCGATGGACGAGGAGATCAAGGAGATTGTGCAGGACGCCTGGGACTTCGCCGACTCCAATCCGGAGCCTGCGCCCGAAGCGCTTTACGAGGACGTCTACGTGGACACCACGAGCTGAGCGCTGCCATGGGGGCCTGACGATCAGTCGGGTTATCACCAGGCAGTGACTCTCCGTTACCTCATTCCATTCGTGGACCAATCGCTACCATAACGCCAAATGCCCGTAATTACATATCGCGACGCCCTGAACCAGGCACTCCGCGAGGAGATGCAGCGCGACGACCGCGTGTTCCTCATGGGAGAGGAAGTGGCCGTCTACCAGGGTGCGTACAAGGTGTCAAAGGGGTTGCTGCAGGAGTTCGGTGAAATGCGCGTGGTTGACACGCCTATCACCGAGCTTGGGTTTGCCGGAGTCGGGGTGGGTGCCGCCATGGTCGGCCTGCGTCCGATCATCGAGTTCATGACGTGGAACTTTGCAGTGCTTGCACTGGACCAGGTTCTCAACTCGGCCGCGAAGATGCTGTACATGTCGGGTGGGCAGTACAACATCCCGATGGTCTTCCGCGGGCCTAACGGGGCGGCGCTGCAGCTCGCGGCACAGCACTCGCAGGCTTTCGAATCGTGGCTTGCCCACATTCCCGGCCTCAAGGTCGTTGCGCCCGGCACTCCATACGACGCAAAGGGACTGCTGAAGGCCGCGATTCGCGACGACAACCCGGTGTGCTTCCTCGAAGGCGAAATGCTGTACAACACCAAGGGTGAAGTTCCCGAGGAAGAGTACATCATCCCCCTCGGAGAGGCCGAGTTGAAGCGCGAGGGCGATCACGCCTCGATCATCACGCACGGCAAGATGGTGCTGGTTGCAATGCAGGCTGCGGATCAGCTCGCGAAGGAGGGCATTAACGTTGATGTAGTGGATCTTCGCACGATCCGCCCGATTGACCTTCCCGCGATCACCGCCTCCGTGAAGAAGACGAACCGGGCCGTGGTTCTCGAGGAAGGGTGGGAGTTCTGTGGTGTTGGCGCGCAGGTTGTAGACTACCTGCAGCGGGACTGCTTCGATGACCTCGATTCGCCCGTTATCCGCGTGCACCAGGAAGACGTGCCCATGCCTTACGCGAAGAACCTGGAGCGCGCAGCAAAGCCGGACCTGGCGAAGACGATTGCCGCTGTAAAGAAGGTGATGTACATAGACTGAGCTCCGCTGCTTTTGGTGGAACGCGATCGGCGGTTCGATGGCGTTTCACCGTTCGGCTGGAGCATCACGACCATTCCTCCGCAGTGAGCGACGATGGCGACGAAGATTCACATGGAGGCGCTTTCTCCAACGATGGAGGAAGGACGTCTCGTTAAGTGGCTGAAGAACGAGGGTGATTCCGTCTCGAACGGCGACGTGCTCGCCGAGGTGGAGACGGACAAGGCGATAATGGAGCTCGTTGCGCGCGGCGAGGGAGTGCTGCGTGCGCGTTCGCTTCCCGAAGGCGAGGCGGCCCCTGTCGGTCAGGTGATAGGGGTGATTGCCGGTGCTGACGAGGACATTTCTGCGCTGGTTGCAGAGGCAGGCGGTGCGGGCGGCTCAGGCGGCGCAGCTGCGGATACAGGCGCGGGGGCCCCCCCCGAATCCGACGCTACTACCGAACCCGAAGCCGGCACAACCCAATCCTCTGCCCCCGCAACCGAAAGCGCGCCGCAACCGGAAACCGCCCCGGCAGGTACCGACCGTCAGGAAAAGGCCAGTGGCCACGCTCCGCGCACATCCATGCCCACGGCACAGGAGCCCGCCAGCGAGCAGCCTCCGCACGCCAGGGACACCGATGGTCGCGTTCGCTCCTCACCACTGGCCAGAAGGCTTGCCAGTGAGCAGGGACTCGAGCTCGACCAGATCCGAGGCACCGGCCCCGGCGGACGCATCGTGCGGCGCGACATCGAAACCGCCATTCAGTCCGGCACCGCGCCGCAGGCGGCCGCACCCGCTGCCGCTCCGGCTCCCGCACGCGAAGGGGACTTCACCGACATCCCGCTCACGCAGATCCGCAAGACCATTGCGCGGCGTCTGTCGGAGAGCATCGGCCCCATCCCCACCTTCTACCTCACCGTGGACTTCGACCTGGAGCGCGCAGCCGAAATGCGCTCCGCGATGGCCGCCATGGGCGACGAGTACAAGGTGTCTTTCAATGACATCATCATGAAGGCCGTGGCCACTGCCCTTGCACAGCACCCGGAGGTAAATGCGCACTGGCTTGGCGACCGCATTCGTGAGTTCAACCGCGTGCATCTTGGCATGGCAGTGGCCACCGATGACGGCCTCATCGTTCCTGTCATCTTCGATGCAGATCGCAAGGGCCTGCGTCAGCTCTCGACCGAGGCGCGGGCGCTCGCCAAGCGCGCACGCGAGCGCAAGCTCAAGCCTGAGGAGTACACCGGCTCCACCTTCTCGGTGTCCAACCTCGGGATGTTCGGCATCGAGCAGTTCACTGCCATCATCAACCCGCCGGAAAGCGGGATCCTGGCAATCGGTGCGATCGAGCAGAAGTCGGTGGTCGTGGACGGCGAAGCCCGGCTTCGACGCCGCCTGCGCCTCACGATGAGCTGCGACCATCGCGTGATTGACGGCGCAATTGGAGCTCGGTTCCTGCAGACGCTGCGGCGCCTCATCGAGAACCCGCTGATGCTCGTATACTGAGCAGCAGCGGTACACAGTCAATGAACGAAGCGCCTGGCGAGATCTCTCGCTAGGCGCTTCGTTCGCTGGTGGCAACCCACCGGATAACTCGCTACTGCCGAGCCGGAGTGCTCACATGCCCGGGAACATCGGACGCCACCAGGGCATCCCGCCAAGGATGAGTCCGAGCGTGATCGCAACACCTGCTCCCATGCGCTTGAACTTCACGTCGTCCGTGGGTGCCCTGCGCACCAGCACACTCGTGATGTGCGCGGCCGCAACAGCCAGCAGCATCAGCAGAAAGTGCTCGGCAACGAAGAAGCGAATCTCGCGAACTGCCATCGCCGCACCCATGTCGGCAAATGCCTGGCGCGTGACAGGGCTGAAGATCCCGTACAGCAGCAGCCCGACGAGCAGCTGAATGTCCAGCGAAATGGTGAACAGCTTGCCTGCGTTCCCATCGGCCGCCTCGAATCTGCGCTTGCCGGCAACCCCGGAAATCGCCCGGATCAGGGCGTACGCGCCAACAATCAGGATCAGCCAGCGCAGCAGGTTGTGCGTCGTGAGCATGAAGGAGTACATGAATCCTCTTGGAGAGTGTCGCGCTGAAGATAGACTCTGGCCCGGCTGCCGGGGAGCGCAGGCAGCAGAGTCCGGTCTCAATCGCGGCACTCGAGTCGCATTACCCTACCCCGTACGGCCATTCGGTCCCTATCTTACGCGGAGCTTCAACCATCCACTCCGACAGCCGGCCGGCGCGGAGTAGCATAAATCCAGAAAGAGTTTCGAACATGGCTTCGTACGACGTCATCTTCCTCGGCGGCGGCCCCGCGGGCTACGTGGGCGCAATTCGCTGCGCGCAGCTAGGTCTCTCCACCGCTGTCATCGAGCGCGAGGCGCTCGGCGGCACCTGCGTGCTCTGGGGATGCATTCCCGCAAAGGCGCTTCTGGAGTCCGCCAACATCGCAACGCGCATGGCTCATGCGGCCGAGTTCGGCGTGAATGTCGGCGAGGTCACGCTCGACTTCGGCGTTGCAATGAAGCGCTCGCGTGGCGTGAGCCAGCAGAACTCCAAGGGCGTTGAGTTCCTGCTACGGAAGAACAAGGTCACCTGGATTCGCGGCACCGGGCGCCTGGCCGGCGGGAAGAAGGTTACGGTGAAGGACGCCGACGGCAAGGAGGAGACGCACGACGCAAAGAAGGCTGTCGTGATCTCCACCGGTTCTCGCGTTCGCGGGCTTCCCAAGGCGGGCCTCGAGCTGGATGGCAAGCTCATCATTTCCTCGGACGAAGCGCTCACTCTCGAAAAGGCGCCGAAGTCCATGGCAATCGTGGGTGCGGGCGCGGTGGGGTGCGAGTTTGCTGACGTCTACAACGCTTTCGGCACCGAAGTTCACCTGATCGAAGTACTGCCCAACATCCTGCCTGTCGAGGACCTCGACTCTTCGAAGGAACTCGAGAAGGCGTTCAGGAAGCGCAAGATCAATGTGCTTACGAATGCAAAGCTGTCCAATGTGAAGACGGCAAAGACCAGCGTGTCAATGCAGGTGGCGGTCGGCTCGGAAACGAAGAAGATCACGGTGGAGAAGGTGCTGGTTGCCGCGGGTCGTGCACCTAACGTGGAAGACATCGGCCTCGACAAAGCCGGCGTGCAGCTCTCGGATCGCGGATTCATCCAGACCAACGAGCGCATGGAAACGTCCGCCGCCGGCATCTACGCCATCGGAGACGTTGCCGGTGGTCCCATGCTCGCGCACAAGGGCTCTCGTGAGGGGCACGTGCTGGCGGACATGCTGGGCGGCCAGAACGCGCACCCGATGGACTACGGCAATATTCCGAGCTGCACCTATTGCCACCCCGAGGTTGCGTCCGTCGGTCTTACCGAGCAGGCCTGCAAGGAACAGAAGCTGGATTACAAGGTGGGCAAGTTCCCGTTCTCTGCGAATGGTCGTGCTCGTACTGCAGGTGAATCCGAAGGCTTCGTGAAGATCATCCGGGACTCGAAGTACGGAGAGATACTCGGCGCCCACATCGTGGGGCCGCACGCTACCGAGCTGATTCACGAGCTGGTTGTAGCCCGCACCAACGAGTTCACCGTCGAAGAGATCGACCTTGCCATCCACGCACACCCCACGCTTTCCGAAGCCATTGCGGAGGCGGTGCTGGACTCAATGGGCAAGATGATTCACGCGTGAGGCAGCCCCTCGCGCCTGCCTGACAACACATCATGCGTCCGGCTGCCGGATCCCGGCAGCCGGACCTTTCTTGTACATGCCCCAACTGCTGGTCACACCCGTAACACCCCTTCCGTATTCCCGGTCGCTGGAGTTGCAACGCGAACTGGCAAAGGCACGAGGCAGCGGAGCGATATCGGAAGATATCCTGCTCCTCGTTGAGCATCCGCCGGTAGTGACACTGGGCCGGGCCACCAGGGCACACCATCTCACGACCCCCGCGCACATACTCGCAGCGAGAGGCGTGGAGACTTTCGAGGTGGAACGTGGCGGCGATGTCACGTTCCACGGTCCGGGTCAGCTGGTGGGCTATCCGATCATCGACCTCGAGCGGCACCGGAAGGACCTGCACTGGTACCTCCGCCAGATGGAGGAGGCCCTGATTCGTGCGTGTGACGCACACGGGCTCGCGTGTGGCAGGAATCCGGGATTCACCGGGGTGTGGACCGGCGAGAGAAAGCTTGCATCCATAGGTGTTCACGCGCGCAACTGGATCACCTGGCACGGCTTCGCGCTCAACGTCTCCACAGACCTGAGCTACTTCAACCTGATCGTGCCCTGCGGCATTGCCGATGTGCGCATGACCTCGCTCACCGACGAACTGGGAGCTGATGCACCCGACATGGCCACCTTTGCCAATTCGGTGCGCGCCGCTTTCTCCTCGGTGTTCGAACTGCAGACGAAAACGGTTTCGGTCGAGGGCCTTGCCAACATGGCTGCGGAGGCGGCGGTTCCGGCCTGATGGGCATGCACCACCCGTCTCACGCGATTGTGCCAACCGTCTGACGACGATGTACTATCCGTCTGTGCCTGGATATCTGTTGCCGACTCTCACGTTGCCGGTCAGGTACCGCCCCTCCGGCTTCCTACTTCTGCGCTCCAGATGAGCGACGATCCGCGCATCCACCGGCTCCGACCACGTACGGAGATAACGCCTGACAGCTCCGATCCTGCAGCGGAGTTGAACGAGGAGCAGCGCGCCGCCGCCACTCATGGAGACGGCCCCCTGCTCATCGTTGCGGGTGCCGGCACCGGCAAAACGCGCACGCTCGTCGTGCGCGTGTGGCATCTGCTGCAGCAGGGGGTTCCGCCGGAGCGCATTCTGCTGCTCACCTTCACGCGTCGCGCCGCCCAGGAGATGCTGGCGCGTGTGGAACGCCTCGCAGGCCCGGCAGGGCGACGCGTTCGAGGCGGAACCTTTCACGCTACCGCGCACTCACTGCTGCGACGGTTCGGGGCGCAGGCCGGCCTGCCATCAGACTTCACCATTCTGGACCAGGGCGACTCCGAAGACCTGATGGGTCTCTCACGCACGGAGCTTGGATTCGCCGAGAAGAAGAAAAAGTTCCCGAGGAAAGAGACGCTCCAGCGCGTGTACTCACGCCACGTGAACACCGAACGCTCGGTGAACGACATTCTGGACGAGGAGCTTCCTGTCTTCTCGGAACACGCGGAATCCTTTACCAGAATCTTCGCCGACTACGTGGAGCGCAAGGCATCCCGCAACCTGGTGGACTACGACGACCTGCTGCTGTACTGGGCCACCATGCTCGACGCGGTGCCGGCGCTCGCGGAGCGCATCGCTTCGCTGTACGACCATATCCTCGTTGACGAATACCAGGACACCAACGTTCTGCAGGCTCGCATCCTTCGCGGAATGTGCCGGAAGCACAGCAACGTTACCGTGGTGGGCGACGACGCACAGAGCATCTACAGCTTCCGCGGTGCGGAGGTGCGCAACATCCTCGATTTCCCAAAGCAGTTTCCCGGAACGCGCATCGTCACTCTCGAGCAGAACTACCGTTCCAGCCAGCAGATTCTGGACACCGGCAACACCCTCATCAGTCGCGCACCCGAGCGCTACACGAAGGCACTCTGGACCACGCGAACGGACGGGGAGCGCCCGTGGCTCGTTACCGCGCAGGATGAGCAGCGCCAGACTGCATTCGTGGTGGATCGCATTCTCGAGCTGCACGAGTCGAGCGGCATTCCGCTGAGCGAGATTGCGGTGCTCTTTCGCGCGGGCTACATGTCTGCAGACCTCGAGATCGAGCTGACCAACCGCCGCATTCCGTTCGAGAAGTGGGGTGGCCTCAAGTTTCTCGAGGCTGCGCACGTGAAGGACGTGCTTGCATTCGTGCGAGTGCTTGAGAACCCGCGCGATGAGGTGAGCTGGTTCCGGCTGCTTCTTCTGCTTCCCGGAGTGGGAGACGTGACCGCTCGCTCGGCCGTGAACGAACTCGCTGCCGGCGGGTGGGAACTGGGGGCGCTTTCGAACTGGCGCCCGCCGCCTCGTGCCCGGGAGGCTTTCAGGGAGCTTCTCGAGCTGTTCAACACGATACAGGCTCGGCCGTCAGGCGGTGAAGGTTCGGTAGCCGCGGACATTGCCCGCGTGAGGCAGGTTTACGATCCCATACTGCGCGAACGCTTCGACAACGCCGATCCGCGGCTTGCAGACCTGGAGCAGCTGCAGGCGATTGCCGGAGGCTACCCGGATCGCGCGGCGTTCCTGGCGGCTATCGCGCTGGAGCCGCCGCAGAGCACTCAGGACCTGGCTGAGAGCTCCGATGGCGGCGAGGACGACTCGCTGGTCCTGAGCACCACGCACAGCGCCAAGGGGCGCGAATGGGATGCCGTCTTCCTCATCTGGGCGGTGGATGGCTGGTTCCCCATGGCGCGTGCGTCGGGTAAGCCCGAAGAGCTGGACGAGGAACGCCGCCTGATGTACGTGGCGCTCACGCGTGCTCGCCACCACCTGCACGTTGTGTATCCGCTGCATGTCTACCAGACCCGTCGCGGAGCGGACTACTCGATTGACCAGCTCTCCCGCTTCCTCGACCGCGGCGTGAGGGACACGATGCAGCGGATAGTGGTGGAGTCCGAGGGTGAAGACGATGCAGTGCCTGACGACGAGGCACCCGCGCCGGTGGTGGACATCCGGTCGATCCTGCGCGGGCGTTTCAACTAGTGGAGCGCAAGTGATGTTCGGGGAGCATCACGAGAGCGAATACGTGCCTTGTCCAACGAGCGACGACGCTGAAATAACAGCGTTGTTACAAGGAGGCGAATGGTGCGGAGGCCGCTCTCGCGTGCTATCAGAATGCCGGTTACGCTCCAATGGAAACCAGTAACT
>DATGOL010000100.1:0-3220 GCA_035306065.1 Gemmatimonadales bacterium | reverse complement strand
GGAGCTGGACCAGACGCTCGCCAGCCGCGACGTGATCAACCAGCGGATGCGCGAGGTGATCGAGGAGGCGTCCATCGGCTGGGGTGTGGACGTCACCCGCGTCGAGTTGCAGTCCATCGAGCCGCCCGCAGACATCCAGGCCTCCATGGAACTCGTCATGCGCGCCGAGCGTGAACGTCGTGCGACGGTTACAACGGCTGAGGCCAACAAGCGCTCTGCAATCCTCGAGTCCGAAGGCTTCAAGGAATCGCAGGTGCGCACGGCCGAAGGCCAGCGTGAGGCAGCCATCCTGCGCGCACAGGGCCAGGCCGAAGCACGCCTGGTGCTGGCCGAGGCAGAGGCCGAGGCGGTGAAGCGCGTTGCAGCCGCCCTGCCCGAAGGTCAGGCGGCAACATACCTTCTGGGAATGAAATACCTGGAGGCGCTGCCGCAGCTTACGCAGGGCAAGGGCTCCACGATCTTCCTTCCCGCGGAGGCTACCGGCGTAATGGGTGCCCTCGGCGGACTGCGCGAAATGCTTGGCGCAGGTGGCAGGGGTGATGCAGCCACGGGCGACACCGCAGCCGAGCAGCTGCGTCTTCCGGCACGCAGGAACCAGGCAAGCGACACGGGTTCCGACAGCAGCAACGACGCCTGACGGAATTCGAGCACACTGTCTGCCTGCCTCTTCGGAGGCAGGTCGGCCGTCGTGCACCACCCTCGGTCCCTACCTCACGAGTCACACAATCGCAGCCGTGCCGTCGAAGCCAGAACTCACCAGGTCCCGCGCCGAACTCATTGCCCGAAGCCACGCTTGCGTGCGCTGCAAGGAGTATTCGTACCGCAAGGTGGCTGTTCGCGCCGTTTCGGAAACGCACCGCCGGGAGCTTGGTGTTCGCTGGGAGGCCACGCTGATATGCGGCGTGTGCGGCCTGGAACAGCTCCTGGGCATAGACGACGAAGGGGATATCGCCTACGTGGGGTAAGCGCGCCTCGCGCGCACCGAACCTTTCCCGGCGGCCGCCTGCAAACACCGGCTGACCCGCGCCTGACACAAGCTCATACCGTGTCAGGCGCGTTGCCGTTTCTACCCCATTTTCCCCATACGCTGCCCGCCCAGCAGGTGCATGTGCAGGTGATACACCTCCTGCCCGCCATGCTGGTTCGCATTCACCACTAAACGAAAGCCATCCTCCGCAATCCCTTCCTGCTTCGCCAGCTTCGCCGCAACCGTGAACAGTCGCCCCAGCGCCGCTTCGTCGGATTCGGAAACGTCCGCCGCAGTGGGAATCAGGTGATTCGGAACGATCAGGATGTGCACCGGCATGCGCGGATTGATATCGCGAAATGCGGTTACCAGTTCGTCCTGGTACAGTATGTCCGACGGAATCTCACGACGGATTATCCTGCTGAAAATCGTTTCCTCTGCCATGGCCTGGTTGGCGTGGTTGAATGTCAGTGTTGCCCGATACCGTAACCGGCGACCACAACCGCAGGTCGCCGTTGTCAGCACAAGGCATTAGTATGTCGCATGCGCCGGATCTGTGCCCGGCAACTGCCTTTCTGCCCAGTTCCACTCGCGGGAAACCACCTTGCCCATCCCACCGCAGCTTCTGGAAATCCTTGTCTGTCCCCAGAGCAAGGCGCCGCTGGAATATCACGCCGGCCCGCCCGAAGTGCTGGTGTGCCGCGAATCGAGGCTGGTGTACCCGGTACGCGATGGCATTCCCATAATGCTCGTTGACGAGGCAACCCCGCTGGACGAGTCGATATATCCACGCGGGAGCTGACTCAGGCGCGCGCGTCCTCACCGTCACGCCGGCACTCTCCCGAAACAGTCAACTGCATGGCTCCAATCGCGACGCCCATCAACCTGAATAGTCTTTCCGAAGGCGACCGCGTGCAGCATGAGCTCCGCGTGGTAAGCCGCGAAACCCGGAACACCAGGGACGGAAAGCCTTTCGTGGTTCTCACACTCGGCAACGCCAGGGGCGAGATGAAAACGGCGCCGGTCTGGTCCGAGTCACTGAGCTGGGTTGACGGAGCGGAGCGTGGCAGGATCGTGCAGGTGATCGGTGACATCACGCGGTACAAGGGTAGCGTGACGCAGATCACGCTCACCGCACCTGTCCGCGTGATTAACATGTCCCTCGTGAAGCTTGACGATTTTCTTCCGTCCATTGACGAACGAACCGAGGTCATCTGGGGCAGGCTCGATAGACTGCGCGACGAGATTTCATCGCGCTGCATTCGCGGAGCCGTTGGTCTCTTCTTTGACGACGACAGCTTTCGCGAACAGTTCGAGCGGGCACCCGGATCCACTCGCGGGCACCATGCAAAGGTCGGCGGCCTGCTCCAGCACGTAGCCGAGGTTACGCGCATTGCCTGCGGCATCGCGAAGGTGATGGCCCCGTCAGGCGGCCAGCCGCCCAATCCTGACCTGGTGATTGCCGGCGCCATGCTGCACGACATCGGCAAGGTGGAGGCATACAGCGTGAGCGCCACCGGCTTCGACACCACCACGGCAGGCCACCTGATCGGCCACATAGTACTCGGCATGCAGATGCTCGAACGCAGACATTCCGCACTGGCCGAACCGCTGTGCAGCGCCGAGCAGCTGATGGAGCTTCAGCACCTGATACTCTCCCATCACGGCTCGCTCGAGTTCGGAAGCCCCGTGAGGCCCATGACCATCGAAGCCGAGATCGTGCACTGGGCAGACGAGAGCAGTGCGAAGGCCAGCGCATTCATGGATTCCATGACAGACGAGTCCCTGTTCACGGATGGCTCCGGCATTTCAGACCGCATCTGGATGCTGGACAACCGCCGAATCTGGCAGAAGTCGCACGACTGGGATTAGCGAACCGCCGGCGATACTGACAGAATACTCGAGCACCTCCTGATCCCGCGGGCCAGCGATAGCCCTGCGGGTTCGACATGCGCCTGGTTGACCATCGCCGGAGATTCGAATGACCGAGCCCACCATCTTCGGCCTGGGGCGCATTGCCCAGGTCGCGCTTCCCGTGAAGGACATCGCCCGGGCGGTAGCGTTCTACCGCGACTCGCTCGGTATGCGTCTGCTGTTCGAGGCTCCGCCGGCGCTCGCGTTCTTCGACGCCGACGGCGTGCGTCTGATGCTCTCGGGCCCCGAGGCACAGGGCCCCGACGATGCCGATTGCAGTTCGATCATCTACTTCGCCGTGAAGGACATGGACCAGGCGCAGCGTGCCCTGAAGGCGCG
>DATGOL010000099.1:0-6069 GCA_035306065.1 Gemmatimonadales bacterium | reverse complement strand
CTCGCGCTTTTCGCGCTGTCCCTGCTCGCCCTCACCGCGTGTGCGTCCGGCGGAGCGCGCCCCGTGGAGACGGTGCCCGTGTCGGCCGAGTCGCCTGCGGCGGCCTCGCCCGCGAACCGGCCTGCCGTGGAGCTGGACCGTCCGGACCCGCCGGACCACACCGCTGCCATGGACCTGGCAACCGAAAGCAACCCGCTCGTGCTCCACGAGGTGGAGGGCGAAGCCACCTTCTACGCCGATTACTTCGACGGCCGCAGGACCGCCAGCGGCACAATCTTCCGCCAGAACCAGATGACGGCGGCGCACCGCGAGTTCCCCTTCGGCACCGTGGTTCGCGTGACGAACCTGCGAAACGACCGCAGTGTTACCGTGCGCATCACCGATCGCGGGCCGTTCGGCGAGCGGGCGAAGGCTCGCAACCGGATCATAGACCTTTCGCGGAGGGCTGCAGACGCGCTGGGGTTCATTCGCGCGGGCTGGACGCCGGTGCGGGTGGAGGTGCTGGAGTGGGGGGAAGGACGGTGATGTTTTTGTCCTTCCAGTAAGGACATTTCCACCATTATTATCCTTGCTATACGGATAGCTAGTCAATATATTATCCTTTCCATAAGGATAAATGACGCATCTGTGGCCGACCTCATCTCACGCGACGTTCTCCGCGCAAAGCTCGCCGAGTCTCTGGCAAGCCCTCTTCTTCCGCTCACCCGGCGGGATATCCGGCTGCCCGCGATCGCCGGAAAGCCTCTGGCTGTCATCGGCGTTCGTCGCGGGGGAAAGACATCGCTCCTTCACCAGCAGCGGGCCGAGAGGATAGCGGAAGGGCGTCCGCCCGAATCACAGCTGTTGATCGGGCTGGAAGACGAACGCCTGGTCGGACTGACTGCCGCGGACCTGGGCTGGATGATTGCGGAGCACGAACGAACGTTTCCTGCTATTCGGCAGGATGGCCTCCTCACCGTATACCTGGATGAGGTACAACTTGTCCCGGGGTGGGAGTCGCTCGTGCACAGGCTCGCCAACGATCGCGACGTAGAGCTCTTCGTGTCAGGTTCCTCGGCCAAGCTTCTAAGTCGCGAGGTGGCTACGGCCTCCCGAGGCCGACTGCTCGAGGTTCTCGTACATCCGTTCGGATTTCGTGAGGCGCTGCGACACGCTGGAAGCGAGCCCACACTTCCATGGTCGAGTATCGCACGCGCAGAGCGGGCGGCGCTCCACTCGAAGCTCCATGAGTACCTGCGGACAGGAGGCTTCCCGGAAGCACAGCAGGTTGGGCTGCGCGATCGCGTGAGGCTGCTGGAAGGATACGTGGACGCAATGGTCCTTCGTGATGTGATCGAGCGACACAGGGTGTCCAACGTGACGGCCCTGCGTTCATTGCAGCGGCACCTGCTGGCTGCGCCGGGTGGCAGCTTCACCGTGAACAAGTTCTACGATTCACTCCGCTCGCAGGGAGTTCGTGTAGCGAAGGACACGCTGCACGAGTACCTGGATCACCTGCAGGATGCTTTTCTGGTCAGGGTGCTGGAAATGCACAGTGCATCGGAGCGGCAGCGTATGGTGAACCCGCGCAAGGTGTATCCGATTGATCCAGGACTCATCGCGCTTTACGAGCGACCGGGCCGGGAGAACAGGGGCCGTGCGCTGGAGACGGCAGTGTTGCTCGAGTTGGAGCGGCGTGAATACTCGGTGTCGTGGGTGCGAGCGGGCAGCGAGTGGGAAGTGGACTTTCTCGCAACTCGACCTGGCGACCCCTCGTTACTCGTGCAGGTTTGCATGGACACCACGGCAGATACCACGTGGGAGCGCGAGGTGCGCGCACTTGCAGTGGCTCGTGAAGAGCATTCCGATGCCGAGGCGGTGCTCATAACGCAGGATGCGGAGCCGCCGCTCCGGGAGCTGCCGCGGGAGTTGCGGTGGATGTCCGCGACGGAGTGGCTCCTGGCTTAACGTTTCCGGCCATCAGCCACTCTACCTCTCTGGCAGATCCCGCCACTCGCTTCGCTCGTACGGGACGACAGAGGTCATGATCCCGTGCAGGAACGACACCGGTCGCGATTCCGCGCCCACACACCGCCATTCACCAACCGTCAGTCATGATCCTGGCCGCACTACTCGCATTCGTCCTTGCCATTGCCGCACCGACAACTGCACTCGCCCAGGACCCTGACATCATTCGCGGCACCGTGGTCGGGCCCGGCGGACAACCGATTGCCGAAGCCCAGGTTTCGGTGATCTCGCTGGCCGCCCAAACCACGCGCACCGGACGCACGGACAGCGGCGGACGCTTCACCATCCTCTTCGCCAACGGCGGCGGAGACTACTTCGTGCGCGTCCTCGCACTCGGCATGGCACCCTACGAGACGCGCGTGCAGCGCATCGAAGACGACCCTGTGCTGCTCGTGAACATCGAGATGGTTGGCGTTGCCGCCATGCTCGAGGAAGTTCGCATCCAGGCCGAACGCGAACGGGTGCGCCGTGAGGCGCTCGGCCTGCCCGACGTGGGCGGGTCCGAGACGCGCATAACGAACGAACAGGCGCTGCTCACACCGGGCGAACTCGGTGACCTCGCCGCCATTGCAGCAACCGTCGCCGGAGTCACCCTCGTTCCCGGCGAAGACGGATCCACCGGCTTCTCCGTGCTCGGACTCGGCACCGACCAGAACAGCGTGACCATGAACGGCATGGAGTTCGACGGCTCCAATGTTCCGCGCGACGCCGCCGTCACCACCACGTTCTCCACCACCACGTTCGACGTCTCCCGCGGCGGCTTCAGCGGCGGACAGCTTTCGCTGAGGGCCTCGCCGGCCACCAACTTCGTGCGGCGTTCGTTCTCGTTCTCGCTGGACCACCCCACGATGCAGTGGACAGACCCCTCCGCGGCCCGCGGAGGGCAGGAGTTCAGCAACTACCAGCTCGGCGGCGGCTTCTCCGGCCCACTCGTTCGCGACAAGGCGTTCTACAACGTGTCGGCGCAGATCGGACGCAGGGCCAACGACATCCAGTCCCTGCTCAACTCGGACGACACCGCGCTCCTCAGGATGGGGCTCGCCCGCGATTCCCTGAACCGGTTCCTGTCGCTGCTCGACCCACTCGGCGTTCCTGCGTCTGCGGGAGGCGTTCCGGGTAGCCAGCACACCGATCGCGGCACGCTCATGGCGCGCGTTGACCTCGCGCCGTCCGGACAGCGCACCCTGGGCTTCACGGCGAACGCCGACTGGAGCAGGACGGGCGGTGGCGGCATCGGCTCATTCTCCCTGCCGGCGCGCGGCACGAGGTCCAACAGGATCGGCGGCTCGCTGCAGGCAGACATGTCCACCTACTTCAAGAGCTTCCTCAACGAGACGAACCTGAGCGTCAGCACGCGAATGGAGGAGAGTGAGCCGTACGCAACGCTGCCGTCGGGATCCGTTCGCATAACGTCTGACCTTCCGGACGGCACCACGGGCATTTCCACCATCGGGTTCGGTGGCAACGGGTCGCTGCCTCGCGAGTCGAGCAGCAAGGGTGTGCAGCTGGCGAACACCACCAGCTGGTTTTCCATGGACAGCCGGCACCGACTGAAGCTGTCTGCCGAGTTGCGTTTCGACAGCTACACGAGAGACGAGTCCAGTGGGCAGCTGGGAAGCTTCACCTACAACTCGCTGAACGACCTGGAGGCCGGTCTGCCGGCGTCCTATTCCAGGAGCCTCACGCCGCGCGTTCGCGATGGCGACGCGCTGAACCTTGCCGTCTCGCTGGGCGACGAGTGGCGGCCCAGCCGCACCAACCGCAACCTGCGCGTGCAGTACGGCGTGCGCGTGGAGGCGGCCAGGTTCGGTACCACGCCGCGCTTCAATCCCGAGGTGGAGCAGCTGTTCGGACTGCGCACGGATCGCGTGCCGGCCTCGCTTGCGGTGAGTCCGCGCGTTGGCTTCAACTGGAGCTACGGTTCCGGCAATCGCCTGTCCGGTCCGTTCAACGAAGGCACGCGCGGCACCATATCCGGCGGCATTGGCCAGTTCCGGAACAGCTACTCGTCGTCGCTACTGTCGCAGGCCGTGGAGAACACCGGCCTGCCTGACGCGTCGCAATTCCTCAACTGCCTCGGCCCTGCAGCCCCGTCACCGGAGTGGGACCAGTACGCGGCAGACCTGGGCAACCTGCCTGCGTCGTGTGCAGACGGCAGCGGTGCGGAGTTCCGTGAGCAGCAGCCCCGGGTGTTCGTGTTCGACCCCGCGTATCAGAGCCAGCTCAGCTGGCGCGCGAACATAGCCTGGTCGGGGCGCATGACGCAGCGCTTCCGTGCGCGGGTGGAGCTCCTGCACTCCCTCAACCTCAACCAGCCCGGAACGTTCGACGTGAACTTCGCGGGCGCGGAGCAGTTCCGCCTGGAGGGAGAGGGCGGCAGGCCCGTGTATGTGTCGCCGTCAGGCATAGTTCCGGCTACCGGTGGCGTGTCGCTGCTCGAGAGCCGCCTGCACGAAGACTACACCCAGGTGAACGCGCAGCGTTCGGACCTCAAGAGCCGCACCACCCGACTGTCCTTCAACCTTTCGCCGCAGGGCAGCCTGCAATCCGACTTCAACTGGTCTGCCGGATATTCCCTGTCGTGGTCGGAAGACTTCCAGCGCGGCTTCGGCGGTAGCACCGCCGGTGATCCGCGGCTTCGGGAGTGGGGTACGTCCGGCCAGTCGCGCCACCAGTTCAACCTGAACGGCAGCTACAACATTCGTGGAAAGGTGAACCTTTCCATCAACAGCCGCGTGTCGAGCGGGCGACGCTACACGCCGCGTGTGGCAGGCGACGTAAACGGCGACGGAATGGCGAACGATCGTGCGTTCATCCCGAACCCCGGCGACCCGCAGCTGCAGGTTGTAGACATGTCGCTGGCCAATGCGATGCAGACCCTGATAGACAACTCCACCGGTCGCGTGAGCTCCTGCCTCACGAGCCAGCTGGGCACCCTCGCGGGGCGCAACAGCTGCTCCGGTCCGTGGACTGTCACGATGGGGATGGGCGTTGCCATAGTTCCCGGCAGCTTCGGACTGCCCGCTAGGACGTCCGTGTCGCTTTCGCTGGCGAATCCCCTTCCCGTGCTGGACGAGCTTCTCCACGGCCGCAACGGCCTGCGCGGATGGGGCCAGAACAACGTGGGTGACCAGACACTCCTGTACGTTCGCGGCTTCGATCCCGTGAACCAGCGCTTCATATATGATGTGAACCAGCGCTTTGGAGATACCCGTCCATCGAGAACAGTGGGACGTGCACCCTTCCAGGTGTCGCTGATGGTGCGTTCCAGCTTCGGGCCAACCCCCGAGCAGCAGACCCTCGACAGGCAGCTGAGCATTGGCCGCACTCGTGAGGGCAGCAAGCTCACGGCCGCGCAGTGGAAGCAGCAGTTCACGCGAAGCATGTCCGGCCCGGTGCAGATGCTGCTTCGGCGCGGACTGGTGGATTCCCTGCGCCTGACGGATGAGCAGCTCGACTCGCTCACGGTGATGCAGGCAAACCATCTTGCCACCCTGGATGCGATCTTCAACCCGCTATCCGAGCACCTGGCGTCCCTCGGCGACAAGTATGACTCTCGTGAGGTGTCCCGCGGAGTGAAGGCGGCGCAGGAGCAGGCGACGGCGAGCCTGCTGTCGGTGACGCGGAGGGCGCGTGCGGTGTTGACGCCGGAGCAGTTGCGTCAGCTGCCGTCGTTTTTGCAGTCGGCGTTCGATGAGCGGCTGATGCAGCGGACGCGGAGGGCGGGTGGTGATGTGCGGGGGGTACGGGTGCGGTTTTAGGGGCTCGCTGGTCTAGTGTGAATGGATCTGCGCACTCCCTTCGCTGGCGCGGGATGACAGGTGGGTTATGCGCGGGATGTCAGCGCCGCAGTTGACGCCTGGCACGGCGGGAGCCCGATAACGTCATTCGATCCGGTTAACCATCTCCGTGCCGATCCTACAGGCTCCGCCTGCTGTCGTGCCGCCCTCTCGCGGGTTGCCGTGCAATTCTCGCCGGTGGGATTTAGCTATTCTATTCCATTCCGGTGTTTGCACAGGCGCTGCTACCGGAACTCCTCCGCCCGTTTCACCTGCATCGGCA
>DATGOL010000098.1:0-3247 GCA_035306065.1 Gemmatimonadales bacterium | reverse complement strand
ACTGGAAACGCTTGCGTGCGCTCACCAGTCAGCTGCCGACCGACGTTCGGCGGGGCGAGCGCTGCACGGGAATGCTGTTACTGATGCCACCACAGAGATTCAGGCAATGAGCCATGCACGAGTCGCGTTCATGGAGCGGATGCCCTGATGTCAGTCGCTCCTGCTGCTGAAGTAGCACGGAATAATGAACCGGTCAGCGCACCTGGTGCGCCGCCTGGCGGAACTCCTGCTGCTGCAAAGTCGGCTGGCTCGAACGATCCGCCGGTATCGTGGACGGCGATGTCGAGCACGCTGCTCTTCGTCGTTTCGGTTGTATCCACGTTCTTCCTGTCCCCGTATCTCATTGGAACACTCGGCGACGCGCGCTACGGCACGTGGACGCTGGTTGCGCAGATGACGGGCTATTACGCGCTCCTCGACTTTGGAACGCGTGGCGCGGTCGGTTATTTCGTGGCATCGCTCGGAGCGAAGGGACGCAGTGACGAGCTTTCGTCAGTGGTGTCCACAGCGTTCTTCACGCTCCTCGGGATCGGGGTAGTGGTCGCGGCGATCGGAGGAGTTCTCGCGTTCTACCTGCCGGCTCTGTTCAGCATACCGCCGGAGTTCGAGCGCGAGGCGCGGAACGCGATGCTGGTGCTGGTCATGACCATTGCCATCACGCTTCCGTTCGATGTCTGGAACGCCACGGTAAACGGGTGTCGGCGTGGCTACATAGTAACGCTCACCGAGACGGTGATGCGTGTGGTCACGAGCATTGCCATTGCCATTGTCCTGTATATGGGCGGTGGGCTTGTGGCCCTGGCGCTTACGCAACTCGTTGGGAAGACGGTGGTGTGGGCCGTGACGTTTCGTGCAACGCGAAGGCTCATCCCGGACCTGCGCGTGCGGGCGTCCAGCTGGAGCAAAGCCAGTCTGCGACGAATCGCCGGCTATGGTGGCGGCAACTTCGTCATCAATATCTGCCTGATGGTGATCAACCGGATGGACCTGCTCGTGGTCGGTGCGGTGCTGGGCGTGAGGCATGTAACATTCTACACGATTGGCCAGATGCTCGTGGCGTATGCCAGCGGCGCAGTGTCGAACATCACACGTGCGTTCACGATGCACTTCGCGCATCTGCACTCCTCCGGCGATCACGAACGCTTACGACGACTGTACCTGGACGGAGTACGGCACTCCGCCACGGTGGCAATTCCGCTCACGGTTTATCTGCTGGCATTCGGAAGTGCCTTCATCAGTCTCTGGCTTGGCCCCGAGTATGTTACGGGTGACTGGAAAATGCGAAGCGATGTGATTCTGGGGATTCTCATTCTAGGGAAACTTCCGCGATTTGTTCAGAGCATCAGCTGGCAGCTACTGTTTGGCGCACACAAGGTTGCATTCCTCACCAAGCTGCAGGTGGCCGAGGCCAGCGCAAATGCGGCGCTCAGCCTGAGCCTCGTCCATGTTCTCGGCATGCCGGGTGTGGCTCTCGGTACATTTTTCCCGGTGCTGATAAGCAACTTCTTCTTCCTGCCCCCTTACATACTGAGGGAGTTCGGCTTCACGTTCAGGGAGTACATCTCAGAGGGACTCGGACGCCCGCTGGCACTCGGAGTGGCAGTTTCTGCAATCTCATTCGGGCTAACTCAGGCTGTACCCCCGACGTCCTGGCAAGTCTTTATGAGCGAGGCCGCAGTTGCAGGTGGGGTGGGGCTTCTGCTGATTGGTCGTTTCGTACTGACTTCGAGCGAACGTACTCTTGTGATGACGTTAATTTCGCGTCGCCTGGGACGGGCACGTGCCTGAGACGCTCGTAGGCGCTTCTGGGTCGAGTTTCACGCAACCGGCAGTCGCCGGCACCGGCAAGCGCATACTGCTGGTCACCGTCCCGTTTCCACCGCACGGAGAGGTGGGAGCCATCCGTGCCGAACGGCTCGCCCGAACGTTCACTGAGGCGGGACACGAGGTTACCGCGCTCACCGTTCATCTGCCGAGCGACGCCGGAAGGGCTCGGCGCTCGAGCGCCGCGGCGAAAGAGGTGGTCACAGTGGAGGTGGGTGAGCGCCATGCGGCTCGCCTGCTGCGACTCATGCGCCGGTTCCACCTCTCAAGTCCGCGTAATTCCGAGTCCAGGGCTGGCTCAGAGTCCACGACAATTGCAAGTGAAGCCTCACGAGGCGGGATTCGCGAGTTTGTGCTCGCCGTGCTGGCACTACCGGATTCAGAGCAGCACTTCATTCGACCTGCTGCAGCCGCGGCACGCCAGTGGAAGCCGGGGGACTTCGATATTGTGTACTCCACGGCGCCACCATTTTCCGGGCACATTGCCGCGCAGCGGATTGCCTCACGACTAGGTGCACGGCTCATACTGGAGTTTCGGGACCCCTGGAATCACTCTCATGCCCAACGCGTAGCACGGAGCTTCGGAATCACGAGGAAGATCGACGACATGCTGGAGCGTCGTTGCCTGGGAGCAGCGGACAGTATTGTAGCGGTGAGCGAGGGCGCCGCCGAACTGATCAGGAGCAGCTCTCCCGGGTCCGAGCCCCACGTGATCCTCAACGGAATTCCGTCGCAGCTTCTGGATTCACCGCAACCAGAGCGGACGGGTCCACTTTCCATATTATACGCCGGCTCACTCTACCTGTCGCGCGACCCGCGGAGCTTTCTGGAGTCGCTGGCGCTCGTGCTGCGCAAGCGCAAATGGACGCCGCAGGAAGTTCGACTGGACTTCCTGGGTGAATGCCGGTTCTTCCATGAAGATTCCATCGAGGAATATGTACAGCGCCTCGGGATCTCCAACCATGTGACGTTCACCGACCGAGTGCCTCACGTTGAGGCAACACGACGCATCTCTGAAGCAGACATTCTCCTGCTGCTCGCGCAGGAACAGCCGATACAGATCCCCAACAAACTGTACGACTATCTTGGCATGCGAGTTCCGGTGATCGCGTACGCAGACGCGGAAGGTGAAACAACGCGCATGCTCGAGCAGGCGGGCGGACACCTGGTAATGAAGCACTCGGATCCAGCCGTCAATGCCGAGCAGCTCGAGCGGTTGCTGGCGTCACGAATTGCCGACAGGCAGGCGGAAGTCGGTGATATGGCTGTGCTCAATGCATGGCGCAGTGAGTTACAGATGCAGTTGCTGCTGGAAGCGCTCGAGCTGTGACATCGGACAAGCCCGTCCGCGTTCTCCTCGTTGGACCTTCCCTGGCATACCTGGGAGGACAGGCCATCCAGGCCCAGCGGCTTCTGCGCAGGC
>DATGOL010000097.1:0-4238 GCA_035306065.1 Gemmatimonadales bacterium | reverse complement strand
CGGTGAAGTTGCGGTACAGGTTCGCAACATCCGGTGCGATCGCGGCCCAGCCCATGTTCTCCTCGCCCAGCGGCGTTAGACGGCCGGGCCGTCCGCGCGTTGCACTCAGCAGAAGTCCGTTGGCCGACTCGTCCTGGATAGGCAGGCGAATGCGGCCATCCTGCCAGTTCACGTTCACCGCGAAGTCCGACTTGTCGTTCGCCTGGAAGAAGAAGTTGGTCCGGACGGACGTGCGGTTCACGTCGTTGTTGAAGAACACCCCCTGATCGATATCGCGGTCGCCGGACAGGTACAGCGAGTACCGGTCACCGCCGCCGCGCACCGACATGGACAACCTGGACAGATCACCGGTGCGGAGCGCACGCGGATCTTCCATCATGGGGTTCCCCGTGATGATCGTGTTGTCAGGCACACCCTGGCATCCGGGCCAGCGCGGCGACAGGTCGATCGCGGAAATCGTCTCCGCCTTCTTCACCGCGTCGCAGGTGGTGAAGTTCGTAGGCGTATCCAGGTGCCACTCGTTCTGGCCACGCTCGGCACTGACCGTCCATTGAAGCCCCTGCTGCCCACGGGTCCCCTTCTTGGTAATGATCTGGATGACTCCATTGGCAGCCTCGGCCCCATACAGCGTGGAGGCCGCGGGTCCCTTGATGATCTCGATCGATTCGATGTCGTTCGGGTTCAGCCAGTTGAGGGCAGACGTAACCTGGGATGACTGAGCCAGTCCCAGCGTACCACCGCCCGTCGCCGAGAAGCCGCCCAGGTCCGAGATGTTGTACCGGACGCCATCGATGAACACGACCGGCTGGTAGCCACTCAGCGAGCTCGCTCCACGAATACGGATCTCGCCCGCCGTGCCTGACGCGCCGGAACCGGGAAGGATCGTCACTCCCGGACTCTTCGCCTGGAGTATCTCCGAGACCGTCATGATGGAGTTGTTCTCGGTCAGCTCCGCCACGTCGATCTGGGTGATGGAGTTGCCGACGGTTCGCCTCTCGACGGCGCCGGCCGTACCGGTTACCACTACCTGCGAGAGTTGTGAGGCCGATTGAGAGATAGTGAAGTCTGCCCGGGTAACCGAACCGCCTGTCACCGTCACGCTCCGTTCCTCGGCACGGTAGCCGATTCGTCGGGCAAGTATGGTGTGTTCCCCAGCGGGTACGTTTGCGATGGAGTAGTCTCCGGCGGCGTTGGTGATGGCGCCGAGAGTGCTCCCATCGACCACGACCTGAACGCTGGTTACGGGTCGTTGCGAGCCGGCCTCGATTACGCGGCCACTTATGGTGCCGGTAACCTGAGCCTGGAGCTCGTCAGGCGAGGTAAACGTGAGTACCGCTGGAGCCAGGAGCAATCCCATGGCCCTCAGGAGCAACAGCCGCATAATACCCTCCGAACAAGGGTGTGGAGCGCCGTCGATCAACGGGATTGTTCAACAGCCCCTGGCCCGTCCGCAACCTCGCCCCACGGATCCAGAGATCCCTCATTGAACTTCACGGCGGCGCGTGGCAATAAGTCTCGCGGGCCGATAATACCGGACCCTGGCGTTGAGCGCAATGCGAAAGGGCATCATTGCGTTAGTTAGGTCACCAAGGGGGACCAAGCTCGTGAAACTCGCGTTATCCAACCCTGATTGCCGTCGTTATACGGGCGATGGGCACAGCCTGTGCATCATTCAAATTCCCCCTTTTACCAGCGTTAGCGTGCAACGGGATACGCAGATCAGCCGGTCGCGTTCATCCCGTATATCGATGGACCACACCTGCGTTGTCCGACCGAGATGCAGCGGCGTTCCCGTGGCTCTCACCACGCCAGAGGTAACCGCCCGGATGTGGTTCGCGTTTATCTCCAGCCCAACGCCCTGCTGCCCTTCACCCGCGTTGAGGTAGGCCCCGAGCGACGCCACCGTCTCGGCCAATGCCACCGATGCACCGCCGTGCAGCAGCCCGAATGGCTGTCGCGTACGCTCGTCCACCGGCATGGTGGCCACCACTCTGTCGCGCTGCAGTTCAACGACCTCGATACCCAGCGCGTGGGCAAGCCCGGTAGTCATGTCCGGAAGCTGCCTGCCACCATTCGATTCGTCCTCGGCACGCCTGTAATCAGTCATCGGCAACTACCTCGCAAGCGGTGAGTAGGGGCTACAGGGCCCTGGCACGGTTGCCAATCGTGCGCACGAGCCGGAAAGATTGAACATATTATCGGGCGACAGGACGGAGCCGCCCACTCGTCGGGCGGTGAACGAACGTTCCGGCACCCGGCAATTCGCTAAATGATCGCCATAGAGAGCATAACACTGCGCGAAATCCGGCTGCCGCTCGTTGAGCCATTCAGGTCCGCCGGTGGCAACGTGGACGAGCGTCGTGTACTCCTGCTCGAACTCACCGACCGGGATGGCCACTCGGCGTGGAGCGAGTGCGTTGCGCAATCGCTGCCGACCTATACTGCCGACACGGTGGACACCTGCTGGCTTGCCATAACGGAATGGCTTGCGCTCAGGCTTCGAGGCCTGCAGCTGACCGGTGCGGAGGATGCCTACTCCAGTCTGAGTGCCGGCATTCGTGGTCACAGCATGGCCATTGCCGCACTCGAGATGGGGATCTGGGCGCTGGCCGCTGTGCGCGAGCGCATTCCGCTGGCAACACTGCTCGCCAGGCATCTCGAGACTGACGAGTCGCAATCGTTAAGCCAACTGGATATTGAGCCGAACGTCGCGCGGCGGGCACCACGGGATCCGGAATCAGCCATCGGGCCTTCCGATAGGCGGAGCATGTATGGCGAGTACCCCGCTCCCATCGTGGAGTCGGGGATAGCCCTCGGATTGGAGGCAGATCCTCGAGTGCTGGCCGGACTCGCGCAACGCGCTGCTGCAAGCGGCTACAGGCGCATACGAATTAAGATTGCGCCTGGATGCGACGTGCAGTCCGTACTCGCTGTTCGTGAGGCAGCAGGAGACAGTATGCCGATAATTGCCGACGCAAACGGTTCGTACTCGACTGGCCGCCCCGATCATGTAGCGGCACTTGCAGAGCTGGACAAGCTCGGCCTGCACATGCTGGAGCAACCGCTGGCACCTGACGAGCTCGTGCAGCATGCACGATTGCAGCGCAGCATGAAGACCACAATCTGCATGGACGAGAGTGTTTGCAGCCTGGCGGATGCCCGCACCATGCTGGAAATGGATTGCGCACGCGCGCTCAACCTGAAGCCCGCGCGTGTGGGCGGATTTTCCGTCGCGCTGTCAATCCACAACTCAATGGCCAGGTGCGGCATTCCCATGTGGTGTGGCGGCATGCTCGAGAGCGGGGTGGGGCGAGCGTTCAATGTTGCGCTTGCGTCCCTGCCGGGATTCACGGAGCCGGGTGATCTGTCGCCGAGCAGTCGCTACTGGAAGCGAGACATCGTGGAGCCGGAGTGGACAATGAATTCGAGTGGACAGGTTCAGGTTCCGCTTGGCCGGCCGGGAATCGGAGTCGAGGTCGATCGCAATTTCGTTGACGATCTCACCGTTCGCGTGGTGAAGCTCCAGCTCTAAGCGGGCGAGCCGCTGGCGGTGTGCGAGGCGCGAAGACCTCCGGTGAGCGAAGGAGGCCCGCCCTATAGATGACTAAGAGAGCCCCTCACGCTCGCCCTCGGCGAGCCTCTGTCGAAGTTCGTCGCGCTTCAGCTTCCCCGAGGCAGTTCGGGGCAGCGGCGCGCTCACCACGATGATCTGAGCCGGAACCTTGTAGCCGGCAAGCAGCTGACTGCAATGTGCACGAAGCTCGTCCACGTGAGGTGAGGGGTCCAGTGGCAGAAGTCGAACGACAGCTACAACCCGCTGTCCCCAATGGTCGTCAGGCAGGCCCACCACTCCCGCCTCTTCTACCGCCGGGTGCGACAACAGCGCGGCCTCCACCTCAGCGGGGTACACATTCTCCCCGCCCGTGATGATGAGATCAGACCTTCGATCCAGAACGTACAGATAGCCATCGGAATCGAGCTTCCCGATGTCACCTGTATGAAGCCAGCCCGATTGCAGGGCACTTGCGGACTCTGCAGGAAGCCCCAGGTAGCCCTGCATTACGACAGGCCCGCGCACGAGTATCTCCCCCGCGCCAGGCTCCGCAGCGAGGGATTCTGCAGGGCTGCCTGACGCGGAATCTATCCGTATCTCGTTGGGGTAGATCGGTCGCCCCGCCGAACCAGGCTTCCGCAGCGCATCTCGAGGGGCCAGGGTAGCAACCTGCGAGGTGGTTTCG
>DATGOL010000096.1:0-23075 GCA_035306065.1 Gemmatimonadales bacterium | reverse complement strand
ATCACGCCGGTGGCAATGGACGAGGGCCTTCGCTTCGCGATCCGCGAGGGCGGCCGCACGGTAGGTGCGGGAGTGGTAACAAAGATTCTCAAGTGATGCAGGCAGCCGGCAGAAGGCGTCAACCACGCCCTCTGCCGGCCGCTACTGAAGACTGTAAACTGTAACCTGATAACTGGTTTCCTATGGCTGGCCGCATTCGCATCCGTCTGAAGGCATTCGATCACGCAGTGATCGACCAGGCATCGTCCGACATCGTTCGCACGGCCGAGAAGACCGGTGCACAGGTGTCGGGACCGATTCCGCTTCCGACGAAGACCCAGCGGTGGACGGTTCTCCGCTCGCCGCACGTGGACAAGAAGAGCAGGGAGCAGTTCGAGCTGAAGACGCACAAGCGTGTGATTGATATTCTCGACTCCCGTGCCCAGACGGTGGACGCGCTCACGAAGCTCGATCTGCCGGCGGGTGTGGATGTGGAGATCAAGGTAGAGTAGCTGGCCGCGTGCTACGGCATCGGTTCGTGCGGCAGTGGCCGCGACTGAGGCCGGGACGCGGGACCGTGACTGGCGGTCGTTCGTGCGGCGTCTCGTAAGGCAGCCGCGCTGATCCGCAGGGGATCGCGATCGCGGAACGGGAATGGTCCTCCTGGCCGGGTGCCGACCCGGACAGTGACTAACGAAGAGGTGATGATGATCGGCTTAATTGGGAAGAAGCTGGGCATGACCCAGATCTTCAACGAACAGGGCCAGCAGGTTCCCTGTACGGTGATAGAGGCGCCGCCGAACGCGGTGCTGCAGGTGACTGACGGGGAGAAGAATGGCGTTGCATCCGTGCAGCTCGGCTTCGGTGCGAAGCGTGTGCGCAAGGAGGCGAACGGCAAGGGTCGCATAGCGCGCGGCAGCTTCGCGAGCCGTGCCGAAACGGGCCATGCCGCGAAGGCTGGCCTGGAGGCACCGCCCGAAGTGCTGCGCAGCTTCCGACTCGACGACGCTCCCGGAAAGGATCCTGAAATTCCGAGCTACTCGATTGGCGACAGGATCTCTGTTGAGATCTTCCAGCCGGGCGAGCGTGTGAAGATCACCGGTACCACCAAGGGTCGCGGTTTTCAGGGTGTCGTGAAGCGCCACGGATTTGGTGGTGGCGGCAACTCACACGGCAGCACGAAGCACCGCAAGCCGGGCTCCATCGGCCCGGGTACGAACCCTTCGCGTGTCATCAAGGGCAAGAAGATGCCCGGCCAGTACGGCAACACGCGGCACACGCAGTCTTCCCTTCGCATCGAGAAGGTTGATGCGGAGCGCAATCTGATCTATGTCCGCGGATCCGTGGCCGGCCCCACCAATGGGATCGTGCTCGTCCGCAAGCAGGGCTGACGCCATGGCTGAGAACGAGACATTCCAGGCAGCGGCGTATTCAAGCCGCGGTACCGCTCGCGAGGCGGTGACACTTCCGTCCGAGCAGTTCGACGGCGTGATCAACATGCCGGTAATGCACCAGGCAGTGAAGGCATTCCTCGCGAACCAGCGGCAGGGTAACGCTGCAACCAAGACGCGTGGCTTCGTGATTGGAGGCAATCAGAAGCCGTGGAAGCAGAAGGGAACCGGCCGCGCGCGGCAGGGCTCCATTCGCGCTCCTAACTTCGTGGGAGGCGGAACCGTTTTCGGTCCGCAGCCTCGTGACTATACGCAGCGCATCCACCGCAAGGTGAAGGCGCTTGCACGCAAGAGCGCATTCAACGCCCGTGCGCGCGAGAACGCGCTCATCGTGATCGATGCGTTCAACTACAACGAGCCGAAGACCAGGCAGTTCGTGGGCCTGTTCGAGAGCCTCGGTGTTGCGGATAGAAAGGTCCTGGTACTCACGGACGGCATCAAGCCGAACGTGTACCTTTCGGGTCGCAACCTGCAGAACGTGCTCGTGATGCCTTACGCAGACGCATCCACGTATCACATCCTCTGGTCGGATGTGGTGCTCGTGGAGAGTGCTGCGCTGGGCGAGTCGCTCGAGCCGATTGCCGGCGAGGAGGCAGCGCCGGCGAAGACCGCTGCAAAGAAGGCTCCGGCCAGGAAGGCTGCGGCGAAGAAGACTGCTGCAAAGAAGACGGCTGCGAAGAAGAGCGCTGCGAAGAAGACGGCAGAGAAGAAGGCTGCCGCACCTCGCAAGAGCGCTGCTCGCAAGTCCGCTGCGAAGGGCAAGAACGCGTCAGGCGGCAGCAAGGCCGCCAGCGAGGAGCAATAGAATGCCGACGCTGCATACGACTATTGTCCGGCCGATCATCACGGAGGAAACCTCACGCGCCTACATGGAGCGTGGTGAGTACGTCTTCGAGGTGCACCCGGATGCAAACAAGCTCGAGATCCAGCAGGTGATCGAGCAGCTGTTCAGCGTGACGGTGACAGGAGTGTGGACGATGAACGTGCGCGGCAAGTCGCGCCGGCTCGGCCGCAGCGTCGGTCGCCGTCCTCATTGGAAGAAGGCGATCGTGAAGCTCCAGGACGGAGACACGATCGACAACATCTTCGAGGTCTGAGGCGATGGGAATCCGCCAGTTCAAGCCGGTTACGAAGGGCACGCGCTTCCGCAGCGTCTCGACATTCAGCGAGATCACGCGAAGTACGCCCGAGAAGTCGCTCACCGAGCCGCTCAAGCGTAGCGGTGGTCGCGACAATCACGGTCACATATCCATGCGTCGCCGCGGTGGTGGCGCCAAGCGGAAGTACAGGATCATCGATTTCAAGCGCAACAAGCGTGGCCTGCCCGCGGTTGTGCGTGAGATCGAGTACGATCCCAACCGCTCTGCTCGTATAGCACTCGTGCAGTACGAGGATGGCGAGAAGCGCTACATCCTTCACCCGAAGGGCCTGTCGGTAGGTGACACGGTTATCTCCGGTCCCGGTTCCGACGTGCGCATTGGCAATACGCTGCCGCTGCGTGAGGTGCCGCTGGGTACGAAGGTGCACAATATCGAGCTTCGTCCCGGCAAGGGCGGCCAGATGGCCCGTTCGGCTGGTGCGTCTGCGGATGTCGTGGCAAAGGAAGGCGACTACGTGACGCTGCGCATGGGATCCACCGAAATGCGCATGGTTCACGCAACCTGCTCTGCCACGATTGGAGAGGTTGGCAACTCCGAGCACGAGCTGCTGTCATGGGGCAAGGCCGGGAAGAGCCGCTGGATGGGACGCAGGCCGAAGGTTCGAGGCGAGTCCATGAACCCTGTGGACCACCCGCACGGTGGCCGTACGCGCGGCGGTCGTAACGTGGTGAGCCCGTGGGGCAAGAAGGAGGGTCAGAAGACCCGAAACAAGAAGAAGGCGTCGCAGCGGCTGATTGTCCGTGGCCGCAAGCGCGGCAAGGCGACCAAGTAATGCGACGCGGAAACCGGGACTGACCAATGGCAAGAAGCGTAAAGAAGGGACCGTTCGTTCATGACAGCCTGTGGGGAAGGATCCAGGTGATGAACGAGAAGAACGAGAAGAAGGTGGTGAAGACTTGGTCGCGAGCGAGCACCATTCTTCCCGAGTTCGTGGGCCACACGTTTGCGGTGCATAACGGGAACAAGTTCATCCCGGTGTATGTGACCGAGAACATGGTGGGGCACAAGCTGGGCGAGTTCGCGCCTACGCGGCTGTTCCGTGGTCACGCGGGCGCAGCCAAGGACAAGCGCGCGAAGGGAGGACGTTGACCATGGCAGAGGCACGCGCAATCCAGCGTACCACTCGCCAGTCGCCCTACAAGATGCGGCTGGTGATAGACCAGATTCGCGGCAAGAGCGTGAACGAAGCGCTCGCGCTGCTGAAGTTCTCCAAGAAGCACGCTGCGAAGCAGATCGAGAAGACGCTTGCCTCGGCGGTTGCCAATGCAGAGCAGGCAGCGCGTTTGGCGGACGACTCGATTGACTTGGATGCACTATACGTGAAGCACGCCATCGTGAACGAGGGCCCGAAGCTCAAGCGCTTCATGCCTGCCGCGATGGGACGTGCGACTCCGATCCAGAAGCGAACCAGCCACGTGGAGATCGTGGTTGCCGAGAGGGAAGGGCGATAATGGGACAGAAGACGAATCCGATCGGCTTCCGCCTCGGCGTAAGCAAGTCGTGGCGCTCGACCTGGTACGCGAAGCGGGACTTCCCGCAGCTGCTCAAGGAAGACGAGCTGCTGCGCAAGTACCTGAAGACGCGACTTGGTCACGCTGCGATCGCTGACGTTCGTATCGAGCGCAAGCCCGGCAAGGTTGTCGTGACGATCCATACCGGCAGGCCCGGTGTGGTAATCGGGAAGAAGGGCGCCGAGGTGGACAAGCTGCGCGATGAGCTGGCACAGCTCACGGGCAAGGAAGTCGGCGTGAATGTGGAAGAGATCAAGCGTCCCGAGCTGGATGCGCAGCTGGTAGCAGACAACGTGGCCGCGCAGCTTGCTCAGCGTATTTCGTTCCGTCGCGCCATGAAGCGCGCGGTGCAGAATGCAATGCGAATTGGCGCACAGGGAATCAAGATCAAGTGTGGCGGCCGGCTTGGCGGTGCGGAGATCGCGCGCACCGAGGGCTACCACGAGGGGCGGGTGCCGCTGCACACACTGCGCGCGGATATCGACTACGCAACTTCAACTGCGAAGACCACCTACGGCACCATTGGTGTGAAGGTGTGGATCTTCAAGGGTGAAGTGGTAGACGACCGGCGCGGGAAGACCTACTCGACAGGCATGTGAGGGGGACTGATCGATGCTGAGTCCGAAGCGAGTAAAATTTCGCAAGATGTTCAAGGGCCGCACGACGGGTGTGGCGCGGAGGGGCAACACGGTGGCGTTCGGAACGTTCGGACTGGCTGCCCAGGAGCCCGGCTGGATATCGAATCGCCAGATCGAGGCGGCTCGTATCGCCATGACGCGTCACATCAAGCGTGGCGGCAAGGTTTGGATCCGGATATTCCCGGACAAGCCGGTAACGAAGAAGCCGGCTGAGGTGCGGATGGGCAAGGGAAAGGGTTCACCCGAGAAGTGGGTAGCAGTGGTGAAGCCTGGCCGTGTGCTGTTCGAGCTGGAGGGAGTGCCTCGTGACATTGCGCAGGCTGCAATGGCGCTGGCTGCTGCCAAGTTGGGAGTGAAGAGCAAGTTTGTTGTACGCGAGGAGGCGCAGAGCGATGCAGGCTGAAGAGATGAAGGATTTGTCCGACGCCGATCTGGTGGCGCGAATTGCGGAGTTGGAGCGAGAGCAGTTCAACCTGCGATTTCGTGCGGCCAGTCAGCCGCTTGACGATCCGCTCCGCCTTCGTGCGGTGCGCCGAGATATCGCGCGGATGAAGACTGTGCAGCGGCAGCGCACGATGGGTGCGGTGCCTGACGTGAAGCCGGCGTCCTCGGGGCGTTCGGCGGCCAAGAAGACGCGCGCCAGGGCGGGGGTGAAGGCCACCGCCAAGAAGACGCGCTGAGCGTGGAGGAGCCTGAAACACCATGGCCGAAGTGACCCGGAAGGAGCAGGCGACCACGCCACGTAACGCGCGCAAGACGCGTGTTGGCATAGTCGTCAGCGACAAGATGCAGAAGACGGTTGTGGTTGCGATCGAGCGTCGCGTACCACACCCGATGTACAAGAAGATGGTAACCCGCACAACGCGGCTTAAGGCGCACGACGAGGAGAACTCGGCAAAGGCCGGGGACACCGTGCGCATCATGGAGACCCGCCCGCTGTCGAAGGACAAGCGTTGGCGCCTGGTCGAGATCATCGAGCGTGCTCGCTGAGGAGACGGTGCAATGATCCAGCAGGAATCAGAGGTCAAGGTTGCCGATAACTCCGGCGCCAAGCGAGCATTGGTGATCCGCGTACTTGGCGGTTCGCGCAGACGTTATGCGAGGCTGGGAGACAAGGTGATCGTGGCCGTCAAGGATGCGCTTCCCAACGGAACCGTGAAGAAGAGCGACGTTGCAAAGGCAGTTGTCGTTCGCACGGTGAAGGAGACGCGGCGCAAGGATGGCAGCTATATCCGCTTCGACGAGAATGCGGTTGTAATCATCAACGATGCCGGAGAGCCGCGTGCAACGCGTATCTTCGGTCCGGTGGCGCGTGAGCTTCGCGACAAGCGATACATGAAGATCGTGTCGCTCGCGCCGGAGGTGCTCTGACATGCGCGACCTGAAGCATCGCAAGAGCGAGGGACGGCTCAGTCGTGACCGTCACGCAATCAACAGCGAGCGCCAGAAGATGCACATCACGAAGGGCGACCAGGTTCTGGTTGTCCGTGGTGATGACAAGGGGCGTGAGGGCAAGGTGATGAAGGTTTATCCCAAGACCGGCCGTGTGCTGGTGGAAGGAGTGAACATCGTCAAGAAGCACAGGCGTTCACGTGGTCCCGAGGAGGAGAGCGGGATTGTCGAGATGCCGGCCCCCGTGCACTCATCCAACGTGATGTTGATAGATCCCAAGTCGGGGAAGCCGTCGCGCGTGAAGATGCGCGTCGATTCCGACGGTACGAAGGAGCGGCTGGGCGTAAAGAGCGGGGATCCTATCCCGCGCAACCGCTGAGCCGGGAGAACTGAGCGATGGCGACGAAGAAGAGCGACAACAAGGGTGGAAAGGCTGCCAAGCCCGCGAAGGGCGGCAAGCAGCCCGCCGGGCAGCAGGCTGGTGGCAGCAAGAAGAAGGGTGGAGCCGGCCAGGCAAGACAGGCCCGGGTTCAGCGCGAGCATTCAGGCGTTGAGCTCGCGGTTCCCGCACCGCGCCTGAAGGGCCACTACAACACCGTCGTGAAGGCTCGTCTGGCCGAACGTTTCGGCTACACGAACCCGCACATGGTTCCCACCGTCGAGAAGATTGTCATCAACGTGGGACTCGGTGAGGCGGTAAAGCAGCCCAAGCTGCTCGACACGGTTGTCGAGGAGATCGGTATCATCACCGGGCAGCGCCCGGTGAAGAAGAAGGCGAGGAAGTCGGTTGCCAACTTCCAGCTCCGTGAGGGACAGGAGATTGGAGTGGCGGTAACGCTGCGTGGCAATCGCATGTGGGAGTTCCTCGATCGCTTCGTTACGACCGCGGTGCCGCGTATTCGCGACTTCCGCGGGCTGAATACGCGTTCGTTCGACGGGCGCGGAAACTACTCGATGGGTGTGAAGGAGCAGATGATCTTCCCCGAGATCGAGTACGATTCGATCGAGCAGATCTACGGCATGGATGTCACGTTCGTGACAACCACGAACCGTGACGACGTGGCCTTTGCGCTGCTGCGCGAGCTGGGCATGCCGTTCCGCGGTGAGGAGAAGCCGATTGTAGTGCAGGAAGGTGCAACCGCTGCCTGACGGCAGCGGTTCCGCAGCCACAATCGTGCTGCGGTCACAACGCCCAATCCAGGGCAGCTAATACGCGACGATGGCGAAGACGAGCAAGATTCAGAGGAATGAGCAGCGGAAGGTTCTGGTGGCACGCTACGCCGAGAGGCGTCGTGACCTCAAGGCCGTGATCCGCAATCCGGAAACGAGCGATGCAGATCGTGAGGCGGCTTACAGGGCGCTTCGCAAGCTGCCGCGTGATTCTTCGGCAACGCGGGTGCGCAACCGCTGCTCCGTCACCGGGCGTCCCCGTGGTTACGTGGGGCACTTCGGGCTTTCCCGCAACATGTTCCGCGACATGGCCCTCAACGGGCTCATCCCGGGCGTGCGAAAGGCAAGCTGGTAACACGAACGGAAAACCGGTGCATCCGATCATGGGTGCCAGGTGTTCCGATAACTCTTTACATCCCTCCACGTCCTGCGGTGCAGGATACGAGAGGGAGAGGCCAAGTATCGAATGAGCATGACCGACCCGATCGCCGACATGCTCACGCGGATCCGGAACGCAATAGCGTCCCGTCATCGCCGCGTGGACCTGCCGGTGTCGAAAATGAAGGTGGAGATCGCCCGCATCCTCAAGGAGAACTCTTACATCGCGGACTACCGCATTGTGGAGGTCGAGGATGGCAGGCCGTTGCTTCGTGTGAACCTGCGCTACGCTGCTGGCGGACAGCCGGTTATTCGGCAGCTGGAGCGCGTGTCGCGTCCTGGCCTGCGCCGCTACGTTGGCTGTGGCGAGATTCCGCGAGTTCGCAATGGCCTTGGAATGGCGATCCTGAGCACGTCGAAGGGGCTCATGAGTGACCGTCAGGCGCGCCAGTCGCGTACGGGCGGCGAGCTTCTCGCGTACGTCTGGTAAGGAGAGCCGTCAAAATGTCGCGAATTGGCAAACTGCCCGTGACGGTGCCGAACGGCGTGACGGTCACGCTCGACGGGCACCATATCCGGGTAAAGGGACCGAAGGGGGAGCTGGCGCGTTCGCTTCCGCGTGAGGTCAGCGTTAAGCAGGAAGAGGGAATACTGAAGGTGGAGCGTCCGGACGAAGAGGCCCGGAGCCGCGCGATGCACGGCCTCACGCGTTCGCTCGTTGCGAACATGGTGGAGGGCGTCACCAACGGGTTCCGCAAGCAGCTCGACATCGTGGGAGTGGGTTACAAGGCTGAGGGCCGTCCTTACGGATTGCTGCTCTCGCTGGGTTACTCGCACCCGATCGAGTATCGTGCGCCGGAGGGTGTGAAGCTGAGCGCTCCTACGCCGACTCAGGTGATCATCGAGGGAGCAGACAAGGAAGCCGTCGGCCAGGTTGCGGCCGAGATTCGCAAGCTGCGTCCGCCGGAGCCCTACAAGGGCAAGGGCGTCAAGTATGCCGGCGAGATCATTCGGCGTAAGGCCGGAAAGGCGGGAGGCAAGTAATGGCTACCAAGATTCGCAGGGTAGTGAGCCGTGCGCAGGAGCGTATGCGGCGGCACGTGCGAGTTCGGCGAAAGGTTTCCGGATCCGCGGAGCGTCCGCGGCTGGTGGTATTCCGTTCGCTGAAGCACATGTCTGCCCAGCTCGTGGACGATACGCAGGGCCGTACGCTGCTCACGGTTACGGACGCGAAGTTCGAGGGATCGAAGACGGAGCGTGCGTCGCAGGTTGGCAAGCTGCTGGCGGAGCGTGCGACGGATGCAGGATTCAAGTCGGTCGTCTTCGACCGTGCTGGTTACAAGTATCACGGCCGCGTGAAGGCGGTGGCCGATGGCGCCCGAGAGGGCGGACTGGAGTTCTGAAATGGCTGAGAATCAGACGACTGGAGGCGCGCCGGGTGGTGGTGCGCGCGGGGGTTCACGAGGCGGTCGCGGCGGCGGTGCCGGTCGCGGCGGTTTCGGCGGCGGCGGAGCTCGCGGTGCCCGTGGCGGCGGACGTGGAGGCGAGGGCGGTGGCAACGAGCGTCGTGGTCGCGGCGGACCGGGTGACCAGGGTCGCGGCGGTCGCGGTGGCGACCAGCGCGGTGAGGCGAGCGATCTCGTAGAGAACGTCATCTCCATCAACCGTGTGGCGAAGGTTGTGAAGGGTGGCCGACGCTTCTCCTTCAACGCCCTCGTGGCAGTGGGAGACGGCAAGGGCCGCGTGGGCTTTGCAACCGGCAAGGCAAACGAGGTGTCCGAGGCTGTGCGGAAGGCGGTGGAGGGTGCGCGTCGCGGAATGGTTGCCGTGCCGCTCATCTCCGGTACCATCCCTCACGAGGTGGTAGGTCACCACGGTGCGGGACGTGTACTGATGAAGCCGGCGGCTCCCGGTGCGGGAGTGATTGCGGGCGGGCCGGTTCGTGCCGTTCTCGAGTGCGCCGGAATCACCGACATCCTCACCAAGTGCCTCGGGTCAACGAACCCGCACAACATGGTGCGTGCTACGATGGAAGGGCTGACTACCCTGACGACGGTGGAGCAGATTGCGCGTGAGCGTGGTCTGGAGCCTTCGCAGGTAGGCTGGCGTCCGCGCGCGCAGAAGAGGGAGGCGACGCATGCCTAGAACCTTTGTATGGCACCCACGTCGTGGTCCGGCCAGGACCGAGCCGAATACGCTCACCGACGGACGTGTCCGCATCAGGCAGGTACGTAGCGGAATCGGGCACACGGAGCGTGTACGCGCTACGCTGCGCTCGCTGGGACTGCGCCATCATCAGAGCGAGGTGATCCATCCGGATTCTCCCTCGTTGCGCGGTCAGATCAAGCAGGTGCGGCACCTCGTAGAGGTGACGCCAGTCGAGGAGTGAGACAGGTGGCGACTACAGATAAGATCGGCCTGCACAATCTCAGCCCGGCACCGGGCTCGCACCGCGATCGCAAGCGGGTCGGGCGTGGCCCAGGGTCGGGAAAGGGCAAGACTGCCGGCAGAGGACATAAGGGAAGCAAGGCGCGCGCGGGCCATCACGGTCCGGGTGGCGGCAAGCCGCACTTCGAAGGCGGTCAGATGCCACTTACGCGCCGCCTTCCCAAGCGTGGTTTCACGAACATCTTCCGTATCGAGTCTCAGGTGATCAGTCTGGATGAACTTGCTCGCCTTCCCGAAGGCGCGGAGGTTACACCGGAGACTCTCGCGGAAGCGGGGCTCATTCGCGCCAACAAGGGACCTGCGAAGCTGCTAGCCAATGGCGAAGTTGCTCGTGCGGTAACGGTGCGTGGCGTGAAGGTGAGCGCTGGCGCGCGCGAGAAGATCGAGGCGGCTGGAGGCCGCATCGAAGCCTAACCAAAGCGGCCGATTCCGGTTTCGTCATGCGCACAGTGCGCTGGCGAGGCCGGGTCCGGTCCGGTTCCCCGGGTAATACCCAAGGACGTCACTCGATGGCACAGGCCAACCCCGCTGCGGCGCTTGCAAATATCTATCGCACGCCGGAGCTCTGGCAGAAGATCGTCTTTACCACCTTCTGCCTGGCGATATACCGTCTCGGCGCGCACATAACTGCGCCCGGCGTAGACGTACTCGCCCTCACCCAGTTCTTCGCGAACCAGGGTGGAGGCGGACTGCTCGGCCTCTACGACCTGTTCGTGGGAGGCGGGCTTTCGCGTGCGACAGTGTTCGCACTCGGAATCATGCCCTACATATCGGCCAGCATCTTCATGCAGATCGCCGGGGCGGTTATCCCGAAGATCGACAAGATGAACAAGGACGAGGAGGGCAGAAAGAAGGTCAACCAGCTCACCCGCTACTTCACGGTTGCACTCGCAGTAGTGCAGGCGTACGGCTTCGCGCTGTTCGTGGAGTCACTGCAGGGAGCGGTAGCACAGCCCGGATTCGCCTTCCGCGTCCAGATGATCCTGTTCCTCACCACCGGTGCCCTGTTCGTCATGTGGCTCGGTGAACAGATCACGGAACGCGGGCTCGGCAACGGTGCTTCGCTGCTCATCTTCTTCTCGATCGTGGAAGGCTTCTGGCCCGCTATCTGGCAGACCTTCAACTTCGTGACCACGGGAGCGATCGGCATCTTCTCGCTGCTCGTGCTCATGCTGGTGATGCTTGGAGTAGTGGCGGGCGTTGTGGCGCTCACGCTCGCGGCTCGACGTATTCCGATCCAGATACCGCAGCGAACGATGGCACGCGGGCGTCAGCGTGAGGCGGCTCGCAACTTCATACCGCTGCGTATCAACGCGGCCGGCGTGATGCCGATCATCTTCGCGCAGTCCGTTATCGTGGTTCCGGGTGCGATTGCGCAGTTCAGCGGCAACCCGCGTCTCCAGGGTTTTGCAGAGGCAATGCAGCCGGGCACCTGGCTGTATTTCCTGCTCTCCGCAATCCTCATCATGTTCTTCACGTACTTCTACACGTCCATCATCTTCAATCCGGTGGACCTGGCGGAGAACCTGAAGAAGCAGGGCGCATTCATTCCGGGCGTGAAGCCCGGGGCCAGAACGGCTGAATACATTGACCAGGTGGTAACCCGCATTACGCTGCCTGGCGCCGTTTTCCTTACGGCAATTGCGCTTCTGCCAATCTGGATCACGCAGGCGATCAACGTTCCGTTCTACTTCGGTGGTACGTCGCTCCTGATCGTGGTGGGTGTTGCGCTGGATACCATGTCGCAGATGCAGCAGCACCTGCTGCTCCGCAAGTACGATGGTTTCATGAAGAAGGGCCGCGTCCGATTCCGTGGCCGTCAGGCCACGGGCGGCTTCTGATCGCGAAGAGATGATACTAGTCCTGCTCGGACCTCCGGGCGCAGGGAAGGGAACTCAGGGAGAGCGGCTTGCCGCCTCCCTGTCCATCCCGAAGGTGGCCACCGGAGACGTGCTGCGTTCGGCAGTGCGCGAGGGCACGCCGCTGGGGCTTGAAGCCAGGGCCGCAATGGAGCGCGGAGATCTGGTTCCCGACGCGGTGATTCTCGGGATCATGAAGGACTCTCTTGCCGGGCCTGACGCTGCCCGCGGAGCCATTCTCGACGGCGTGGTGCGCACCGTACCCCAGGCGGAAGGACTGCGCGACATGCTCTCCGACCTCGGTCGCGAAGTTGGCGGAGTGTTACTGTTCGAGGTGGAAGACGAGGAGCTCGTGCAGAGGCTTTCGGGCCGCACGGTCTGCGACTCGTGCCAGACGCCGTACACCGGCCGCGAACCTGGAAGCCGTTGCGAGAAGTGTGGTGGCACGCTCGTAAGGCGAAAGGACGATGAGCCGGAATCCATTCGTCGTCGCCTTGCCGTTTATCGCGAGCAAACCGAGCCGGTGGTTGCCTGGTACCGTGAGTCCAGCACTCCGGTCGTATCGATTGACGCAGTAGGCGAAATGGCCGAGGTGGAGGAGCGCGCTCTCAAAGCCGTGAGCACACTCGCTGGGCGTTCCTGACCAGGCATAACACGCATTCGCGCAGGGCACGCCATGCGCGAGGAGCAGTTGGCAGGTGATACAGCTCAAGTCAGCCCGAGAGATCGAGATCATGGCGGAGGGCGGTCGAATTCTGGCCGCCACGCACGCTGAACTCGAGAAGAACCTCCGCCCCGGAATCTCCACCGGCGAACTGGACGCGATTGCGGAGGATTTCATCCGCAGCCATGATGGCGCCACGCCCGCTTTCAAGGGCCTGTATGGCTTTCCCGGGTCGGTGTGCATCTCGATCAACGAGGAGATCGTTCATGGCATCCCGTCCAGGCGGCGCATTGTAAAGGACGGTGACATCATCACGCTCGATCTGGGCGTGAAGTTCGAAGGGATGTTTACCGACAGTGCATGGACGTTCCCGGTGGGCGAGGTGGATAACCTGTCACGGGAACTGATGGACGTGACGGAGCGCGCGCTGTACGCGGCCATCGATGCGGCGCGGGTTGGCAATCACGTGGGAGACATCGGTGCGGCCGTGCAGAAAGTGGTAGAGCCGGCCGGTTTCCATATCGTGCGCGACCTGGTGGGGCATGCAGTGGGTCACATGCTGCACGAGGAACTGCAGATTCCGAATATCGGAAAGCCCAGGCGAGGCCGTCGCCTGGAGGCAGGCCTCACGATCGCGATCGAGCCGATGGTGAACGCGGGAACCGATCGCACCCGTACGCTGTCCGACAAGTGGACCGTGGTAACGCTGGACGGATCCCGCTCGGCTCACTTCGAGCACACCGTGGCAGTTACGGTGGATGGTCCGCGGATTCTTACTACGCTTGGTGATTGACGCGGGCTGTTGTCATGCGGCGTGCAGCGGTCCCGTCGTCATCCCCCGCGAAGCTTCGTAGTACGTCCCGCTTTCATCCCGCGCACACGCGGCTGCGGGGGCGCTACCCTTCGCACTCTCCTTGCCGCCCGGCAATTCTCCGCGTATTCCGCGTCTCCGCGTGAGGCTGACATCTGGAATAAAGAGTCATTCCGCCTGCCGAGTTTCAGCCCTGAACGGACCACGGGCTGAATCCTGGGCAATGCCAGGCTGGGATTCTGGCAGCTCAACAACAGATCTCACGCGGAGACGCGGAGAGCGCGGAGAACTTCCTTGCGGGGCGGAGTTCAGTTGTTGATTCAACAGAGAAAATCAACCGAGAGCGAGCCTTCGAACAACAGCACCGCCAATGTCAATGCACGATGGGGAGACCCCGTCACTCGCTTCGCTCGTGCGGCATGGCAGATTCATTCGAGGCGGGATGTGCCCGCAGCCTTGCGGCGGCGTCACCGTTTCCGCCCGCCTCCACAAGGTCCGCCACGGCGCGCAGCAGTTCGGCGCTCATTGCCGGCGCTTTCTCACGATCGAGCTGCGCCATCAGCCGGCTCACAGCCGCGTTCACAGACTCCTCCCGCACCCTGCGATCCAGCACGCGACCGGCGTGAAAGTCGCGCATTGCGAGCGAGCCTGCCGCTGAGGCGATTGCCTGGCTTTCCGGCATGAGCCCGATCAGCTCCGACCAGGTAACCTGCGCACCGCGCTGCCCCGCCTCACGAGCCACCGCTGCGAAGGCCTCGCGAACGGAAGTCTGTTCGAGGTCTACCAGGTTCATGGAAACCTGTGCCTGCCCGTCAACCTCCAGTGCCAGCGCCCGCACTCCCGGAAGGCCGCCTGACGACTCGCGCACGGCCTTTGCCACCTCCCGCGCGACAGGCATCGCAGACGTATCACCGATGTACACGTTGAACGCCACCAGGATCTTCCGCGCGCCGATCGCGACCGCACCGAATGTGCTGTGCATGCGCCGCGGGCCATAGTCCGGCGCACGCATGGGGTCCGTACCGATCAACGTCGTGAGCCCCTCCAGCTGCCCGCGCCTCACGTTCACCAGCTGCCGGCGCTCAGGTCGCGTTGCCGCTTCACCGTACAGATAAACCGGTATCTCCAGCTCACGACCAACACGCTCACCAACCTCCCGGGCGACTGCAGCGCACTCCTCCATCGTCACATTGCCAAGCGGCACGAAGGGCACAACGTCTGCCGCACCGATCCGCGGGTGAACGCCGAGGTGACTTCGCATGTCTATCAGGTCCCTGGCGGCTGCGATGGAATTGAATGCCGCCTCACCCACACAATCCGGCGGGGCCATGAAGGTAATTACCGACCGGTTGTGAGACGCGTCGCTCGAATGGTCGAGCACGCGGGCACCCGGTGATTCCGCAATGGCAGTGCGAATGCGATGAACTGTCTGCAGGTCGCGCCCCACGGAGAAGTTGGGCACGCATTCAATGAGGCGCATCGCCCACCTTCCCGAGCATCCAGGGGTGCAGCATTCCGTTGCTTGCAACGACAGGCCCATGGTCCACCAGAGCGTCGGTGCCGTCCAGCCGGGTGACGACACCGCCTGCCTCACGAATGATCAGCATGCCCGCGGCAATGTCCCACGGCGCCAGCGAGAGTTCCCAGAACGCATCAAGTCTCCCGCAGGCAACGTCGCACAGGTCGAGTGCCGCGGAGCCGGCGCGGCGCAAACCGGACGTTGCAGAGACCATTGCCGCAAACTGCTCCTGGTAGCGGGGAAGCAGATCGAGATTCCGGAATGGGAAGCCGGTTCCAACGAGCGCGCGGTGGGGCTCACCGATTGCCGACACGCGTATCGGCTCGCCGTTTCGCCAGGCGCCGTGTGCGGCGAGTGCCGTGAACTCCTCGCCGTTCACCGCGTTATGCACGACTGCCGCCAGCAACTCCCGATCATCCACAACGCCTATTGAAACCGCGTACTCCGGGTAGCCATGCAGGTAGTTGGTGGTGCCATCCAGCGGGTCAACCACAAAGAGCAGTCCGCGCTCTCCCGCAGAGTTGGGCGACATCTCCTCGCCGGCAATGGACGCCTCCGGCAAGCGTTGCCCAACCACTTCCCGCACCCGCGCCTCGGCCGCCAGGTCTACTTCCGTAACGAAGTCGGCTGCGCCCTTATGCTGCCACGTCAGGCTGGCAACGTCACCCGCTCGCTCGCGCAGCACGGCTGCTGCCGCATGTGCTGCCTCCACGGCAACCCCGAGAAGAGCCTGCAGCGCGGGCAGTGAACGATGCTCGTTGCGCCGCGCTTCATGCTCGGTCGCTTGCGGCGTTATCGGGGCGCGGGTATTCTGCTCGGATGGCACGGATATTCAGTGGTATTCAGCCGTCGGGGGAGCTCCACATTGGAAACTACCTCGGCGCAGTGAGGAATTGGGTTGCGCTTCAGAACGAAGGTGAAGCGCTTTTCTGCGTTGTGGACTATCACGCCATAACCATTGCGTACGCGCCAGACGACCTTCGGCGTCGCACGCATGAAATGGTGGTGTCTCTGCTTGCCGCGGGGGTTGACCCCGAGCGCGCCACACTGTTCGTGCAGTCCACGGTACCCGAACATACCGAGCTTGCGTGGGTGTTCAACACCATCACGCCTCTCGGCGAACTGGAGCGCCAGACACAGTTCAAGGATAAGGCTCAGCGGCAGGAAAGCGTGATGGCCGGATTACTCAACTATCCGGTGCTCCAGGCTGCAGACATCCTGCTGTACCGTGCTGATCAGGTTCCCGTGGGTGAAGACCAGATACAGCACCTCGAGCTATCGCGCGAGATTGCCAGGAAGTGGAACGCCAGGTTCGCCCCGGAGAACTCGCCGTACTTTCCGGAGCCGAAGGCACTGCTCACGCCAACGCGGCGGATCATGGGCCTCGACGGCCAATCGAAGATGTCCAAGTCCATTGGCAATACGGTTGGTCTGCTCGAGGAACCGGACGCCATCTGGGAGAAGCTGCGGCCTGCGGTAACCGACCCGAAGCGAGTGCGCAAAACCGATCCGGGCGAGCCGGAGGTGTGCAACATCTATCACCTGCACAAGGCCCTCTCGCCAGTGGAGACGCAGGAAGAGGTGGCAGTGAACTGCCGCTCCGCCGCATGGGGGTGCATTGACTGCAAGAAGTCGCTGTTCGCTAACATGAACGCGGAACTCGAACCAATACGCGACCGTGCTCGTGAGGTAAATGCCGACCCCGATCGCGTGCGTGACGTTCTGGCTGCAGGCGGTGAACGGGCCAGGGAAGTTGCTCGGGAAACCATGCACGACGTTCGGACGTCGATGGGGCTGAGGCAGCCAGCGTAGGGTACGCGGAGTAGCGGCAGGGAATTTTGCACACACGGTTGACTGCGGCACGCCAGCCTCATTCGTAGCGTGCCTGCCGCAGTTGTTGCGGCCCTGCCACCATTCCTTCGGGGTGCCATCGGGTCTGAGTGTGCACGTGAGGGAACATCCGTCACGGAATGCCGGTGAGGCGGCGCCGTGGCCCCTTGCTTGCGCATGCAGACGGCATGGATCTCATCTCAGTTGAAGGCAAGCGCCGCCGTGAGGATCTTCCGCGAGCGCTCCCCGCAGACATCTCTCCATTCCGCACGGCGGATTCGGATGACATCGTAAACCTGCCGGAAGTTGCCCGGTACGTTCTGGACATAGTCTTTACGAATGGCGATGACGTACCGTCGCATCGCTCGCTCGTATGGTCGTGTGTCCGATACGGTGTCTCGCGCTACCTGCTTGGTCAGCCATCCTCGGCCATAGACGAGGAGCTTGCGCTCCTCAAGCTCGCAACCGAGCAGCGCATTCGCCGTACGTTCACCGTGGAGTCCGAACGTGACCGCGCGCTCGTTATGCTGGACCGCTCGCTTGCGGTTGCGGACAAGGCTGCACGGCTGGGCTGGAATCGCGAGGCGCTTCGGGAGAATGGCAGGTGGGACGCCGAGTTGCAGCGTGTGCTGCGCTCGTCCCCGTTCGTGACCGCTGCCTGACTACAGCCGCCTTACGCGAACAGTGAAGGAGCAGGTGCTGGAGGTCGGCCTGCTCCGTGGCGGCGTCGGGGGGCGTCGCCGAATGACCCGTCAGCGTGAACCGCTGGCGGGTCATTCCTGTTGGAGGCGGGGTGTCAGCCGCGGTCAGGACATGACACGCAGATCGAGTGGACCGGCTGCGGGTTCAGGCGCGGATGCGGGCAGGACGCATGGCTCTTGCGACCTGTGTGGTCCCCGAAACAGGAAACCGAAATGTCACCTGACACTCCTGAATCACCCCGCGAACCCACGCCCGCAGCCCAGGACAATCCTCGGCGGCTCACCACCATGGTCTGCATCAACTGCGGCGCGGAGCAGTTCTTCACCAGCGAGGTGCCGGACGAGTTGACCTGCGAACGCTGCGGCGCTAGCGTCTTCCGTTCGTTCTCCACGCCGCTGGCGCGAGACGAGGCAGCGATCTCCGCGCAGGAGGAGCAGGCGCGCAGCGTCTCCTACGGAGATCCATCGCCAGATACGTCGCCCGACGAGCTCCGCGATCTGGGGCGCTGAAAGAGCCGCAGGATTATGTCACAGAACGCCACCGGGGTACGCCGGATGGTGGTAGACCTGAATGCCCAGGCTCCCGCCTGGCGTATTCCCGCGGCCGCGCAGGCGGCAATCCTGGCCGCGGCGCCGCCGGACTGGAACGTTCAGATTCTGAAATCACCCACGGTCTCGGACGGTGACGGTGGCAGCGCGCCGTCGGCGGAAGCCCTGTCGGCAATTGCGGATGCAGAGGCATATGCCGGCTTTGGGATACAGCCTGCGCTTTTTCGGGCCGCGCCGAAGCTAAAATGGGTGCACAGTGCTGCCGCCGGGGTAGGAGCCGCGCTCTTTCCCGAGATGCTTGCGAGCCCGGTGCTGCTCACCAACTCGGCCGGCGTTCACGCTGTACCCATGGCGGAGTACGTGATTGCCGGGGTTCTTCACTTTTTCCGCGGGCTGGATGTCGCCGTTGCCAACCAGGCGAACGCCAGGTGGGATCGGACTCTGTTCGTAGGTGAGGAGCCGCCTGTGCGCGAGCTGGGCGGGTCGCGAATGCTGGTGGTGGGAACGGGTGGAGTCGGAAGCGCGGTGGCTGAGCGGGCGACTGCGCTCGGGATGGTGTGTACGGGCGTACGGCGGCGTCCGGATCAAGGTGCGCCGCCGGGGTTCAAGGCCGTGTCGGGGCTCGATGCACTGAACCGCCTGCTGCCCGAGGCAGACGTAGTGGTTCTGGCGGCGCCGCTCACGGCGGAAACCGGCAGCCTGCTCAACGCGTCGAGGCTCAGCCTGCTTCCGTCGCATGCGGTGGTGGTGAACGTGGGGCGCGGGGCCCTGCTGGACGAAGCAGCGCTGGTGGAGCGTCTTGACGCGGGTCGGTTGCGCGGCGCCGTCCTGGACGTCTTCGGTGTGGAGCCGCTTCCGGCTGACAGCCCACTCTGGGGCAATGCGCGGGTGTTGCTAACGCCGCATGTGTCGGCTGTGTCGCCGGAACGGTTCTGGGAGCGCGAACTGGCTCTCGTGCTGGGCAACTGGCAGCGATACCGAGAGGGCTCGCCGCTGATGAACCTCGTAGACAAGCAGGCAGGGTACTGAGCCGTGCGGACTCGTTCGGCCAGCCCGCGCTGCGCAAGCCGGGCACCACCACCAGGCGGAGCGACGAGTACGCATGGAGAAAATCATCAAGGCGGCGGTAGAGCGGGGGGCGTCCGACCTCCACATCAAGGCGGGGGACGTTTTCCGGGCGCGCATTGACGGCAAGCTGGTTCCCCTCACTCGGCAGGCCCTGTCGCCGGAGCAGACCAAGGCGATTGCGCTTCGCTTCCTGCCCACGGAAGAGGTTCGGGCGCGCATAGACGACTTGCAGGACTACGACTGCGGTTGGGGCGTGCCGGGGATCGGGCGGTTTCGCGTCAACATCCTGCGCCAGCGTTCCAGCTTCATGATCGTGATGCGCGTCATCCCGTTCGAGGTGCCTACCTTCTCAGGGCTGCGCCTTCCGCCGGTGCTGGAGCGAATTGCAGACGAGGAGCGGGGGATGATCCTGGTAACGGGGGTTACCGGCTCCGGAAAGTCCAGCACCATGGCCGCCATGGTCAACCGTGTGAACTCCAACCGGAGCAAGCACATTGTCACGCTGGAGAACCCCATAGAGTTCCTGCACCGAGACCTCAAGGGGTCTGTTACGCAGCGCGAGGTTGGGGTGGACACGTCTTCCTTCAGCCAGGGGCTGCGAGCTGCGCTGCGCCAGGATCCGGACGTGATCATGATCGGCGAAATGCGTGACAGCGAAACAATAGACATTGCCATCAAGGCCGCGGAAACGGGTCACCTGCTCATCTCCACGTTGCACACGCCGGATGCCCAGTCCACGGTTTCGCGCATCGTGTCCATGTTCCCACCGGAAGAGCAGGAAGTTGCGCGCCTGCGCCTGTCCGAATCGCTTGCGGCCGTTGTATCGCAGAGGCTGCTCCCCAGGGCAGACGGCAAGGGCAGGGTAGTGGCTGCGGAGGTCATGATCGTGACGCAGACCATCCGCGAGCTTATTCGCGACACAGGCCGCATCAGCGAAATTCGTGACTACATTGCCGAGGGTCGCGAGCAGTACGGAATGCAGACGTTCGACCAGCACCTGGCAGACCTGGTGTCGTCTGGCGAGGTGACGTTCGAGGTTGCAATGGCGGCAGCAACGAGGCCGTCTGACTTCCAGCTGCAGGTTCGAACGCTCGCGACGGACTCCGCTTCGAACACCCGGGCGCCGTCGCGCAAGGCAGCGGAGCGCAAGAGCAGGAATGACAAACAGGACGGAGAGGGGAGCATGGCTGGAGTTGGCTACGAGTTCCTGAGCAACGGGCAGGAGAAGTGAGTGCACTGCCGCTACGCGGTGTGTTTGCTCCGGTTGTAACGCCATTCACCGCAGATGGTTCGCTGGACAGGGATGGATGGCTCGCGAATGCGCGGGCAATGCTGGCGGCGGGGCTGGACGGGCTGGTAATTGCCGGCTCTACTGGTGAGGCACCGCTGCTTGACGAGACAGACCGTCATCGTCTCGTGGAGTGGACCCGCAAGCTGGTCACGAGCGACAAGCGACTGATTGTGGGTTGTGGTGCGGAGAGCACCCGCCTCACATCGCGTCGCTGCAACGAGGCTGCGGCGCGTGGCGCAGATGCCGTGCTCGTTGTGGCGCCCCACTACTACGGCTCGGCAATGTCTCCGGAGGCGCTTCGTGCGCACTACCATGTGGTGTGCGATGAGAGCCCCATTCCCGTGGTGCTGTACAACATTCCGAAGTACATGCACTTTGCGCTGCCGGCGGAGCTCGTGGCGGAGCTTGCGCAGCACGAGAATGTGATCGGGATAAAGGACAGTTCCGGAGATGCTGCCATACGAGCCGGATATCAGGCTTCCCAGAGCGACAGTTTTTCGGTAATCACGGGGCATGCCGGTTCGTTCGTGCGAGCTCTGGACGAAGGAGCGCGAGGGGGGATCCTGGCCGTGGCAACGTTTGCGCCGGAGCTCGTGCGGCAGGTGATGGTAGCGCACTCCACGGGTGATCGTGAGGCGCTCGGGCCTCTCCAGGAGCAGCTTGCAATGCTGGGTGCCCGGATTGTGGCAGGTATGGGGGTGGCCGGCGTGAAGGCCGCGGTGGATGCGGTTGGCCTTTCCGGTGGTACGCCCAGACTTCCGTTGCTGGCGGTGTCTCAGGAGGTGCGGCAGGAAGTTGCGAGCCTGCTTGGCGGAGCGGGAGTGCCTCCGCTCGGTTCGGTGCCGGCGCTGGCATAACGAGAGGCGGTGTCGCCCTTCGCGACGCCTCCGCGGGCGGGCACAAGGCCTGACGCGAGCGCGGCCGCTGCCATGGTCGCCGAGCTTGCGCGTGAACCGCGGGCTGCGGGGGGCGAGGGCGAGGCTGCGGCGCGTGACAGCTGCGCACGCTGGCTACGCTCGCTCGGCTTCCAGGTAAGTGAAGAGCGATTTACCTATTCCGCGCTGCCGGGGCGGTGGGCAACGCCAGCTGCAGCAGCGGCCATGCTGGGCCTCGTGATGCTTTCGGGGCACGTTGGCTATCGCGGGTATGCCGGTGCCGCCCTGGCCGTACTGCTTGCGGGTGGCCTGTTTGCAGCAGCGTGCGGAGTGTGGGTGGCACGAAGGGGCGTGCTGGTGCTTCCATTCATGCGTCGTGAGGGTGTGAACCTCATCGCCTCACGCGGTGCCGCGGGTGAGCTCCCCTGCTGGTTCATGGCGCACCTGGACTCCAAGTCACAGCCGGTGCCTATCGCGGTCCGCGCGGTGTCCATAGTGCTTCTCTCCGTGGCATTCCTGCTGTCCGTGGTATATGCGGCGGCCCAGGTGGCTGGTGCCGTGGATGGTTCGCTGTGGCCTTACCTGGCCATTCTGGCGGGAGTGTGTGCCCTCCCGGCTATGCTGAGCACGGTGGGGAACCGGTCGCAGGGTGCATTGGACAACGCCAGTGGTGTGGCGGCCGTGCTGATGGCAGCGGAGGCGCTGGGTGAGGAACGTTCCGTCGGCATCTGCATCACGAGTGCAGAGGAGCTCGGGCTGGCCGGCTCGCGCGCGTGGATATCTGCACGCGCCGCCGATGCTCCGCGTGTCGTCCTGAACGTGGACAGCCTGGATGACAGTGGTGACACGGTGCTCATGTGGTCGCGCAGGAAGCCGGAAGCGATCATGGAGGCGTGTGGCAGGGGGGCATTGTCGTGCGGCGCGCGGCTGGTGCGCCGCAGGCTGATCCCCGGTATCCTTACAGACGGTGTGGCAGTTGCAGACGGAGGGTGGCCGGTAGTGACGGTCAGCCGGGGCACACTTCGTACGCTGCTGCGGATTCACTCCGAGCGTGATTCTCCTGAGCTGCTGAGCGGGACGGGAGTTGCGGAGACCGCGGAGCTGCTTGCGGCAGTAGCCGACACTCTTTCCGGCGGGAGTACGTAGGAAGGGGGAGCGGCAAGGTTGTGCTCTGCGGCCGAATCGCGGCCGCAACTACGCCGTTGTCGGACCCGCACGAAATCCAACCGCCACCTCGCTAATGGAAGTCTTCCTCCTGGCCCTCGTTCTGGCCGCCTGCCTCTTCCTGATACCCATCGGGCTCCCGGGTTTGTGGGCCATGCTGGGAGTAGCGCTGCTCTTCGACTGGCTCGTGGAGCCGCGGATTGGAGTGTGGGCGGTGGTAGCGGGTGCGGTGCTGGCGCTGGTGGCCGAGGTGCTGGAGTACTCGCTTGCGGCGCGATTCGCCAGGCGCTTTGGAGGTTCGAAGCGTGCGGAGTGGGGTGCAGTGGTAGGGGGACTCGTTGGGGCGATTGTCGGGGTGCCAGTGCCGGTAGTGGGATCCGTGGTGGGAGCCTTTGCTGGCGCCTTTGCAGGTGCGTTGGTGGGAGAACTGTCGCGAGGCTCCGGAACGCGCATCTCGGGTCGTGCGGCGTGGGGTGCGTTTCTTGGTCGTATTCCCGCTACGGTGGTGAAGGTGGCGCTGGGGTGTGCGCTGACCGTGTGGTTGGTGCTGATGGCGTGGCGTTAGCGGGTAGTTATGCGGCGTGAGGTTGGGTGCCTGTGGTGTGGCGGAGTACGGA
>DATGOL010000095.1:0-10970 GCA_035306065.1 Gemmatimonadales bacterium | reverse complement strand
CTGATGGGTGCCTCACGCCTGAAGCCGGAGCAGGCCGTGAACCTGAGTGCCGGAGTCGTGCTGCAGCTGCCCGCGCTGCTGCGGCTCACCGCAGACGTCTATCGCATTGATCTGGATGACGGTATTACGCTCATTGCCTCGGTTTCCGACCCGGAGATCGTACGCATGTTCGAGGAGAATGGCATGCGTGGCATTGGTGGTGGCAACTACTTCGCGAATGCGATAGACACGCGCACCAGTGGCGTGGACGTGGTTGCCAGCCGTTCATTCAAGGTTGGCAACTTCGGCATGGTGGCCTTGCTTGCTGGCTACAACCACACCCGTACGAGAGTAACGAACGTAACGCCCCCGCCGGCGGAGATCGCCAGGTTCGAGTCTGCCTGGTTCAATCGAACCAGACAGGGAATCATCGAGCGCGGGCAGCCGCGTGATGCCGTTACGCTGACGATGAGCTACGGCGTTGGACACTGGGAATTCAACCTGAATAATCGGCGTTCAGGCTCCACTGCTCAGCTGGACCAGGCGAATCCGGATGCGGACATCGTGGCAGGCGCAAAGTGGATTACGGATGCCGGCATCAGCCGTCAGCTCGGCGATCGCGTGAGGCTGTCGCTGAGCGCGGCCAACCTCTTCGACACCTACCCTGACGATTTCCCCGACTTCCGTGATGGCCTCGACGCTACCGGCCTGTCCATGAAGGGAATCTTCCGGTATCCTGGAGCGCTGTCACCGTTCGGGATGAATGGGCGGAGTCTGAGTGTGCGGTTGGTGGTAAGGTAGGCTCGGCTGCCTGTCGAACGATGAGGGTCACCGCGGAAATCCGCGATGACCCTCATCATGTTTCAGCACTGCAGCTTCAACCAGCCTGGCAAACCCCTGGCGGGCCCTCGGGCTGCTTTCACCCTCGGTCAGCGGAGCATGCTCACCCCGAACCTGAGTCCGAACTCCGGATCCGCGCCATCGAGGCCGAGCGGTATACCCACGAACGGAGTGAAGGAGAACACCTTCTGGGCGATGAGCCCGATGCCCAGGGTGAGTACTCCGTAGGTGTCACTTTCGCTGACGCTGTCCGTTCCATCGCTGAACTTACTGGTGCCATGGACTACCTGACCGGAAATCATCGGAGCGATCTCCATGGACTCCGTTCGTGCCATGACTCCTCCCAGGGCGATCCCTCCGCTGAAAGCGCTCGACTTGTGGTCAACTCCAAGTCCAAAAATGTCATTAGGGCCGAAGCCGAATGATGCGCTGATAATCGGGCAGACAGACAGTGCCGATGATTCATCGTTCAACATGTCCATTCCTGCAGTAACGCCGAAGCCGAGGGAACTCCCGTCCAGTATGTCGTACTTCACGCCGCCAACATTGAAGCCGGCGAAAACACCTGACGCGTTACCGAACGACGCCTGGGCCGAATAGCCGAACGCGTCATTGCCTGTTTGAAGCGCTCCGCCGATCTGCGCGCGTGTGGTGGTGAAGCTGGGCTGGCCGAGGCAGTACTGTGCCAGCGCGTTGCCCGGGCTGACGAGCAGCAGCAGGGCAGCGAACAGGGAAAGTGCGGTTGAGCGCATGCAAGTGAGACCTCAGAAAGGATTGGTAGCGGATTCAGCTATAACTAACGGACGCGTGATGCGGCGGACGGGTCACCCCGTACTCGGGATCTACCGGCGCCCACGCCAGTACCTCAACTGGGGGAACAACCGGGGCACCCTACTGACGCGACGAACCGCCGCAATATCCCAACGTGCTTCTGCAGGTAACTCTCACCTCAGAAGGAGTTCAAAATGGGATACATCACCACTCGCGACGGCACGAAGATCTTCTACAAGGACTGGGGCTCCGGACCCGCCGTCATCCTCGCGCACGGCTGGCCGCTCAACGCCGATGCATGGGAGGGACAAATGCTCTTCCTTGCGCAGAACGGCTACCGGGCAATCGCGCACGATCGGCGTGGCCATGGACGCTCGAGCCAGACGTCGTCCGGCAACAACATGGATACGTACGCCGATGACCTCGCTGAGCTCATCGAACAACTGGACCTCGATAAGGTCGCACTTGTCGGCCACTCCACTGGTGGAGGCGAAGTGACGCGGTACATCGGCAGGCATGGCACAGGCAGGGTAAGCAAGGCCGTTCTTATAGCGGCTGTTCCACCGCTCATGGTCAGCTCCGAGTCCAACCCCGACGGCATTCCAATCGAGGCATTCGACCAGCTGCGCACCAGTATCAGGGCCGATCGTGCGCAGTTCTTCAAGGACTTCGCCCTCATGTTCTTCGGCGCCAATCGTGCGGGATCAGCCGTCTCGTCAGGCACGCTGGAACAATTCTGGCGGCTCAGCATGCAGGCCGGGATGAAAAACGTCTACGAATGCGTGGAAGCGTTCTCCGAAACCGATTTCACCAGCGACCTCAAGCACTTCAGCATTCCAACGCTTCTGATTCACGGAGACGATGACCAGATCGTCCCCATACGCACCACCTCCATGAAAACTGCGCAGATCATCAGCAACGTGAAAACCGTCTACTACCCGGGTGCGCCTCACGGCATCACGTCAACGCACCAGGATCAGGTGAATTCAGACATTCTCTCGTTTCTGGCAGACTGATATCGAACTCAGGAATGTGCCGCAGCCGGCTGGCATCACCTCGGGTGCCAATGGCAGGGCATACTTCACAAATGGATAGAACAATGAAAATCGTCATTATCGGAGGCACAGGACTGGTAGGCTCCAAGGTCGTTTCGAGACTCCGCCAGCATGGCCACGAAGCAATTCCGGCGTCTCCGGACACAGGCGTAAATACCATCACCCGCGAGGGCCTGGCGGATGTCCTCGTCGGCGCAGACGTTGTGGTGGATGTTTCAAACTCTCCTTCGTTTGCAGACAAGGACGTACTCGATTTCTTCACGACATCCACCACTAACCTGCTCGACGCCGAGAGTGCTGCAGGAGTGAGGCATCACGTGGCGCTGTCGGTGGTAGGCACGAACAGGCTCAGCCAGAGTGGCTACTTTCGCGGAAAGATTGCGCAGGAGGAACTCATCCGCGCGTCATCCATACCATACTCAATTGTGCACGCAACTCAGTTCTTCGAGTTCATCAAGTCGATTGCCAATGCTGCAACCACGGGCAACACCGTTCGTGTGGCACCAGTGCTGATCCAGCCTATTGCAGCGGACGACGTGGCCGGAGCCGTTGGAAGAGCGGCGGCTGGCAAGCCGACCAACGCGACAACGGAGGTGGCGGGGCCTGAGCAGTTCCGCCTGGATGAGTTGATTGCGCAGCGCCTGCGAGAGGTAGGCGATCCGCGCAACGTGCTCGCCGATCCTTCCGCACTCTACTTCGGTGCCGAGCTGGCGCTTCGCACGCTCCTTCCGGGTGACGACGCTGTCATCTGGCCAACCAGCCTCATGGAATGGCTAAGCAAGTCAACAATGCCACAGGCACCAGTGCAGGCGGATCATGTGTCGCAAGACGGCGCAGCATCGGGTCAGAGCTCGAGCTCGGCAGCAGTCGCGTAGGGCAGAATCTTCGCTGGACACGCGCCCGAACGTCGGGCGCGCGTCCAGTTCCCTCCCTATAGGCAATTCATGCAATACATCAGGCCGGTGATCTCATGACTGAACACGACAAGGCGGAATCCCCCGCCAGAAGACTCGAGCAGGAATCGCAGAATTCTGACAAGCCTACCCGAGTGTATGAATCGGACGAGGTTGCAGTTGAGTGGTATGCTCACCGGTGCATTCACAGCGGCCGGTGCGTGCGCTCACTTCCGCGTGTGTTCAATCCCCGGAAGCGTCCGTGGATTGACGTGAATGCGGGAGATAGCGAAGCAGTTGCACGCACTGTCATGAACTGTCCATCGGGCGCTCTTCAGCTTGGCAAGCGTTCGGGCAGCAACAGCGAATCGGCCCAGCGCGACTAGATCAGAGTAGTCCGGAACTGCCTGGCGCAGCGCGCTGCTTCCGGGGCCATCAGCAGGACGGGGAGTTTCCGGCTTGTGCAGCACGCTGCAACACTTGCCGGGGAGATGGTGGTATTATAGCGTGATTCATGACGCTTCCCCGCTCCGGCAGCGCACTTCGTACACCTCGCTCGCATGACCACGGCGGCAGTACGCTGTTGCTGGGGCGAGATACTGAACTCGCCCGGCTGGATTCTCTCATAGCCAATTCCCGCGCCGGCAGGAGCAGTGCACTGGTGGTTTGCGGCGAAGCAGGAATCGGCAAGAGTGCCGTTCTTGCCCGGGCGGCAGCACGGGCAGCACCGCACGCCCGCGTCAGGCAGATAGTTGCATCCGAGTCCGAGATGGAGTTGGCGTACGCCGGACTCCAGCAACTGTGTGCGCCGATGATGAATGCGATCGACAGCCTGCCACTTCCTCAACGCGAAGCTCTCGAAGTGGCGCTCGGACTCAGCAGCGCTTCATCCGGCAACCGGTTTCTGGTTGGGCTGGCAGTTCTGGGACTCCTTACCGAAGCTGCAGGCGACAGACCACTGTTGTGCATCATAGATGACGCGCAGTGGCTTGATGACGCATCCTCGCAGGCAATTGCCTTTGTCGCTCGCAGACTCGATGCCGAGGGCATAACGATCCTGCTGGCAATGCGCACGGTTGGCGATCAGTTCGCAAACCTTCAGCAGTTGAGGCTTGGCGGGCTTTCGGACCGTGATGCGGGTGACTTGTTTCGGCACGTGGTTCCAGGGGCGATCGACCGGCGCATCAGAGACCAGATCATTGCTGAGGCCCGTGGCAATCCTCTGGCATTGAAGGAGCTACCTCGAGCGATAAGTCCCGCGGACATCGCCGGTGGATTTGCACTGGTCGGCTCAGTGCCTCTCGAGAAGCGCATCGAGGAGAGCGTGCTTGCCCAGCTGGAATCGCTGCCGGATGCAGCGCGCCTCCTGCTCCTCGTAGCTGCTGCAGACCCTACAGGCGATCCGGACCTTCTGCTGCGAGCGAGCGCCTCGTTAGGAATCGCGCCGGAGAACCTTGACATTGCTGCACACGCTGATGCACTGCACACAGGCACTCGCGTTGGCTTTCGTCATCCGCTCGTGCGCTCGGCCATTTACCGCGCCGCACCGCCCGAACGTCGCCGCCTCGTACATTCCGCGCTCGCCGAAGCAACATCAGAAGTGAGCGATCCGGACCGCAGAGCATGGCACCAGGCAAGCGCAACCATCCTGCCGAACGAATCCGTCGCCGCCAATCTTGAGCGCTCTGCTGCCCGCGCACGTATTCGTGGTGGCGTGGCTGCATCGGCAGCGTTTCTGGAGCGGGCTGCGGAGCTCACGCCAGATCCCACGCTCCGAGCCCGGCGCCTCATTTCTGCGGCCGAAGCCAAACATGACGCGGGCGCGCCGGCCGCGTCCCTCAGACTGCTCGACATCGCAGGCGACAGACAGTTGACATCCCTGCAGTCGGCACTCGTCGCTCGGCTTCGCGCCCGCGCCGGATATGCGCTTCGCAGGGACAGCAGTGCCACCCGATTACTGCTCGATGCCGCAAAGGGACTCGAGGCGCTGGACCCCGAACTTGCGCGCGATACGTACATCGAAGCATTGGCAGCGGCACTGTACGGCGGCCGGCTTGGCGATTCAGACATGGTAGCTACGGTTGCAACAGCAATCCTGGAGGCTACGGACGGCGACTCGGCTGATGGTCCCCAGGAACTGCTGCTACGCGGACAGGCATTGCTGGCTGCCCACGGACAAACTGCCGCGCTTGCAACTCTCCAGCGGGCGCTTCGCGCTCTGATGGACCGGCCACCGGACGCCCTGGGTCTGCACTGGCTGTGGTTCGCCTCACGAGCGGCCCAGGATCTCTGGGATGCGAGCGCCCTTCGTGAACTCGCGGTTCGTCAGGTTGAACTGGCCCGCGCAGATGGCGCACTAACGGTGCTGCCGATTGCCCTCAGCCTTCTCATGCTTGCGCAGACAGTGGACGGCGACCTGGATGCCGCGGCCGCCTCTTGCGACGAGATTGACGTGATCAAGAGCGTTACCGGCCATCCCCTTCCAGAATACGGGCGAATGTTCCTCGCCGCCTATCGCGGACAGGAGGAGGAAGTGCTGCCGCGCGCCCGGCGATTGCGGGCTGATGGCGTGGCGCGAGGCGAAGGATACGCGCTCAGTGCCGCCAACTTTGCCGAGGCCATCCTGTACAACGGACTCGGCCGTTATACGGAGGCACTTGCAGCCGCGCGAAGGGAACTCCCCTATGCAAGTGAGCTGAATCATGCCATGCGCACGCTGCTCGAACTGGTGGAGGCTGCAGTACACGCCGGTGAGCAGGAGCTGGCCCTGACGGCCTTTGAGGTGTTCGAAGGCTTCACGCGGCCCGTCGGTAGCGATTGGTCGCTTGCGGTCGCAGCGATGGCGGAAGCTCAAGTAAGTGAGGCGGTCGCTGCTGAGGAGCTCTATCACTTCGCGATCGAGCGTTTCGAACGGCAGCGTATTCCCATAATGATTGGCCGATGCCGACTGCTGTACGGCGAGATGTTGCGTCGAGCGAACCGTCGGGTGGACGCTCGGGAACAGTTGCGGGCCGCGCATCAGTTACTGAGCAATTGTGGTCTCGAGGGTTTTGCCGATCGCGCCGCGCGAGAGCTGAATGCCACTGGCGAAACACTCAGAAGGCGCACCGCAGGTTCCGTGGGCCTGCTTACCGAACAGGAACTCAACGTTGCTCGCCTGGCACGCGATGGCCTGACGAACAGGGACATCGGCGCGCGCCTGTTCATCAGTTCGCGCACGGCTGAGTATCACCTTCACAAGGTGTATCAGAAGCTCGGCATCAACTCTCGTTCGGAGCTCGGGATGGCCCTCACCGACCTGACGTGAGCTAACATTCCTCAGCACCCACCTTTCCGCTCCATCCCTCCTTCGTGAGGATCAACCAATGCTGTCTTACACCATCCAGGCGCACCGCACAGCGCCTGCGACGGCAGAAGCCTTTACCGGCGAAGCACGCCTCGCGCTCGATGTCGATCCGGCAGGTCGCACCGATGCTTTCAATCCGGCAGAGCTCTTACTCACCGCCATCGCCGCATGCATGCTCAAGGGGATCGAACGCGTTGCGCCAATGCTGAACTTCGAACTCCGTGGCGCCGAGGTACGAGTGTACGGCGAGCGGGAAGACAGCCCACCGCGCATGAGTCGCATAGATTACGAGCTCGTGGTGGACACCGACGAGAGCGACGCGCGGCTTTCCCTGCTTCACCGCAACATTCAGAAATACGGCACGATCTACAACACGGTGTCCGCAGCCGTACCGCTCAATGGAACCATCCGGAGAGCGGGCACCGACGGCTCCCCTGCGGAAGCGAGCATTGGCCTCACCTGAACATGAAGGAACTGCCTCACGCCCCTCCCGCCCGGCGGGCCTGAGCCAGCGACGCGCAGCCGCCGCCCCGCAGGTCTGGAATCTCATTCCGGTCGAGCCCAGATTCCCAAAGAGCTGCGAATCAACCTCCATTTCTTTCCCCGCGAAATCAACATGCAGCGTTTGCTTTTTCTACTTCTGAGCATCTCCCTGCTCTCGGCTTGCCAAGCCGACAATGACGCTGTGCCGCAGACGGACTCCGAAGAAGCGTTTGCCGAGTTGCAGGCGCGTGGCCAGGTAGCAATGGGAGTGGATCAGTACGCCTCCCGACACCTCTTCGACGCCTTGCCCGACGGCGGGCGAATCGAGTTGCAACAGGAGGCGGGCGACGCGGAGGCAGTGGAGACCATCCGGAAGCATCTGCGGGAGATCGCTGTCCAGTTCAAGTCGGGGGATTTCCGGCTTCCGAGCTTCGTTCATGATCATGAGGTACCCGGCACGAAGGTCATGACCGAAAAGCAGAGCCTTATCACCTATACGTACTCTGACCTCCCCGCTGGCGGACAGGTTCGCATAACGACCGAGGATGAGGAAGCAATCAGGGCGATTCACGAATTCATGGAGTTCCAACGGCAGGATCATCGCGCCGGCGGGCACGAGCACTAGCGGACTCCAATCGACCTTCGCAGCGCCTGACGGGCACCATCGCGTGTCTCCTCGCGGGCTCGCCGACCGCTGAAACAGCAGCGTTATTTCAAGGTGAAGCAACGCCGGAGAAGGGCGCGGAGGCACCGTTACCGCCTGTGCGAAGGAATTCGACGAACTCCTCGGGGAGTCCCGCTGCGCGCACACCGGCGACGGTCGCATCGATGTCGTACTCAACACGCACGAACTCTACTCGACACCCGCCCTCGCTCATGTCGAGAAGTACATAACCGGCCCGCCAGTCACCATCCTTTGGCCGACCTGCGCTGCCGGTATTTACAAAGTGGACGCCATCCACAACCCGGTTCCATGGCCTGTGCGTGTGCCCAAAGGCGAGTACGTCGCCGGCTCTCAGTGCCACACTCGCCGCCATCTTCCGGCAGAAGTCGTCCACCCGGTCTGCAGTAAAGTAGACCGTGTTCAGCAGCGGCGTTCCATGCACGAGCACCAGTCGCGGCCCCGGCATGTGACCGCCCAGGGGGCGCAGGTCTAACGAGAAGGGCAGGCCCCGCAGGAAACGCTTCGTCTCCGGCGAAACGGTGCGCCGCGTAAACTCGTAGCTGACGTGAGCGAGTTCCTCTTGGCGCGCGCTTTCCGACTTGCATCCGCAATGCTTGTAGTCCGTGGCCACCGTGGAGTCGTAGTTCCCGGCAATGCCGAAGATGGCGCGCTCCCGCAACCGCGCGACTACCTCGTTCGGCTGGCTGGAGTACCCTACCAGGTCGCCAAGGTGGTAAGTGGCGTCTACGTCTCCGCGCGAATCGATGTCGGCAAACACTGCATCGAGCGACGGCAGGTTGGCGTGGATGTCTGAAATCAGGGCGTAACGCATGGCTGGCGGGGTCAGCTTGTTAAGGGCTCGGCAGCGGGAAAAAAGCGACGACGCGCCCAGAGAGACACGTGAACGAGGCCGACGAGAACAGGCACTTCGATCAGCGGCCCCACGACTGCCGCCAGCGCCTCGCCCGACGTTATGCCGAACGTCGCGACGGCCACCGCTATGGCAAGTTCGAAGTTGTTACCGGCCGCGGTAAACGAGAGCGACGCCGTTGACTCGTAGTCGAAGCCGAAGCGCTTCGAGAGGAAGAACACGATCCCGAACATCAGGAAGAAGTAGACCGTAAGCGGCAGTGCGATGCGCAGCACGTCGAACGGCAGCGACAGGATGCGGTTGCCCTGCATCGCAAACATCAGCACGATCGTGTAGAGCAGCCCAACTAGGGCAGTCGGTCCGAACTTCGGCATGAAAGTACCGTCGTACCAGGCACGCCCCTTCCGGGCAACCAGCAGCCTGCGCGTCAGGTAACCCGCCACCAGCGGCAATCCGAGAAATATTGCCACGCTCGTCGCAATCTCGCCCATGGACACATCCACCACAGTGCCCTCAGCTCCGAACCAGCCCGGAACCACGGTAAGGAAGAGCCAGCCGAGAACGGAGTAGGTAAGGATCTGGAAGACGGAGTTGAGCGCGACGAGTACCGCCGCCAGTTCGTTGGAGCCGCACGCGAGCGAGTTCCAGATCAAGACCATCGCGATGCAGCGCGCGAGGCCGATGAGAATCAGGCCGTTCCGATACTCAGGCAGGTCCGGCAGGAACAGCCACGCGAGGGCGAACATCAAAATGGGCCCGAGCACCCAGTTGAACAGGAGCGAGGTGCCGAGGAGCTTCGTGTCACCGAGGTGTACGCCGATGGTCTCGTAGCGCACCTTGGCAAGGACCGGGTACATCATCCACAGCAGCCCGATGGCGATGGGCACTGAAACGCCCGCAACCTTCACGCTGTCGAGCACCGTGCCCAGCCCGGGCCAAAGGCGGCCGAGCAGGAGACCGAGTGCCATGGCCGCAAAGATCCACAGTGGCAGGAAGCGGTCGAGCGTGGAAAGGCGCCGGAGCACAGGTGTGTCTTCGGTGGTGTGGGCAGCGACTGCTGGCGGTGCGGCGGTGGTCATGACGGGTGCGAGCGCAGGTGTGATCGGTGAGTCGGGCCGGCGGTCACGCGCACGGGTCGTTTTCGCGCTCGTGCACGCGGGCTTCAGCGCGGGCCCTCTCGTCGTCCAGCGCCTGAATTCCCGTGAAACACGAACGGACGCACGCAACCAGGTTGCGATGCACCGCGTTCTCCGGCTCGGTCAGGCGATAGTGCGCGAACTTCCACTCGCGCGTCGCCTCCACGAGTCCCGAGCGGCGGAGGTAGGCGAGGTGCCGCGAGACGGTGGGTTGCGGCAGTCCGAGGATCTCGACGATGTCGCAGACGCACAGCTCACCCGCGGCAAGCAGGCTGAGTATCCTGATGCGCGTGGGGTCGGCGAAGCCCTTGAAGAGTTTGTCGAGGACGACGACAGTCGCCGGTGACTCGGTCAGCACGGGGAGGGATGAAGCAAGGAGCATGTCGTCAGGTGCCGCTGTTCATATTTGCTATTCCGAATATGAGCTTCACGAGCGAATATAACTCACCGAGCGCCTCACGGAACTCCCGCTCGGAACTTGCCGGCATAACCTTGGAAGACATCGCGCGCCCCCTCCCTATCGCCGTCGCCCGCGCGCCGCACTCTGCTCTCATCCACGTAACGAACTGAATGGCACCCTCTCAGTTGTCGCTGCACTTGGATCACGCCATTGCACCCGAGCATCGCCGGCAAGCCACTCACGCCGCAATACTGACACTCGGCCTGCTCGTGGCGCAGTTCTCTGCACCGCGTGCGCAGGCGCAGACCGACTACTACAACACTGATGCTGGCCGCCCGATCACCGTGGAGGACGCGTATCCCATCGAGCAGCGAGCGCTCGAGCTCCAGGAGGCTCCGTTGCGCCTCGAGCGGATTAATGGCGGCGCCTACACGTGGGGAATCGAGCCCGAGATTGCCGTCGGGCTGCTGCCGCGCACGCAACTCGAAGTCGGCTTCCCGCTCCTGTACACGGACCTGGGTGCTGGCCGGCG
>DATGOL010000094.1:0-15810 GCA_035306065.1 Gemmatimonadales bacterium | reverse complement strand
GCCGGAGCGCTTCCCCCAAACGAATATCGTAAGCCTGCCGCTGGACCCGCACGGCCCCGTGCGCGTGATCTTCGAGGCAGTTCGCTCCAGCGGGCTGCGATTCCTGCCCGTTCGCTTTTCCTTCTCGCCGCATGCCACGATTAACTTCTACCCGAGCCTGACGCGAGATCGAGAGCGGGATCTGCTCTCGCTGCGGGTTACGGAGCCGGTGGTGATCGATCGATTGCAGCTGTCGCTTACGGATGACCCGTTACCGCCGCGCCGAGTGATGGAGTTGATGCTGCAAGGATGACCCGACTCTCCCTGATCTCTGTCCCCTTTTCCCTGACACCTGGCACCCGCAGTTGAGTATCCTCCCCGACCTTACTCCCGACGAATCTCCGGAAGCTGCACGGGCCTTCGCCGACCTCGCGGCGTCGCTCTACACCATGGCCCGGAACGAGGCTTCACCGGTTTCCACTCGGCTTTCGCCGGTCGAGATTGCCGAGCGATTCAACGAACCGATGCCGAAGCAAGGGCGTTCGCTGGCCGAAGTGCTAGCTCGCCTGGAGCATGACGTGCTGCGCGATGCAAATCACCTCCTGCATCCGATGGCAATGGGACACCAGGTGTCTGCGCCGCTGCCGGCAGCTGTGTGGACAGAGATCGTGATCGCCGCACTCAACCAGTCCGTTGCCGTCTCGGAGATGTCGCCCACTCTCACGGAAGTCGAGCGCCGTGTAATGAAGTGGATGTCGGAGCTCGCGGGATTCGATGATCGCTCGGCAGGCACGTTCACGTCAGGCGGCACCGAGGCAACCTTCACCGCATTGGCCGCCGCGCGCGCCGCCCTGATGCCTGATTCCTGGGAGTCGGGCATGGTCGGTGAACCACCGGTGGTAGTATGTGGCGAACACGCGCACTACGCCGTGTCCCGCGCCGTCGGCCTCCTCGGGCTCGGCACTCGTCAGGTGGTGCGCGTGTCGTCCGATGCGCTGTACGGAATGGACATCGTTGAACTCGCGGCCGTGCTGGATAGCCTCTCGCAGGAAGGCAGACAGGTGATGGCAGTGGTGGCGAGCGCCGGGAGTACAGCTACCGGTGCCTACGATGACATCGATGCCATCGGCCGCATGTGCGAGGCACGCGGGCTGTGGCTGCACGTTGACGGTGCACACGGTGCGTCCGCGCTGCTGTCCGCAACTCACGGCCATCGCCTGCGAGGCCTGGAGCGTGCACGATCTCTGGCGTGGGATCCGCACAAGATGCTGCTGCTGCCGCTCTCGGCAGGCATGGTGCTGGTGAGGAATGGGCATGAGCTGGCGTCCGCGTTCTCCCAGGCAGCGCCATATCTCTTTCACGGCGACGCCGGCGAGAGCCCCGACCTGGGACGAATGAGCTTTCAGTGCTCACGTCGCGCAGATGCACTGAAGTTGTGGGTGGCACTGCAGCGCTACGGAGCACAGGGACTGGCTTCGCTGTTCGACCAGCTGTGCGAGCGCGCGATGCAGTTGCACTCCCTGGTTCGGGAGCACCCTTCGTTCCAGGCCATGCACGTTCCGCAAAGCAATATCCTTTGCTTCCGCTGGCTCGGCGGTCTTGCGGAGGGAGCCGCGAGCGAGGCATTTGCGCAGGATGCACTCACGGATGAACTTCGTACGCGATACAATCGTTCCGGAGAAGGATGGCTGACGGTTACGACGCTGAATGGTGTACGCGTGCTGCGCGTGACCGTGATGAACACGCGCACGACCACTGAGCACTTGCGTGAACTGCTGGACGGGCTTGCACGCACCGGTGCGGCGATGCTCGCCGAGCGTGGTGAGGTGTCTGCTGCATGACGACTGTTTCGTTGAATCACATCAGGTGCCACAAGCGCGCCATTTACCATACCTGCCAGGAGGCCTCATGGTGTCCCGCCTGACGAACAATCTTGTCGGCACAGTGTTGCTGGCTGTCGTCATGCTCGCCGTCGGAAAGCCGGTCGATGCGCAAGAGCAGCCTCGGAGCCCGCTGCTGCCTGCGCAGTGCAGCTACGACGACTGTGCCATACGGGTGGAAGACGGCTGGTTCTCGCGCCGCATCGTGCAGGGAACCGAGAGCAGGGAGGTTGCGCGCCTCGGAATCGGCGGGCCGAACCCCGTGACCATCCTCGGCGTTAACGACCAGGCTACGATGCACGCCAGGAACTACGCTTCGAAGCAGCGCGTGGGTACCACACTTTCCGTTATCGGTGCCGTTGGCAGCATTGCAACCTACATCGCGCTGTTCGATGTGCCCGAGGACAACTCGAAGCGCAACACGCTGATTGCAGTGAACATCGGGAGCCTTGTCACAACCTACATAGGACGTGGCTACCTGCAGTCAGCACGACGTGAACTCGATCGCGCGGTGTGGTGGTTCAACCGGGACGCCGCACGCTGATGGCGTCGCACTTCGCTACCGTCGCGTGGCAACGTGGCGACCAGGAATTCACGGGCGGCCGTTACAGCCGCGCGCATGAGTGGCGCTTCGACGGCGGCGCCGTAGTAGCCGCATCGAGCTCGCCTCACGTGGTGCCGCTCTACTCCGATGAGACGGGCGTGGATCCGGAGGAAGCGTACATTGCCTCGCTCTCCAGCTGCCACATGCTGTTCTTCCTCGCCTTTGCTGCAAAGGCGGGCTTGCTCGTGGATTCCTATACCGACGAGGCCGAAGGCCGCATGGCGCGCGACGAAGCGGGACGCATGTGGGTGGCTGAAGTGGTTCTGAAGCCCCGTGTGGAGTTTGCCGGCGACAGGCGGCCCTCACGGGAAGAGATCAGCGAGCTGCACCACCGGTCGCATGACGAGTGCTTCATTGCGAACTCGGTGAAGACCGCGGTGACGGTGGTGCAGGGGTGACGCAGCATGGAGTGCGAATGTCGGCGCCCGCAGCCGTTTCGCTGTGCGAGGTGGGCTCCTGCCGTTCCGCCCGCTAGTTCAACGCCCGCCGCACCGCCGCACTGATGTCCTGCTTCGCACCCGTACCCGTGTACACCACCTTCCCGCTGGCGTCGAGCACCACGACATACGACGTAGCCGGCGCATCGTAGGCAGCGCTCGCGTCGCCCCGGCGATCGTAAAGCATGGTCATGGGAAGCTTGTAGCGCTCGATGTAGCGCCTCACCCGGTCAACCGGCTGGTTTACCGACACCGCGATACCGATGAACTCCACGCGGTCTCCGAACTCCGCGTGCGCAGCCTCCATTGCCGGCTCCAGTGCCTTGCAGTTCGGGCACCAGCTGGCCCAGAACTCCAGCAGCACCGGCTTTTTCCCCACCCACTGCGAAAGCTCCACGGTGCCGCCGTCGAGCGTCTCCAGGGTGACGTTCGGGCCGGTGGAACCGACAGGAATACCGGCTTCCTGGGCGCGGGCCGCGTTCGCGGAGAGTGGTAGAACGGCGAGGGCGAGCGAAAGGGCGATTGCGCGCATGGCTGACTGGGTGGTGGCGGAAAACCGGCGAGCGAACTCGATCCGCTGGCCTGCGGTAAAGAATAGTCCCCAATGGGCCTGAGTGTTCCGCATCCGGCCACCGGGCGCGCCATTCACTACCGCACAGCGCTGCAACACCGCGGAATGTTCGGCCTGGCGCCTGCCAGCGTCCGCTATGGCTGAACCAGCCTGCGCAACTCCGCTATTCTTGCGCTGTCCGTAACCAGGCGCGTTCTGTCCGATGGCGCCGAGCGGCCTCCGAAATCCAGCGCGGGATTGGTGTAGGTCATCCGGCTGGGTTCCTCGCGGGTGGGTCGCACGTGCACTTCCTGCACGCCGGACTCCGCCACTATACGCAACACATTGGATTCATTGACGCCGCCACCGGCAAGAATGCGGATCCTGCCTGACGCCTGCTTCACGAGCGAGCGCAGGCAGTCGATACCCTGCGCGGCGGTTGTGGCGAGTCCTGATGTGAGCACGCGGTCAATGCCGAGTGAGATGAGCGTTTCGAGTGCCTCTTCGGGGTTGCGGCATGCGTCGAACGCGCGATGGAAGGTAACGGACATCGGACGCGCGGCCTCAGCGAGTGCTTTCGTGGCTGCCACATCCACAGTGCCGTCAGGCAGGAGAGCTCCGACAACCACCCCGGTGGCGCCCAGCGTTGCGGCGAACTCGATGTCGCGAAGCATTATCCGGAGTTCGCTGGCGGAGTAATGGAAGTCGCCTCCGCGCGGCCTGACGATGACGAACACCGGGATGTCAAGGTGGTCGCAGCAGAATTGTGTCATCCCCGCGCTTGGCGTTGTGCCACCTTCAACGAGGTTGTCGCAGAGTTCAACGCGATCCGCGCCGCCGTCCCGGGCTGCGACTGCAGACTCCAGTGAGTCTACACAGGCTTCGATCAGGATGGATCGGGAAGCGGAGTCGTGAGGCATGTGCGGGATGGCTGGGTGGAGTTCGGCGATTGTTATCCGTGGCTCGGGTAGCGCACCCGCGTCAGAACAGCAGTTTGCCCATCTCTATCAGGTAGTACTCCCCAACCAGCAGCATCACCACGCCAAATCCGCGCTTGACCCACACCATCCACTGCCCGGCGCGGGGAAGTCGCGAGAGCATCCCTGCCGAGAGGCCAACGCCAACGAGCAGGGTGCACATGCCCAGCGAGAATACCAGCAGGTAGAGGAAGCCGAGCCCGGCGCTCTGCGTGGCGCCTACCCAGGTGAGGATGCTCGCCATCACGGGCGCGCCGCATGGTGCTGCCACGAGTCCCGAAACGGCTCCCATTACGAATGCACCGCCTGCGCGTCCTCCGGTTCCTGCAGACGATGCGCGTGCCATGAGCGAAGCAGGCACGCGAATGGGGATGACGTCGAACATGGCGAGTGCCGCCAGGATCAGGACGTTCGCCATCAGGAAGTAAAGCCACGGGTTGGTGCTTACCGTGCCGAAGATGGTTCCCGTGAGGCCGGCGAAGAGGCCGAGCGTTGCGTATACGAGTGCCAGCCCGGCTACGTAGCAGAACGTGAGGAGCAGGACTCGTGTGCGTGGTGCGGACTTTTCGCCCACCGAGCTACCTCCCACGATCGCCGCCGTGATGGGGATCATGGGGTAGATGCAGGGATTCAGGCTGGTGAGTACTCCCGCAGCGAACACGAGCGGTAAGGCGATGGCCGGGTTCGAGGAGAGCTGGGCGGCGATGTCCATGCTTTAAAGCTAGGGGATCGGGGTGCGTGGTGTGGGGGGTTGGTTAACGCGGAGGAGTGATTCCGGGGAAACCGGGAGGCGGTGGACGATGCGCTTGAGTCCCTCCTGTATGGTGGGGGCTCCGAAGTTGATGAGGAGGCCGACAGGCAGCTTCATCACGCGGAGGTAGGTGAGTAGCTGTTTGCCGTAGACTGGCGCGAGTCGCTCGACGGATTTCAACTCAACCACCACTTGCTGCTCGACGAGGAGGTCAACGAAGAGGCCGCCGTCGAAGTGGAGGCCTTCGTAGTCGAATGAGACTGGCTTCTGGCGTTCGGCGTGGTAACCGCGTCTTTCGAGTTGGCGTTGCAGGATGGATTCGTAGACCGATTCCAGGAGGCCGGGTCCGAGGTTGCGGTGTATGTCGATTGCTGCGTGGATGATGTCGTTGGTGATCTGGTCTACGTGTCTCATCTGGATCTGGGTGCTTGAGGTTTGCGCCTCACGCGGAGGTTTGGATTTTTTTCGTTTGATCGGGAGGAACTGCATCTCACGCGGAGTCGCGGAGAGCGCGGAGGGGCTTCGTTATGTTCGTGGGAGGGCGGTTGTGTGGTTACGTGACTGTGCGTGAGGCAGAAATTCCTGTAAAGCTCCGCGATCAGCTCTCCGCGAGCGAACCGCTCCTCGGCGTTGGCCATGCAGTTCTCCGCGTACTCCGCGGCTCCGCGTGAGATGCAGTTCCGCTGTTGCCCGTTCAAGCCCGGTCCAGGCAGTTCTCCGCTATGCAGCTCCGTGTGAGATACGGTTCCCGAGCACAACGGTGACTCCCTGACTCAGAACCGGCATCACCACACCAGCCCTCCCCGTACCGGACAACCGCCGCTCCCCCAGTCAGTTAGCTTCCGTGCACAATCCCACAACCAAACCAAGCATACCGTGGCCCCACAGTTCATTTATGTAATGAAGGGCCTGAGGAAGGTCGTACCGCCTTCCCGGGTCATTCTGGACGATATCTGGCTCTCCTTCTACCCTGGCGCGAAGATCGGGGTACTCGGTGCCAATGGAGCCGGGAAGTCGTCCCTGCTCCGCATCATGGCGGGCGTGGACCAGGATTTTCAGGGCGAGGCCTGGGCGCACAAGGGAACGAAGATCGGCTACCTGCCGCAGGAGCCACAGCTCGACGAATCCCTGGACGTGCGCGGCAACGTGGAGCTCGCGGTGAAGGAGCACCGCGACCTGCTCGACCGATTCAATTCAATCAGCGCCGCATTCGCCGACCCTGACGCCGACTTCGACAAGCTCATGGCCGAGCAGGCGCGGGTGCAGGAGCAGATTGACGCGCATGACCTGTGGAACCTCGACAATAAGATCGAGGTTGCCATGGACGCGCTTCGCCTGCCGCCGCCTGACGCGGACGTGGCCACCCTCTCGGGTGGTGAGCGTCGTCGGGTAGCGCTGTGCAGGGTGCTGCTGGAGGAGCCGGACATGCTTCTCCTGGACGAGCCCACGAACCACCTGGATGCCGAGAGCGTGGCATGGCTGGAGCGGTTCCTTCACGACTTCCCGGGCACCGTCGTGGCGATCACCCACGATCGCTACTTCCTGGACAACGTGGCGAAGTGGATCCTCGAGCTGGATCGTGGTCGCGGGGTGCCATACGAGGGCAACTATACCGGCTGGCTGGAGCAGAAGCGCGACCGTCTAGCGAAGGAGGAGAAGCAGGCCTCCGCACGCCAGCGTACGCTGGAGCGCGAGCTGGAGTGGGTGCGCATGGCACCGCGCGCGCGTCAGGCAAAGAGCAAGGCGCGTGTACAGCAGTTCGAGGAGCTGGCCAGCGAGAAGCAGTTCGAGAAGGTGGTGCAGAACGAGATCGTCATCCCGCCGCCGCCGCGGCTGGGTAACGACGTTGTGATCGCGAAATCCATTCGCAAGGCATTCGGCGACAAGCTGCTTTTCGAGAACCTTTCCTTCTCGCTTCCGCGTGGTGGCATAGTAGGTATCATCGGCCCCAACGGTGCGGGAAAGACCACGCTGTTCCGGATGATCGTCGGCTCGGAGCAGCCTGACGAGGGTACCCTCCGGGTAGGCGAGACTGTGCAGCTGGCCTACGTGGACCAGAGCCGCACGCTGGACGCAGGCAAGACTGCGTGGGAAGAGATCAGCGGCGGCGTTGAGCAGATCATGGTAGGCAACCGCGAGATCAACAGCCGGGCGTACCTGAGCAGCTTCAACTTCAAGGGTACCGACCAGCAGAAGCCGGTGGGCAAGCTGTCCGGTGGTGAACGCAATCGCCTGCACCTTGCGAAAACGCTCATGGAAGGCGGCAACCTTCTGCTGCTCGACGAGCCCACGAACGACCTGGACGTGGATACCCTGCGTGCGCTGGAGGATGCGCTGCTGGACTTTGCCGGTTGTGCTGTGGTCATCTCGCACGATCGCTGGTTCCTGGACCGTGTTGCGACACACATACTGGCGTTCGAGGGCGACAGCGAGGTGGTGTGGCATGAGGGGAACTACCAGAGCTACATCGAGGACCTGAAGCGTCGTAAGGGTGCGGATGCGGACCAGCCGCACAGGATCAAGTATCGGAAGCTGGTCAGGACATAGTTCAGCGGACGGCGTCGCTGCCGAAGCCCCGATCTCAGGGGTCCGGTGCTGCGTGCATACAGAGGCCCGGCTGTCCCAGGTGGGATGGCCGGGCCTCGCTGCATCCTGAAAAGCGTGCCCCAACGGAACTAATGGACGCCGCGCCACGGCGATTGCAGATTAGCGCTGTCCCGTTTGACCCCTTCCCGCGTGCCGGCCAACGCCGCAGGCTCTCCATGCACCACTTGCATCCCGTTTGCCGCGGACTCGCGGCCCTCCTTTTCCTGTCGGCTTCAGGCTCCGAGCTCGCGGCGCAGGCTGACTCTGCTGCGCTCGCGCTCCGCACCGACTCCGTGTTCGCCGACTACGATCGCGCCGATGCGCCCGGGTGCGCACTCGGCGTGTATCGCGACGGGCGCATCGAGTACGCGCGGGGCTACGGGATGGCAGACCTCGAGCACCGGGTACCTATCGCAACGCATACGGTGTTCGACCTCGGCTCCACCTCCAAGCAGTTCACGGCGGCCAGCGTCCTGCTGCTCGCGCAGGAGGGGAAGTTGTCTCTCGACGATGACGTGCGCCGCCACGTGCCGGAACTGCCGGCCTACGGCACCCCGATCACCATTCGCCACCTGCTGAATCACACGAGCGGGCTTCGCGACTACATTGGCGTCCTTTCCATGGGCGGCATGCGCTACGACGACGTGACCACGCCCCAGGATGCGCTCGATGCGATCGTGAGGCAGCGGCAGCTGAACTTCGAGCCGGGCACGAAGCACCTGTACAGCAACTCGGGCTACTTCCTGCTTTCGATCATCGTGGAGCGCGTGGCCGGCAAGTCGCTGCGCGACTTTGCGCGTGAGAGGATTTTCGCCCCGTTAGGGATGGAGCGCACGCACTATCTCGGCAGCTACGACGACGTCGTGCCCGATCGGGCAATCGGTTACGAGCGGCGTGCCGACGGGACCATGCGTTCCGACATGCCGCGCTGGATGCAGCTCGGCGACGGAGCTGTGTTTTCCACGGTGGAAGAACTCCTGCGATGGGACACCAACTTCTACGAGCCTGTCGTTGGTGGGCGCGCGCTGCTCGACTCGCTTCACGAGCGCGGCGTGCTCACTGACGGAACCAGCCTCGAGTATGCACTCGGTCTCATCCACGGCCGGTACCGCGGGCTGCGTACAGTGAGCCACGGCGGCTCCTGGGGCGGTTACCGCGCAGAGATGCTTCGCTTCCCGGATCAGCGCTTCTCCGTAGCCACGCTCTGCAACTTTGCCAGCGCCAATCCGAGCGAGCTCGCGCTCAGAGTAGCAGACGTGCACCTCGCGGCCGCTCTGGAGCCTGGGGTGTCGCCTGTCGCAGCGGAGCGAGACGCGGCGAACGGGCCGGAAGGCAGTGTCGCCGCTAGCGTGGCACAGCTGCGCACCCTGCCCGGTGCCTATCGCGACTCCGCGACACGTGCTATCTGGTCGCTGGAGCGGAGGGGCGATACACTGCAGCTCAACACGGGCATGCTGCTTGTACTTCGTCCGGTGGGAGCAGACGAGTTCGAGATCGTAGATGGACCGGTGGGCCAGCTGCGCGTGGAAAGCGAGGGAGGTCGTGTGCGCGGGCTGCGGTTCGAGTCGACCGACGAGTCGGGGAGGTTCCTGGAGCGACTCGATGTCGTAGCGCCCACGGCGGCCGAGCTGGCCATGTACGAGGGCAGCTACCGCAGCGACGAACTGCTGGCGGACTGGCGCATCACGCGCGCGGGCGGCACGCTGCGCCTCGAGCGGCGCGGAGAGCCGCCGATGGAGCTGAGGCCGCTCGATCGGGACGCCTTCGCCGCCGGATCAATGGAACTCCGCTTCGTGCGAGCATCGGAGGGGAGTGCGACCGCCTTTTCGCTCGACGCTGGCCGCGCTCGCGGCATCGTTTTCGAACGCGTTGCGGACGATGGAGGACGTCGGGAGTGACGCGCACTCAGAGGCCGAAGCGAGGCGCGTTAGCGGCTGCTTGAAAGAGATTCCAGCGTTGATCCGACCGAAGCGCACGTGCACCAGGCCTGCCTGGCGATCAACCCCCTCGGTCACCGCCTCCATCTCCCTCAACAGCTCGCGGTACCACCTCTCCGCCTCACGAATCCTGTCCTCGAATCCGGCGCAACCCCAGATCACGCTCAGAGTGGAGTCGGTGCTCGCATCGGTCTTCGTTCGCTGCGCGCACCAGGTATTCGGATGCCGGCTTGCCGCGACCGGTGGGTTTGTAGCCTCCATGGCGCAGCATGTCGCGCACGGCTGACCGCAAGCTCTCCTCACGCTGGAGGGGCGCTAGTGCATCGATCCGAAGCAGGTCGAGGACGGCGGGCGGAGTCGCCTGCTCGCCCAGCGGGGCGGGGAAAGTGGTTATGAACGCCGCCGCGTGCAGCGAAGGGTGGTTGTCCGCGTGTAGAAGTCTTGGCCGCCTGATTAAGGAAATCCTGGCCAGCTGTTTGGAAAGTCTCGGCCAAGGCTGAGTGTTATCCCTGGCATTACTCCGCCAGATCGTCGGCAGCCGTGCGACTACTACGACCAGGGCGTACGCATTGAGCACCGTCCACCGATACGGCAGGCCGAAGACCTCAGCGATACCAGCAGCTACTGACCGTGACCATGAGACTCCTGCGTGGCAGTGCAGCACCAGGCGCCGGCGATGTAGATTGCGCTGGACGAACGCCAGGATCTCCGCGCCTCTTCGCGTGTCAAGGCGCGCGCACCGTTGGTGACCGCGGCGTAATTTCCCGCATCGTCACACGCTGCGTCGAGGACCGCGATCCATTTCCTGCGAAGTCCTGTTCGAATAACCCTCGAGCAGCGGCCTGATCTTGGCCGGCCGGCGGCACTTGGTCTTGGTCTGTACTAAGACCGCCATCTACGGAGTAGCAACCGCTACTCCGTAGATGGCGCAAGTAGGTACGGAAACGATCCTGAGAAAGGCAGCTTACCGACTGGTGAATGTGCTCCCCGTGTAAGACGATGATCTGTCGCTGTCAGACGTCGCCAGAGAGCAAGGCCCATGTGCCGAACGCTGAAGCATCCCGTGTCCCTACGCAAGGTTTAGCGATCCACAGAACAGACTGATACCAGGGTCACGCGACTGCGCCGAGTGGATGCGGCGCTACTGCATGATCAACTGTCATCTACGATAAAGCTACACATACCATTGCAGTAGCCAATGCCGCACTCACGCTTGGCGTGACGATCAATCGGGTCACAGATGCCACCGAAAGTGGTGCAGTCACAGCAGGTCATATTCCCGACAGCTTGACAGGTGAATGCTGCGGCCGTGGCCGTGTCAGGCCGTCCCACGAGTAGCACGACAGCGACCATCAACGAAGCGATCAGCGAGGTTGCGAGACCACCGATCGAGAAGTAGCCCTTGTTTCGCGGCATGCGTCATACTCCAGGTCAGGAGGAATGATGAGGGACACGGGTGCTCAGCGAAAGTCTTCGTTTATAAGTGTACCGACTCTAAATCCAGTGAGTCGATTCCCTGAGAATCGAAGCAAGATCGGGCTTAGCTCCTCTGGACGTAGGTCTCGTAAGGCCCCGCTGGCCAGGTGAACGACTGGGAATGACAGTCCGTGCGTACGGGAACTTGAGATCGGTGCTGGCGCGCTCGCTAGCGCGCTCGGCGAGAAGAGCACGCTCGACTGTCGAGCCGTGCTCTTTACGCTCCAGGAGCACGGCGGTTGACAGCACAACCAGCAGGCAGCCGAGGATGATCCGCTCGAGCAATGGAGACTTCATGGCACCTCCGGAATGCGAAAGGCTACTTCGTGGATCAGCGGGTACTCGAATCGCTGGTTGGCCGTGAAGTAGAGCGTCGAGTCCACACCGGTGTCGATCGAGCCGAGATACATCGGGTGCTCGTCGGTGACGAAGGTCGCAGCTGCCCCGGCCGCGCCGTCCCACGGCGCGATCACGATGAGACTCCGCGTCTGGCTCATCGAGGTGGCGCCAGGCAGCATGTACGAGATGACGAAAGCGTGCTCGCTGCAGGCGACGGACGTCTGTAACGGCGCGAACGGTCCGCCAATGGAATCGGGCAGGTTCCTGAACCGATCGTGGTGTACGACCACGCGCTCGATCGGGCGTCCCTCGACATCGAAGACGATCGCATCCGGCGCCCATCGGTTCGCCAGGACAATCCTGCGCCGGGCCCCGCCCGCAGCGCAGGCGGGATAGTTCCGCCCGGCGCGTTCCGGCCACCGTCGTGACTTCGTGACATCGAGACCGAAGCGGTGGCGCATGATGCCCGTCCGGCTGTCCACGGTGGCCACGAAGCTGTGGTTAGTCGTGTCGTCTACGGAAAAGTTCGTGCTCGAGAGCAGGCGTAGCGACACCATCCACGTGGAGTCGTCGATCACGTCCAGCGATTCGATGCCGCGGACGATATACCGCCGCACGCTATCGATCGTGATCGACACGCGGCGGACTTCCTCCCCATCCGGGCCGAGCACCAGCGCCGTCGCGACGCCCTGCTCGATGGCCACGATCGAGTCCCGGTGGAACGCTACCGGCCCGACCTCCTGGAACTCACCCGGCCCCTGTCCGCAGCGCCCGGCTGTACGGTCGAGTCGAGCCGTGGCGCGGCGGATCAGGAGCACACGGCACTCCGGCGCCTCGACGACTGCGAGTAGTGAGTCGTTCGCCGCGAGCGCGGTGAAATAGGGGAAGGCGAGCTCGCCGTCGGCCTCGCCTATCCGCCGCTGCACGGTGAGGAGCGAGTCCGGTGGAACGAGCTGCGCTACGCGTGTGGGCACGTCGTAGTCGAACTCCGTGTCGCTCCGTGCCGGAGGGTCGGAGCAGGCACCGAGCAGCAGGCAGGACATGGGTACCAGGATCCCGCTGCCTATGACGTTGGCGCGAAGATGCGGCATTCTCCGAATGGGCATACGCCGATGCTGAGTGGTGGCGAGAAAGCCTACACCCGATCCTGGCGAGGCCAAGGATCTGCTGAAACCGATCGTGACGCCTGACGCCTGACGCCGGCGGCGTGCGGCGTCAGGCTGCTGCGCCGACAGTATGCGACTGCTTCTCTGACATGTCAAGAGTCAGCATTGCCTGGCCACCAACACGCTGGCAGCTGAAAGACCAGTCGCCTATTGCGCTTGGAACAGTGCAAGCAGGCGGCGGGCCGGCGCGCCTAACTAAGACCGGGGTGGGTCGCAGACCTGGAGGGACCTTTAGGGAGCCTCTGCTCTATCTCAGCCTGTACCTGAAGCAACACCGGCAGCAGTACTACGACCTGCTAACCCGCGTGCGTACTGAGGGTGATTGGGAAACGTGGGTCGGATTCTTTGCCGACGGAGTCACGGAGAGCGCAACCGGCGCGGTAACCACGGCTCAGCGCCTGACGACACTTGCTCGCGACGATCGAACGCGAATAGAGCGTGATACGGGGCGTCTCGCGGGTACGATGCTGCGACTTCATCAGTCGCTGCTGGAGCATCCTATTCAGTCGGCCACTCAGCTTGCCGCGCGTACGTCGGTCTCGATGCCTGCGGTCAACAAGGGTCTTGCCGCGCTAGAGAAGATGGGCACTGTGCAGGAGATCACCGGCCGTCGCCGCCGCAGGATCTTCAGCTACTCCCGATACCTGCACATCCTGAGCGAGGGTACGGAGCCGCTCTAAGGAGATGCTCGCGTCAAGGACTCATTGCGCACCGGAGGGAACTGGCCCAACATCCGGAATGCCCACCGAAACCGAACTCCAGCACCTCCGCCGCTGCATCGAACTCGCCGCCGAAGCTCTTGCGTCGGGCAACGACCCCTTCGGCTCCGTTCTCGTCGCCGCCGATGGACGCGTGCTTTTCGAAGACCACAACCGCGTGGCGGACGGTGATCTCACGCGCCACCCCGAGTTCGAGATCGCTCGCTGGGCGGGGGTGAACCTCTCCGCGGAGGAACGGGCGGCAGCCACGGTTTACACGTCGGGCGAGCACTGCCCCATGTGCTCGGCCGCGCACGCGTGGGTAGGGCTCGGGCGCATCGTGTACGCGAGTTCCGCGGAGCAGACGGCGGCCTGGCTGGCCGAGCTGGGGGTGCCGCCGTCGCCCGTAAGGGCGTTGCGCATTCAGGACGTCATCCGCGGCGCCGTGGTTGAAGGTCCCGTTCCCGAGCTGGCGGAGGAGGTGCACGAACTGCATCGTCGAGCGCATCTTCCGTGATGCAAACAAACGCTCGCCCTGCACCGCGCATGCATCCATCCCGCTCCCGTTCCATCCTCGGGTCACTCCTGATCCTGCTCGTCATGTCCGCCTGCGGCAATGCTCAGGTTCGCGGTCGGCTCGTGGACTTCCGTACCGACGATGGGATTGCGAACGCCACCGTCACCCTGTCGCAGCGCGGATGGGGACGCTCCAGTGGCGGGCTGGTCTGGGACAAGGAGTATCGTGCGACTACACGTACCGAAGCTGACGGCACCTTCCAGCTGTCACTCCCCGGTCCGCGGCCTCTAACCGGGGGGTATGGCTCGCTGAGCATCGAGGCGCCGGAGTGGCAGCGCATTACGGAGGTCGCTGTAACCGGAGGGGCGAACGTTCTCCTGCAGACGCTGCCGACACCGGAGACGACCGTGCCGGGTGGCATAGCCCGGATGGGCGTGCTCGATGACGGTACTCCATTCGGCTGGAGCTTCGTGGCGAACGCGCCCACAACCAACCGGGCCGAGGCCGACGTCTTTCCGCTGGTGGTGGAGAAGGACCCGGCCCGCCTGACGCTCATCGTTCCGCCGGGCGGCGGCTTGCGTTTCATCTCCGAGGCTGAGCAACGGATCGCCGAGGCGTCGTATGGACACCTTTTGCGTTACGTGAACGAGGCGCCACCTGACGGGTACGGCGACACGCTGGTACTTCACGCGGACACACCGGGTACCGTGTTCGTGCGCACGCCGTATGACCGCTATGCCAAGCTGGCGTTCGACGCGCGCCGCCTCACGACCGGCAGCGGTCGGGTGTCGGGCATGGAGCAGCCGGTTCGCTTCGCCGTGATGCTGCCGTTCGCGTTCAACCCGCGTCCGGGACGCGAGTTGCCCTTCGACCCGGCCGGCTCCACGCGCAGCGTTGACCCGCGGCTCAACAGTGTTCTCGCCGACCTGCCGGCCGATGGCACCCTGGCTCGCATACCGCGCACTTACCGCATCACGATGCTCAACGACAACGGCGCTATCGCGGATTCATTTGTCGTCAGGCTGGAGCCGGAGACCGTGCGAAACCTGGAGGGTGCGCCGCGCGCCGGAAGCCCGGTGTTCGCCTACCGGAACGTGCGACTCGATTACGACGAAGGCGGACTGCCGCGCGTGAGGCTGACCGTTGATGGTGAGCACTTCACCTACAACAGCGCACCAATGCTGGTGGGGCGCCGGCGGCCGACGGCTATGGACGTGGACGTTTACGCGCCTCACAAGCCGGTGCGCCGCTTCGAGCTCCGGCTGCAGGAAGTGGAGGAGCCGTAGGAACGGCTCCTCCACGCCTGGCATGTTTCGGCCAGCACTCGTGGCCGGGCGCCGCGCACCGATCTCTAGCATTGCGCCTTCTTGAAATAGCGCTGCTATACCAGCGTCTGCGCTCGGGGCTCGGCCCTGGTGGAGGCTCGGCCGGGGCGAAGCTGAGCTTCGTCTGCAAGCGGAGCCGGTTAAAAAGCCTCACGCGGAGGCGCGGAGGCCGCGGAGAGAAGCCTGGCGCATGAAACTCCAATCGCCGTGCAGTTCTCCGCGGCCTTCGCGCCATCCGCGTGAGACCGTCGCTCTCAACCTTCACCGGGCAGTGGCCGGCGCCGGGGAAGAGTGAGCAGATAAGAGGCAGTTACCAGTTTCCGCGTGATAGTTGCCGATCCGGTTCGCCTCCGTCGCTTCGAGCTCCGGCTGCAGGAAGCGAAAGTGCCGCAGGAACGGCTCCCCATGCCCGGCAGTCCAGGAGTAGCGAGTGGTGACGGACGTTGCCCCCCTACCGCGTACCACAACTCCCCGAAGCCATGCACGGAAGCACAGGCTGACCGAGCGCCATCCGCACTCCGACTATCGCAAGAACCAGCGTGAGCGCAGGTTGCTCCCGCCACAATGCGACCGCGGCGATGATCGCCA
>DATGOL010000093.1:0-4510 GCA_035306065.1 Gemmatimonadales bacterium | reverse complement strand
TCCAGCGGGATAACGGCGTCGAACCGCACCGTGACCTCGCGCTCCTCGCCGGGCGGGAGCGGGAAGATTCTCGCCCGGAGCATGCCCTGCCCGATCCACTCCACCAGGGCCGGGTCTCGCTGCTGCCTCACGATTGCCTCGTAGATGGAGCGCGCCTTGCCCGCATCCATCACCTCGCCCGTTACCTGCTCCCCTCCGATCGTGAGCGCCAGGTCCCGAAACGCAGCATCCCGCGGAAGCGGAAACACATAGTCCGCCTCGCCCAGCGCTCCGCCGCGATTGACGAACTTCTCGCGAACCTCCACGCTCAGCACACGCCCCTTCAGGGTAGCGCGCACATCGCTCGAGGTACGCTCCACCCACTCCGCAGGCGGCCTTTCACATTGCGCCTGCAGACAGGGCACTGGTTCACACCGCGGTACAGGACAGGGGCGTGGAATCACCCTGCCCTGCGCCCCTGCGAGTGCAGACGGTGCAAGCAGGATGAGCGTAGCGACTATGGTGCGTGCGATAGCGTGCATGTTCGTCTCCGTTACGAGGTCTCTGTGGTGGAGACGTTTCCAAGCGCCGGACTTGCACAGTGCAATTCCTGAATTCTGCCCCCTCTCCCGCGAGACGCCGCCAGCAGCAGGGCACGGGCATTGCCCTGTTCGCACCGTACCAGACCACCAGACGGAGGGCCGATGACATCGAAGGCCAGTGGCGACCGCCATCAGAAGGGGCCGAACAGAAAGAAGCGTGATTCCGGCGGAACAGGCGCCGGGGCCGAGGCTGCGGAAGGGATACACTCTGCCAACGGCCGCTCCAGCACCGACAAGAGCGGAGTGGACACCGTTTCCAATTCCGACGACGCGGGCTCGGAGCCGCTGCGGCACAGGAAGTCGAATCCGAAGGGTTCATACGGCGGAGAGGGCGGAAAGCCGCGAAAGTGATGGTTGCGCCAGCCCGGAAAGCAGACGCCCCATCGCTTCGCTACCTTGTACCAGCCGGCCGATCGACCTTTCGACCGGCGCCGTTAACCCAACCCTGACCCGACACCGCCGGCGCATGTGCGGTGTGTGCCACCTGCCCCGGGTGCACCATCGCGCCCTGCGAGGCACCGGAGCGCACTTCACGTGGTTTCCCCAGTCATGTCCGCCGCACCCAGCGCGGCCCTCGAAAAGCTCGCTATCAATGCCGTGCGCGTCCTCTCCATGGACGCCGTTCAGCAGGCAGAGTCCGGACACCCCGGAACACCGATGGCGCTCGCGCCGCTCACCTACCTGCTCTACACAAAGCACCTGAAGCACAACCCGGCCGACCCGTCCTGGCCGGACCGCGACCGCTTCGTGCTCTCGTGCGGCCACGCATCGATGCTGCTCTACAGCACGCTGTACCTGAGCGGCTACGGCCTCACGCTGCAGGACCTGAAGGACTTCCGCCAGCTGCGCAGCCGCACGCCGGGCCACCCCGAACACGGCCACACCGTTGGCGTGGAGACCACCACCGGCCCGCTCGGCCAGGGCCTCGGGAACGCGGTAGGCATGGCCATAGCCGAGGCGAACCTCGCTGCTCGCTACAACCGTGACGGCATGGCGGTGGTGGACCACCATACCTGGTTCATCGCCAGCGACGGTGACCTCATGGAGGGCATCTCGCACGAGGCGGCGTCATACGCAGGCTTCCTGAAGCTCGGCAAGCTGATCGGGTTCTACGACGACAACCGCATAACGATCGAAGGCTCCACCGATCTCTCCTACGGAGATGACGCGGAGAGGCGCTTCGAGGCGTATGGCTGGCAGGTGCTTCACGTGTCGGACGTGAACGACCTGGCGCAGGTTGAAGCAGCGATCGCCGAGGCGAAGGCAGACACCGTGCGCCCGACGCTGATCATCACGCGTACGCGCATCGGATACGGAAGTCCCAACCGGGCGGGCACTGCCAAGGCTCATGGTGAGCCACTGGGTGTGGACGAAATTCGCCGGACGAAGGAAGCCCTCGACTACCCGTCGCTCGATCCGTTCTACGTGGATGACGACGCGCTGGAATACTGGCGTTCTGCAAGCGCGCAGGGAGCGAAGGTGCAGGAAGAGTGGAACGAACTGCACGCCCGCTGGGCTGCTGCCAACCCTGAGGACGCGTCCGAGCTGGATCGCAGGCTGCGGGGCGAGCTGCCTGACGGGTGGGATGCGGACATCCCGGTGTTCGACGCGAAAACCGGCAACGTTGCATCACGTGCAGCGAGCGGTACGGTGCTCAACGCGATCGCTTCGCGCGTTCCTGAACTTGTGGGTGGCTCGGCAGACCTTGCCGGCTCCAACAACACGATGATCAAGGGTGCGCCGAGCATGCTGGCGGGCAACCTGGATGGCCGTAACATGCACTTCGGAATCCGCGAGCACGGCATGGGTTCCATCATGAACGGAATGGCGCTGCACGGCGGCTTCATTCCGTATGGCGGCACCTTCCTGGTGTTCTCCGACTACATGCGCCCCGCCATACGACTCGCCGGGCTGATGGGCCAGCACGTGATCTACGTGTTCACGCACGACTCCATCGGGCTCGGTGAAGACGGACCCACGCACCAGCCTGTCGAGCAGCTTGCGGCGCTGCGCGTTATCCCGAACCTGCACGTGCTGCGTCCGGCGGACGCGAGCGAGACGGCAGAGGCCTGGCGAGTGGCCATGAAGCACCGGAGCGGGCCAACTGCACTGGTACTCACCAGGCAGAAGCTGGCCTTCATTGATCGTGAGGGTCGCGGAGCCGCGAGCAATGTTGCGCGTGGTGCTTACGTGCTGAGCGATCCGAAGGATGGTGCGCCGCAGATCGTACTGATGTCGAGTGGTTCGGAGGTGGCGATCGCGCTGGATGCGGCCGAGCGGCTGGCTGGTGAAGGTGTTCGTGCGCGAGTGGTGAGTGTGCCGTCGTTCGAACTGTTCGAGTCTGAGGGCGCTGCCTATCGGGAGGAGGTGCTGCCGCCGGGAGTTCCTCGTGCGGCAATCGAGGCTGCGCATCCGGCCTCCTGGTATCGTTATGTGCCTGCGGATGCGATCGTTGGCATCGCGCGCTTCGGGGAGTCTGCGCCGTACAAGGAGGCGTACCAGGAGCTCGGGATCACGGCCGAGAAGCTTGTGGGAGTGGCGAAGGGAATTCTGAAGCTGGCCTGAGGAGTCTGTAGCAAGCAACGGGTGCCGGGGTGAGCTGACCTCGGCACCCGTTGTGCTCATGCGGGTGATACTCTCGGCGTGCTCTATTCTCGGGGGCACTCTACTCTCGTGCACTCCGGTTTCGGCGCGCTCCACTCTGCGCGCGTTTCACTTCCGGCGTGCTCCACTCTGCGCGTCTGTACACCTCTGCCATTCCTCTCGCGCAACAGCGCCCGGCACGTCTCCTGCCTTTTCCGGTGTCAACCTGAACGAGGAGAGAGATCATGGCGATGGAAAGCACGCGAGACCTGCTGCTGCACGACCTTGGCGACATTCTGTATGCCGAGCGGCAGATACTGAAGAGCCTGCCCAAGATGATTCGTCAGACGACCAACGAGGAGATGCGAGACCGCCTCGAGCTGCACCGCGGCGAAACGGAAGTTCAGATCGAGAACCTCGAGAAAGCGTTCGAGGTGATGGGTCGCAAGCCGCGCGGACAGAAGTGCCCTGGCATACTCGGCATCCTCGAGGAGAAGAAGGAGTTCGACGAGGAGGAGGATGCGTCGAAGGAGATGACCGAGGCGTTCAACCTGGGTGCGGGCCTGCGCGTGGAGCACTACGAGATAGCGGCGTATCGTTCGGCGTTGGCGGTTGCGAAGACTGCTGGTGAGAAGGAGGTGTCCGACCTGCTCTCGAAGAACCTGGAGCAGGAGGTTGATATGGCGCGGTTCATCGAGACGAACGCGAAGAAGGTGTTGAAGGAGATGGGGGCGGCAACGCAGCAGGCGTGATGCTTGTGGTTGGTTGTGAAAGTGCGCCGGCGGCCTGGAGTGGGCCGCCGGCGCTGTTGTGTGGGCGACAGGAGTCGCGGAGTCCAGGTGAGTGCGCAGATAGCAAGCACTTGCTTCAACGCCGCCACCACATCTCCCGAACCTTCACCGGCGAACCGCCGTGAATGGAACACATCGCTACCACGATGCCCCCACCCCGCCCCCCGCTCCAGCCCGCTTGAATGAATCCATCGGCGGCAGTAATTCGTACTTCCGAACTGGACACACCTCGTTGGCACTCACAGGCCAGCCTCACAGGCCGCCTCTTCCAGCGCAACCCGAGGGACCAGAAATGCTCCGCGCAATCCTCCCCGCAGCCGCCACCGCCGCAGCACTCTATTCCCTTGCAGCGACCCGTCCGCCGCAACAGGTAAAGGCACACGCCGAGAACTCCTTCGCGATACAGGGCGCCCGCGTCTTCGACGGTGAACGCGACCTGGGAGTGGTTAATGTGGTCGTGCGCGAGGGCCTCATCACCGCGTTAGGCCCGGACGCCGCCATACCGGACGAAATGGAAACAGTAAACGGCGCGGGCCATACACTCCTCCCCGGATT
>DATGOL010000092.1:0-73824 GCA_035306065.1 Gemmatimonadales bacterium | reverse complement strand
GGCCACCGTACTTCGGGAAGTACGGTGGCCCTTTCACTTTTGCATGTGGCCGTGGCTGGGGCCGCTCACAGGTGTGCTTGACGCCCGCTACAACCGCAGACTCAACCCGTCGGTCAGCGTGTTGCGGTATGCACGATACGCCGGCACGAACCCGATCACTACGCCAGCCAGCACGACGAGTGCGATGTAGCCCACTTCCGTCTGGCCCAGCGGGCGGATCGGGAGAAGCAGCCCGAAGCTGCGCTCAACCGGGCCTCGTGCAGCGTACAGGATTGCGTAGGTGAGAATCACGCCCAGCAGCGCGCCGAGTGCTGCCAGCAGCCCCGACTCGAGCACCATGAGCCCTACGATCTTGCGTGGCCCTGCGCCAACGGCGCGCAGGATAGCCATCTCGCGCCGGCGTGCATTGAGTGAACTGTAAAGCGCCACGAGCATACCCAGCAGGCCAACGACGACTACCAGCGCCGTCACCGCAAGAAGGCCCGACTCCGCATAGCCGATGGTGCGCCACATCTCCCCTAACGCCATGCCGGGAATGATCGCACTCAATGCCTCCGACTGGTCAGTATCGATCTCCCGCTTCAGCTGGAGCGTCTCGATCCGGTTCTGGGTGCCCACGAAGAACGAGGTGATCTGCGTAGGCTGTACTCGCGGATCGTCGCGTGAGGCGGGGTGGTCCGCGGCTGCGCCAGGCATTGCTGGAACCCCGACGCCCGACATTGCCGGTGGAGTGGCGCCGGGCATTGCGGGCGGTGTAGCGCCGGGCATTGCTGGTGGAGTGGCGCCAGGCATCGCGGGCGGCGTAGCACCAGGCATCGCCGGTGGAGTGGCGCCGGGCATCGCGGGCGGCGTAGCACCAGGCATCGCCGGTGGAGTGGCGCCGGGCATTGCGGGCGGTGTAGCGCCGGGCATCGCTGCCGGCATTCCCGTCTCGAACCCCACATGCATCGCCTCTATGCCCTCGAGGGTCACGTACAGCGCACGATCGATCGGCGTGAACGTTCGGGCAATGATTCCCACCACCTTGAACGGATGCTCATCGTGGTTCACGATGCCGCCCGCAGCGGTGCTCAGCCCGTGGGTCACCTCGATCAGGTCACCGGCTCGATAGGCAAGACGCTCCGCCACCTCACTGCCGATGGCAACGTCATACAGATCGCGCGGCATTCGCCCTTCCGTAAACGTCACCTTGCCGTCTTCACGGAAACGGTAGTACTCGTAGAAATCCTCGTTCGTCCCGATCACCCGGAAGCTGCGGTGGCTGTCGCCCAGCGCGTAAGGGATGGTCCAGGCCACGGCGGGATGATCGCGCCAGCGGTCGTACGCTTCTATCGAGACGTTCTGCGTTGGCGAACCTATGCCGAACACCGAGTAGAGCAGCAGCTGAATGGTGCCGCCGCGCGCTCCTACAATGAGATCCACTCCACGCACCGTACCGGCAAAGCTGTCGCGCATGCCAGTGCGAACGTTCTCCACGCCAATCAGCAGGGCCACGCTGAAGGCGATCGAGGCCACCGTGAGAGACGTGGTGAGAAGGCGATTGCGGAGCGACTTCGTTGCGAGCGTAAAGAGCATGACAGCCTGTATCGGGATCGATGGTTACCTGTTGCGGCCGGCAGGCGTATCAATCTGCCGACTGCTGCCGGGGCAGCATCCCTGCCTCACGTGTGCGGCTATACGGCAGCCGGCACAGCGCCACGGTTCACGTCAGGCAGCGACACCGCCTCGTCGAAGAGCGGCTGCAGCGTTCTGTCATGGCTCACGAAGATCAGCGTGCTGCCTGACTCCGCGCAGCTGCCGAACAGCAGCTCGAGAAATCGCTGGCGGCGGTCGTTGTCCAGCGCAGACGTAGGTTCATCCGCGATCACCAGCTCCGGGGCCCCGAGCAGCGCTCGTGCGGCAGCCACACGCTGCTGCTGGCCTACCGACAGCTCAGTAACGGGAGAGCCCAGCAGTCCCTCGATTTCCAGGTGCGAGGCAATGCGATGAGCGGCGTCCGTGAGCGACTCGCCATTGCGCTCCGCACGAGCACGACGCCTGGAATTCAGGCGGCAGGGCAGCGTGACGTTCTCCAACACGCTCAGGTACGGTATCAGGTTGAACATCTGGAAGATGTACCCGATGTGAACGGCGCGGAACTCGTCGCGCCCGGCGCTCGTGAGGCGGCCCAGCTCGCGCTCGAACACCCGCACACTCCCTCCCTGCACCGGCAGCACACCAGCCAGTATGCCGAGCAGCGTGGTCTTGCCGCTTCCGCTGGGGCCATAGAGAAACACCCGCCGGCCACGATGCACGGTCAGCGACGGAATGTTCAGCACCGGCCTGCCAGCCTTGTATTCGAACGTGAGGTCTGCAATCTCAACCGCAGGCGGCGCACCGGGCGCAATGGTAGCACCATGCTGTCGCTCGATTGGCGAGGCACTCAAGGTATTCGTTCCCTTCCGCCCGTGAGGCGGCGTCGTTATGACACGAGCGCCACGCCAGGATCAACTCCTCCATGGTCGCGGCGCCCGAAATGTGTTTGCTGCTCGCATCCCCGCGCTAAACATGGGGAGCTGGTTCCACCCGAAGCGCTGGAGCCTGCTCAGTCACTATCGAAACCAGCCACTACACGAACCTTCACCCTGCTCGTGCGGATGACACGCAGCTGACAATCACCCGCTACTTGCCGTACTCCGTCACCTTCTCCACTTCCATCTGGAATCCGGCCGCACCATACGCAGAATCAAACTGCTCGATGGTCAGCGTTCCCTCGATGTAAACAGGATCCCACCAGCCGATCTTGTGCTTCTTCCCGCCCTTCATCGTTACGTACACCATCTGGTTGGGCGGCGGCGGCGGCACGTGCACACAGGCACCGAAGTACGGCACCAGAAGGAACTCCGTCACTTCCTCGGCAAAGTCATCCAACGGCACTATGAAGCCCGGCACTCGCACCTGCTTTCCATGGAGCTGCTTGAGCGTCTCGGTTTTTTCGCCGGTGAGATAGTTCAGGCCGCCAAGCACCTTCCAGTCGATCGTTACCGCATCAGCCGCGGGACCGGCATGCGCAGCAGCAGCCAGCGCGCGATCAAGCTCTGATGCGGAAAGGGTTTCGTTACCGGAAAGCGGCGATGCGCCGAGCGCGATTGCGCCCACCACCAGCGCCGCACTGCCCAGTCCGATTCTCGTACGGGAAATGCCTCGCGTCAGGAACGATTCCGTAAGCCTCATTTCAAACCTCGCCTTCATGGTTGCGCCGGTCGCTGCCAGCGCCGGAATTCCGTACATCTGCTGAAGATAGCGCTCTCAAATGCAGCATCCGCGCCGCCTGGGCAACGCGGCTGCCTCCTGTCAGACCCCCGCCGCACTCAGCCGTTCCGCCGGGGGCCCGCATCAGCACTGCACCTGCCAGACTACTCCTACTCCTCCTTACGCGGCATACGCTCGTTCGCGTTGGCCGCCAGGTACGCGAACGTCGCGATCACCACCGAGTTGTGCCGCATGTCCGCCGGCTGCAGCCGCTCGAACAGATCCTGGTTCGAGTGGTGAGTGCGGGTGTAGTACTCGATCGGATCCTGGATGAACTGGAAGCCCGGCAGCCCCACGCCGTCAAAGGCAAGGTGGTCCGTACCACCAGTGGAGTTCAGGCTCACGTGACGCACCGTGATGCTGTCCGAATCAACATGCTTCAGCCAGTCGCGGAAGATCGGCGCAATACGCTCGTTGCCCTGCGTATACACTCCGCGAATTGCACCGGCGCCGTTGTCCAGGTTGAAGTACACGGAGAACTTCTCGTGGGCGGGCTTCGGCGCGTTAGCCGTGGTATCCCAGTAGTGCGCACGTGTGTACATCCGCGACCCGATCAGGCCCTGCTCCTCACCGGTCCATAGACCGATACGCACGGTACGGCGGAGCGGCACTCCCGTTTCCTTCAGGATGCGCATTACCTCCATCATGATCGCGGAGGAACCACCGTTGTCCGTGGCACCGGTTGCTCCATGCCACGAATCGAAGTGCGCACCCACCATCACAACCTCATCGCGCAGTGCGGGATCTGACCCCGGGATCTCCGCGATAATGTTGTAGCTGTTCAGGTTGTCGTCGTAGAAACGGTTGCGCACGTCCAGCTCCATTCGCACCGTCACTCCCTTCTCTACCGTGCGCCAGATGCGGCCGTACTGCTCCGTTGCCACGGCAATCTGCGGAACGGACGGGTCACCGTTCGGCTGACGGTTGCCGGTGGGTGCGTTGGACACGCTGCCGCTGTTTCCACGGCTGGAGCCGGGCACGAGGATCGCCGCAACGCCCTCCGAAACCCAGAAGTTCGCACGACGCGCCTGCGCCTCGAAGCGGGCACGCATCGCTGCCATGCGGGCGTCGTTCGACGGCGGCTGCGCCGCGCCGGCACGCGGAGAAGCGGGCACGATCGTGGCGGCCTCCATCCTGTCCAGGTCTTCCTGTGACATCCGCGAGCCCGGCGCGGTAAACAGCGGCGTGACTGCCGGCGGCTCTGCCGCCATTACAACCTTGCCGCGAAGCTTGCCGCTCCAGCGCGCATAATCCGCGTCGGTGGCGTTATCCGGGATCTCCACCGCCACGACTTCCGCGGTTACCGGACCATTGGTTCCCGTTGTCCAGGCACCCGGAACGATCGTGAGAGGGTGCGGCACCGGCTCCAGCACCTGCGCCACTGCACGCTCGTTGGCCCAGCCGCGACCGAACGGGAATGACTCGAAGTGCACATTGGAGAGACCCCACTTCTCCATCGTGGACTTGGCGTAGTTCGCCGCCGAATGCATGTGCGGCGAATTGGTGAGACGCGGGCCGTGAACATCCGTGAGCCAGCTCGCAATCTCCATCACCTGGGACCTCTCCGTCCCTTCAGCCCGGATCTTCGCGAGATCACTCGAGTTCGTGCTCTGAGCAGAGAGTGGCTGAATGGAAACCGCCGCCAGCAGCACGCCAGCAAGAATTGGAAGACGCATGATGAAATTGGTGTGGGTCTGCCGCTCCCGCAGCGTGAGGAGGCTGCTGCGCGAATTCCGGAACGGGGAACGCGAGAAGGTCCGCGACGAGCGGACACATCCGTTCAAGATACGGCTCTTGCGCCGCTGGCGCTGGCCGCCCTCGCGAACCGGCGATACCTTCGATGCTCCTCCACGGCCGTACGCTGGAGGTGCCCCGGAGGGGCGCGATCACGATCACCAGTCACACCTGGAGCTCAGTAATGCTCGCTACACTTGTTCGCCCTGGAACGGGCATCGCAGTGGGGGCGTCTCTTCTTGGCGCGCTCGCCTGCGGCCCGCGTGTCATCGAATCTCCACCGCCGGTTCAGGCACCCGCAGTGGCAGCGGAGCAGCCGGTATCTCCCCTGCCGGGTGACTCCAGCTACGTAAGGAACACTCCGGTCAGCAATCCCGTTCTGCAGGGCATTTGGAACGAGGGAATGCAGAACTCGAAGCTGCAAACGCTGGCGCAGCAGCTTCTGGATTCCATCGGCCCGCGGCTCACCGGCTCCCCCGGTTCAGCGCGCGGACGCGACTGGCTGGTATCCACTTATCGCTCCTGGGGCATTGACGCACGCCAGGAGGAGTACGGCTCGTGGGCCTCATGGGACCGCGGTGTTGCACACGTTGACCTCATCTCGCCGCGCGTTCGCTCGCTCGAGGCTACGATGCTCGCCTGGAGCCCTGGCACCGGTGGCCGGGCTGTGGAAGGCGACGTGATAGTGCTGCCGGACCTGGCGACGCCCGAGGAGTACCGCGCGTGGCTTCCGCAGGCTCGAGGCAAGTTCGTTCTCATCAGCCCACCGCGTCTCTCGTGCCGTTCGCAGGCACAGATCGAGGAGTACGCTACGCCCAGCACGATCACGGACATGCGCCGCACCCAGGACACGCTCACCCAGGGCTGGGTGACTCGTCAGGTGGCTGCCGGCGGTCCGCGCATGCAGGAGACCATGAAGGAAGCCGGCGTACTTGGCGTGTTCTCCACCTACTGGTCCGGATACCCGGGCATCCAGAAGATTTTCGGATCGTGGAACCAGCAGATTCCCACCTTCGACATAACGTGCGAGGACTACGGCCTGATCTATCGTCTGGCAGCTGCCAACCAGAGCCCGCGCGTCAGGATGTCGGCCGAGTCGGAGTCGCTCGGCGAGCGTCCGATGTTCAACGTGGTTGCCGAAATGCGCGGCCGCGAGCTGCCCAACGAGTACGTGCTCCTCTCGGCGCACTTTGACTCGTGGGACGGCGCGTCAGGCGCCACGGACAACGGCACCGGCACGCTCGTCATGCTGGAGGCAATGCGTATCCTGAAGCAGCACTATCCCAACCCCAGGCGCACCATTCTCGTTGGGCACTGGGGTGGCGAGGAGCAGGGACTCAATGGTTCGCGCGCGTTCTCCGAGGATCATCCGGAGATCGTGCAGGGGCTGCAGGCCGTCTGGAACCAGGACAACGGAACGGGGCGCGTTGTGAACATGTCGCCTGGCCCGTTTGCCAATGCCCGTCCGGTTATCGCCGGTTACCTCTCCGAGATTCCATCGCAGATCACCCGGCACATCACGCTGGGCGGGGTGGGCGGCCAGCAGACGGGCGGCACCGACCACGCGTCGTTCCAGTGCCACCGTGCGCCTGCGTTCAACCTCGGTGCGCTGTCGTGGGACTACGGCCTCACCACATGGCACACAAACCGTGACACGTACGACAAGGTGGTGTTCGACGACGTGAAGAACAACGCAACGCTCACGGCGATGCTTGCATACCTGGCAAGCGAAGACGACCAGCGCATGCCGCGCGAAATCCTGAACCCGCTACCGCGCAACCCGCGCACGGGCCAGCAGATGACGTGGCAGGAGTGCGCACCGGCGGTTCGGAAGTCGCAGGACAGCCGCCGCTGATTTCGGGCGAATGAACCCGGGCCTGACGCGAACAGCTTCGCGTCAGGCCCGGGTGTTTTTTGCCGCCGCGCTGCTGGCAGCTCCGGCACCAGCTTCGCATGGCTCGGTTCCCACCACACAGGCAAGCGCTCGCAGCTGAGTAAAGCGTTGCCGCTCCCACCTGCGGACCGTCTATACCAAGGCCTGGGTGCCCGAGCATCCATCGCTTCCCGCTGCCGAACCGGCCATCCACCATACGCCTCCCCGGAACTGGAGCCGCCATGCAACGCACAGCTGCAGCGTTTGTCGCCCTGCTGTTCATCCCCGCGCTTGTCACCGCACAGGTCCGTCCCGAACCGCGCACGGACGCGGTAACGCCGAGGCCAGCAAGCGGCAACGTTACCGACAAATGCGAACTTTCCGTCGGCGAATCGCTCGTCATGTCCTTCGACAGCTGTTCGCGCCCGGGCGCCGGCGTGCAGAAGGAGATCGAGGTCGTGGAGTACCGCAACGGCGACTCCCGGTCGCGGGTTGGCCGCGTGACCGTAGGCGGGCGGGACATGGATCGCGAGGACGTAGCAGTGGTCCGGCTCGCCTGGGAAGACTACGATGACGATGGCAGAACCGATCTTGCGCGGGCCTTTGACGGGGACGGAAAGACGGACTTCATGGCGGAGCCCACGAGGATGCGTCCCGGAAAAGTGAAGGTGGGCCGCGTCACACTGAAGCGGATGCACGATTCCGGAGCGAAGAACGCGCGTGCCGACTGGCCGCCGCCCGACGTGGACGAAGACGGGTATCCCGTAACGGTAGAGGTTCGCGACAGCTCCGCCGGCAGCACGACCATCGCCTTCGACCGCTGCCGCACGATGGCGGGCGCCGAACCGCGCGAGACCGGTAACACTTTGACCCTGGTTTGTCGTGACGTGCGAATGGTAGCGGCACTGGACGCCAACCCTTACGCCCGATTCGTCAGCCACGCTTCCAATCCCTCATCCGTAGCCGGCACGACGGTCCATCGGCAGCCGCCTTCCATCACGACTCGTTCGGCCGCGAACGCCCGGGTTCGGATGGGAGCACAGACCACTCGCCTCGATGCTGCGCGGCTCGAGAGTTGGTCCGTTCACTTCGACTCAGCAGCCGGTGGTGCCGGGCGGTGGGCTCTTCGCGTGCGGACTGGCAGAGAGCCCTAGGTTGACGGCAGGTTCAAGCGCGACTGGCCCCTACCTTCAGGCCCTTTCGCCCTCGCGCAAGGCCAGGCGGTCCAGGTTGCGCTGCGACTCGCTGATGCGCTCGACCTCGATCGCGATCGCGTCTACCGCGAGTCCTATCTCGCGCAGCTGAGCCTGCGTCTCGCCATCTGCCACTGCGGGGACGGCGGCGCTGCTCGATCTCCGCAGGAACGCCCGCGCGAGCGGAATTCCCAGCGCCAGCAGCACGATCGTGGCAAAGAACGCCAGGGTAATTACCACGGCGCCGGCAGGCACTTCAGGAATCGCCTCCGACGGCAAAGGGGGTGGTGGTGGAGCCACCGCTGTTCCGATCTGCGTGCCGCTTTCGGCTTGCTCCGACAAACGTGCGAGTGCCTGCTCCAGGCCTTCGATGCTTCTGGTGGCCTCGGCAATCGCCGCCTCATCTCCCCTCTCGATCGCTGCATCGAGCGCCTGCTGTGAACCCGTGAGAGCTTCCTCCATTCCCGATCGCACGGCTGTCAACGTACGCTCGCGGATAACCGCTCCCAGTTCACTTTCGCCAGCCTGGGAAACGACCAGCAAAGCAGCAGGGGCCGGCGCAAAGGTACTATTAAGCACTTCGGCGGTGGTCGGAGGAGAAGCAGGCAGGTGTACAGATGCGGTATGGTATTCCATCGTTCGCACGCTCACTACGGATTCCTGCAGGTTGGCCTGCAGCTATCCTGCAGGCAGACAGGGGCACTACGCAAGGCCGGTGAATTCCGTTTCTTCGGCAGAGTCGCACACTGCTGAGCCCCGGCTCTCCCCAGGCCGAAGGAGCGAGCGATCCTGCAGAAAATTCCCGTGAGTCCCGGGCTACTTTTCCAGGGCAAACCTTGCGAGAACATCTACCAGCTCGCTGCTGATCGCCAGTTCGGGTGAGTTGTACCCCATGTTCACTGCACCGGGCTCGGGAGTCTTGAGCACGTGGTTCATTCCCTGAATGAGCGCCAGCGTAGCGCGCGGGTTGGAATTCGCGAGAAGCCGAGCATCTGCCTCGGACACCTGGATATCTGCACTTCCCTGCACGACTAGCACCGGAACCTGCATTCGTGATACGATCTCTGCCGGATCATGCGGCAGCCAGGAGATCAGGTACGGCTGCACACTGGGCCGGAACAGCGCGGCGAGCATTGGTGGTGTGTCGTCTACCGTTTCGCCGCGAAGGAGGGCCGCGAATATGCTGTCCACCTGCACGAGCATCGGCTCGGGAAGCTGCCTGGCAAGCTGTTCCCTCACCACTATGTCTGCGCGTCTGCCCGCGCCCGCGATCGATATGTAGGCGTCGGCCGGTTCCTGGTGCTGCGCAAGTGCGGTAACGAGCGCTCCCTCGCTGTGTCCCGCGTAAAGCACGCGCCCAACGCGCGAATCAGCGCGCAGGTTGCGCACCCATTCTGCCGCATCGTCAACCAGCATGCCGAAACGAAGGTCCTGCTCGGGAATCCGCGAGGCGCTGCTGGCGCCGAAGCCCCGCTTGTCATACCGGAGAGTGCCCACGCCGCGCTTAACGAGTGAGTCGGCAAGCTGCCGGAAGTAATTGTCCGGCCCGGCGGCGGTCTCGCCGTCGCGCATGGTGGGGCCCGATCCAACGTGCAGAAGGAGTACCGGCACCGGCTCGTTACCGCCCGGAAGTACCAGGATTCCTTCAACCGGTCCGGTTGGCGTCTGTATCGTAAGTGTATCAGACGTTGGTTCTGCAGCGCTGAGCATCGGTGGAGTGACGTCAGGCGTGACGGTGGCGCCGGACGGAACTGGTGCCTGCGCGTCAGGCGTGGTACCGGATGAGGAACAGGCGGCCAGCATGGCGATCGCAGTGATGGTGTAAGTGCGGATCATGGGGTAGTGAGTTCGGGAGGATCAGGCATGTGACGTGCGAGTTCCTGCTCGGCCAGCGAGTTGCATGCTCTGGTAAGTCGTCAGGCGCGGCCACGCCGCGGACCGCCTCCCAGCCTTCTCCACGCGATGTACGAGTACACCACGGGCACCAGCGCACACACCACGACGATCGTCGTGAACAGGTATGTACTGGTTGGCGCAGGAAGCAGCGCCGCTGCCGCCGCCGCGAGTCCGCCGAACATCATCCACCGCCCGCCCATCCGGTGCGTCTCACGCCACACGTCATCGTTCTCCAGCGTCCACGGCGTGCGAATTCCCATCCACCAGTTGGGCTTGAGCCGCGGCATGTAGTTGCCCAGCAGAGCCAGTGACAAGCCAACCAGCACCAGGATCACGCGGGAAACATCCAGTCCCCACCCTAACGCCGCGCCGAGCAGCACCACGTGCAGCCCGAAACACATGAGTACCACGATATTGGCCACCTGCCACCACGTGCTCGAACTCCGCTCGAGGTTCTGCTTCCTCGGCCCGATCTGCCACAGGAGCACTATCAGCCCCCACAGAAGCGCGGCCGCCACCGGCAGCAGAAACAGCGTACTCCTGCTTCCCCATCCATCAACCTCGCCAGAAGCATTCCAGTGCGTCGGCACCGTTTCCGGCACGCTTCCCCAGGCTGCGAGTGTTACGGCAAACATCACGACGATTATCAGTGGCGCTATCCAGCGACGGCTCATGAGTCTCCTCCCACGCCAAGGTTGCGGAGCAGGTCTCCAAGGAGTTCCTGAATCACGGTTGCATTGAGCGAATACACGATTGTCCTGCCGTGGCGCTCCGCACTCACCAGCTCCGCCTCTCGAAGCGTGGCCAGGTGGTGGGAGATCGTGGCGGCAGTCATCGGAAATCGCTCGGCTATCTCGCCCGCAGTGAGGTCACCCGCGCGCAGGAGGCGCACAATCTCCCGTCGCGTGGGGTCTGCAAGTGCGCGAAGTGTTCGGTCCATGGAATTGATTATTAGACGAGTATCTAATATTCATTTCCCTGGGATTCCGCGCAAGAGGGAGCTTCAGCTCACTCGAAGCCGCCTGCCTTTGGGCGCGCAGCTTCGGCTGATCGTCAGCCGTCCAGCTGGACGATTGCGCCTCTCGGGCCTACCGCCCAGCCGATTCCGTTCGGCGCGAACGCAACCGCCCAGAAGCGCTCGCTGCTGGCCAGCTGCCAGCTGGCGCCGCCGTCGCGGCTCACGGCCAGTCCGCGCGGGCTGACCGCCACGAGCGTACCGGGGAACACCGGGCTCGCAGCCGCGCCGTAGACCGCGCCTGCAAGTGGCGTGGCGCCCGTCAGCCGCCAGGTTGCCCCCTCATCGTTCGACACCGCCACGGGTGCCGGCTCCGCATCCGGGTTGCCGATGTCCCCACCCAGCGCATAGAGAACGCCGGTGCTGTCCCGCGCGAGCGAAACGATTCCGGCCCCGCTCCCTGCTGCCAGCGGTACGGGCGACGACGCCCAGGTCACCCCACCGTCCGTCGTTCGCAGCACCCGGGAGCTATCGGCGTTGCCCGTACCGATCCAGGCGCGATTCTCAGGGCCTGCCAGCACGCAGGTGCCGCTGGCGGCAAACCCGCCCTCGCCCTCCTGCGCGGACGGAAGTGCACTTGCCGGAACACGGTTCCAGCTCCTGCCGTCTGCCGAACGGAGAACCACCAGGCCACCATCCACTTCGTCGCCGTAGAGAATCCCGCTCCCGGCCTCGGTGAAGTCCATGCAGTCATAGAAGCCCGAGCTATCCGGATTCTGATGCAGGAGCCGCCAGGAACTTCCGCCGTTGGTGGTGTGATACACCCTGGACACGTCACCCGGACCGGAACTCAGCAGCCATGCTTCGCGCGCGCTGGAGGCGTGCACGTCCCGAAATTCCAGCGAATCGGCACCCTGCACCGCAAGGCGCTCCCAACTCTGCCCGCCGTCCGTTGTGCGCAGCACGGTGCCCCGGTGCCCACTCACCCACACCACGCTCTCGTCCACCACACTCACGGCCTGCAGCAGGGCGTCCGTGCTGCTCACGAGGTGCGTGAGTCGCATGCTGTCCGGGGCGGAGCGGCTTGCAGTGGCTTCCGGTAATCCCGGTTCAGCGTTGCCTGTGCATGCCACTGCGAATGCCAGGAGAATGAAAACACGGGGAAGGTGCATGTTCCGGTGAGGATCGTTGGGGTGGTGTGGGGGTTATGGCTGGGGAAGATGGTGTGTGCGGCGCGAGACGGCCATGTTCCCATCGAATGCTGCCGAACCTGCCGAACCTCCCGATCCGCGACGTTCTCCCCGAGCTGCTGCGCTCCCTCGAAGCGGGGACGTCGGCGGTTCTCGTGGCGCCGCCGGGCGCGGGGAAAACGACTGTCGTTCCGCTTGCGCTTCTCGGTGCGCAATGGCTGAACGACCGACGCATCGTAATGCTCGAGCCGCGTCGGCTGGCTGCGAGGGCTGCAGCCCGTCGCATGGCCACCCTGCTCAACGAGCAGGTGGGCCGGACCGTCGGCTACCGCATGCGCCTGGAGACCCGGGTGTCCGCTGCCACACGCATCGAGGTGGTAACCGAGGGTGTACTCGCACGCATGCTCCAGTCCAATCCCGCACTGGAGGAATACGCAGCCGTCATCTTTGACGAGTTCCACGAGCGGTCACTGAACGCAGACCTGGGGCTGGCACTCGTTGAGCAGACGCGCACCGTTCTGCGAGACGACCTGCGCATTCTGGTGATGTCTGCCACACTGGATGTGGAGCCGGTTGCCGCACTGCTGTCGGCTGGCGGGCCGGCGCCGGTTATCCGGAGTGAAGGGCGCACACATCCCGTTGAGGTTCGTTGGCGTTCGCCCCGCCCGGAACAGCGAATCGAGGGCGCTGCCGCCTCTGCGGTTCGTGAGGCGCTGCAGGCCACCGAGGGAGACGTACTCGTGTTCCTGCCGGGCGCGGCAGAGATCCGCCGAACAGAGGCTGTACTGCTGGACGCGCTCGAGCGCGACGAGGCACCCGCCGCAGTGCGCATATTCCCGTTGCATGGAAGTCTTCCTCCGGGCATGCAGGACGCGGCCCTCGCCCCGGCCGCTGCGGGAGTACGCAAGGTGGTTATCGCCACCTCGATCGCCGAGTCGAGCCTGACGATAGATGGAGTGCGAAGCGTGGTGGATGCGGGGCTCGCACGCATCCCGAGGTTCGACCCGCGCAGCGGCATGACGAGCCTCACGACCGTACGTGTCTCTCGTGCGGCGGCGGAGCAGAGAGCGGGACGCGCCGGCAGGCAGGCTCCCGGCGTGTGCATCCGGCTGTGGGCCGAGCACGAGCATGCATCTTTGCAATCGCATCCCGCGCCGGAAATCCTGGAGGCGGATCTTGCCCCTCTCGCACTCGAGCTTGCCGCGGCCGGCGTGCAGGAGCCAGGCGAGCTCGCATGGCTGGACCAGCCGCCGGCCGGCGCGTTGTCACAGGCGCGCGAGCTTCTGCGCGAACTGAACGCACTGGAGACTGGACCCGACTGTCGCATCACGCAGCATGGAAGACGCATGGCCGAACTGCCCGTGCACCCGCGTATTGCGCACATGCTTCTCGCCTCACGTGAGCTCGGCATGGAGCTGCTCGCCACTGCTTGCGAGGTCGCAGCACTGCTCGGTGAACGCGACCTGCTGCGTGGCGACGCCGGCGCGCCTGACGCGGACATTCGACTCAGGCTCGCGCTGGCGTTCGACGGGCGCGAGGGACACATGGGCGGTTCCATTGCAGACCGCGGAGCTCTCGAGCGCGTCAGGCGCCAGTCCAGGGACTTCCGCCGCAGAATGGAAGTGCCGGTGGACACTGCTGCCGATCATGGAGGAGCAGGACAGGTGCTGGCGCTCGCCTATCCCGATCGTGTGGCACGGCGCAGGCAGGACATGCGCTACCTGATGCGAAGCGGAACCGGCGCCGCACTGGCCTCGCACTCCTCGCTGGCACGGAACGAGTGGCTGGCGGTGGCGGAAACCGATGGTCGCCGACCGGAAGCACGAATTGCACTGGCCGCCCCGCTGGAGGAGGCGGATGTACTGCAGCTGTTCGGGCACCAGGTGATGCGCACGGAGAGCATCGCATGGAACGAGCGAACCGAATCGGTGGTTGCGCTGCGCCGCGAGCAGCTGGGAGCGATCGTGCTGCGCGAAGCCGCCGTCACGAACCTGCCTGACGATCAGGTGGCTCAGGCATTGTTGGCGCACATCCGTGCCGAAGGCCTGGAGAGCCTGCCGTGGGCAGCGGAATCCGTTCGCTTGCGCGAGCGGCTGGCCTTTGCAGCCCTGCATGAGCCTGACGAATGGCCCGACATGTCTCCCGGCGCGCTTCTCGACATGCTGGAAGAATGGCTTCTGCCATTCCTGGCCGGCGTACGACGACGCACCGAGCTGGAACAGGTGAACCTGCACGAGGCGCTGCTGTCACGGCTGTCGTGGAAGCAGCGTGAGGCGCTGAATGAACTGGCGCCCACGCACATCAGCATGCCGTCAGGCAGGCGTGTAGCGGTGGACTACTCCAACCCTGCAGCACCCGTGCTGGCGGAGCGCATCCAGGAGTTCTTCGGGATGACGGACACGCCTGCCGTTGGACGGGGTCGGGTACCGCTGGTGTTGCACCTGCTGTCGCCGGCGCGCAGGCCGGTGCAGGTAACGAGTGACCTGGCCGGCTTCTGGCGCACCAGCTACCACGACGTTCGGAAGGAGATGAAAGGGCGGTACCCGAAGCACAGGTGGCCGGAGGAGGGCAACATGTAACGGGTAACGGGGGACGGGGGGCTGAGAGCGCCTTTGCGCCCGTTATTCCTCGCCGGACTCCGGAGAAGGCTCCGTTCCCCCGTTGGGCTGCTCCGAACCTCCCTCCTGGCTACCACGCTGCTCGCCACGTTCCGAGCTGCCGCTTCCACCACCTCGCTCGCGACGGCTGGTTCTCCTGCGGCGCCGGCGGGCGGGCGAATCGGCGCTCTCGCCACTCTCCGAAGCCACATCACGATCACCTGCGTCATCCACCGGGTCGGTAGGAGACGCGTGGCGCGGACGCTCCGATCGACTGCGCTCGCGACCGCCGCCGTTCGAACCGCGCGACCCCACGCGATCGCGATCGCCCTCGCCACGCGACGAACGCTGCGGCTCATCTGCCGACACCCTGCGCACCGACTCACGACGAACGAGCTGTTCCCTGCGTGCCTGGCTCCGCTCCTCGCGCACTCGCTCCCCGCGCGTATTGCGTTCGCTCGCTGCGTCCCGCGCTTCACGACGCTCACGCAGATCCTTCATCTCACGTCGCGCCTCGATCCGCTCGAAAATCCGGATCACCACGTACGCAAACAGCGAAATCAGGAAGAATACGAACAGCAGCACGGCCACACGCTGCAGCGTGGAGATTATCGTGGCATACACCTCCAGCGTCCACCGCTCGGCCGTTAGCGCCAGGGGCGCAAGGCTCTCATTGGGGCCGCGCGGACGCGTAAACTCACGCAGGTCATACAGCCGCACTCCGCCCGACACGCCCACCACCATGATCGCGAACAGCAGGTAGCGGTACCATGCCGAGCTCAGTTCGGGCGACACGATGCGGTCGAGAATGCTGCGAATGGAGCTGCCAAACAGCCGTGCGACGAGCGCCGACGTTAGAAATGCCACGACGAACGTGACGATCAGGAGGGCAAAGAACACTGATTCTCTCCAACAAGGTTGACTCTGCGGATTGCCGGTAGCGTTTTGCAGCCTGCGAGAGCCGCAGCGAACGGATCCGCGTCGGTATGGAACCCGGGCATGATATTCCGTGGGCGTGCCATCCCCAAGTCCCCGAGGTAACTGACTCGGGAACGATACAGTATCGTTCACTCGCCGCCTACCAGCACGCAGCAAATCGTCCCTTCGCCGCTCCTCCCTTTCATTCCTGCTCGCCATCCCGCGCCAGCCCGCCTGGCATCTGCCTTCAGCCGATCAGCCCGCCCATGCCATTCACCGTGACCAGACTTTCCGCATCAGTCGTCGGCCGCCGCAACACCTCCGGATCGCGCTTTCTCAGGGAGGCGCGTGCGCTCGCGGTGGTCCTGGCACTGCCTCTCATCGCATGCGCCGGCGCGTCGGCAGGTGCTGAGCGGCAAGCGTCCTCCGCAGCAGGTGAATCCGCCGGCGTCATTCCGGGCGTGGAAGTACTGCTTCGAGACTCACTCCACCTGCTTGAGGGCAAGCGCGTGGGTCTCATCACCAACCACTCCGGACGCGACCTCACCGGTACCAGCTCCATTGACCTGCTGAAGAGCGCACCCGGCGTGGAACTCGTTGCACTGTTCTCACCGGAGCACGGCATTCGTGGCGCTGCAGATGCCGGCGAGAAGGTGGCCAGTGGACTCGACGATCGTACCGGCCTGCCAATCCACTCGCTGTACGGCGAAACGCGCGTCCCAACCGATTCCATGCTCGCCGGCCTGGATTTCCTCGTGTACGACATTCAGGACGCAGGCGCGCGCGTATATACCTACGTGTGGACCATGGCACTTGCCGCCGAGAAGGCGGGTAGCCTCGGCATACCGTTCATGGTGCTCGACCGTCCGAATCCGATTCGTGCCGACATCGTGCAGGGTGGCGTTCTCGAGCAGCGCTGGGCGTCTTTCGTTGGGCAGTACCCGGTGGCGCTTCGCTATGGCCTCACGCCGGGCGAGTTGCTGAGGTACCTCGTTGGTACCGGCCAGGTGAAGGTTGACCTCACCGTAATTCCAATGGACGGCTATTCGCGCGACATGTGGTTCGACGACACGGGCATCGAGTGGGTGAATCCGTCGCCCAACCTCCGTTCGGTGGATGCCACGCTGCTTTACACCGGAACAGTGTTTTTCGAAGCCACGAACCTGAGTGAGGGCCGCGGAACAGACCTGCCGTTCCAGCTCGTAGGTGCGAAGTGGCTGGATGCTGCCGCGGTGGCGGAAGACCTCAACGACCTGGCGCTACCCGGAGTGCGATTTTCCTCCACTGAGCGTACGGTTGACGCCGGCCAGAAGTGGGGAGGAGAGACGATCCCGATGGTTCAGGTAGAGGTAACCGACCGCAACTCTGTGCGTCCGGCGGATGTAGGCATACACATGCTGCGCGCTATCCGCAGCAGGCACATTTCGAACTTCGAATGGCGCGCAGAGTGGCTGGAGCGCCTGACGGGGACGACCCGTGCGCGTGCGGCGGTTGAGAGTGCGGACGGAGTGAGCGCATTGCTCGACTCGTGGCGTGCGGAGAGTGCGGAGTTTGAACGACTTCGTGCACCGTATCTGATTTACTGAACCGCGTTGGGAGCCGGTGGGTCGGGCGCGATACACCTGCCTGCGCACCGGCTCTCCCTTTGCGCACAGTCTTTCAAGCCAGGATCCACACCGCGGTTATCACCACCACGATACCGATGATATCCAGCAACGCCCCGTACTTTATCATCTTTGACAGCGGCACCAGCCCCGACCCGTAAACAATGGCGTTACACGGTGTACTCACGGGCAGCATGAAGCCGAGGCTGGCCGCAATCGTTGCGCCGAGCGCGGGCTGAACGGGGTCCATGCCTGACGCGGTGGCAATCGAGATGACCACCGGTACAATCATGTTGGCCGACGCCGTGTTCGACGTTGTCTCACTCAACAGTACCGCGATTATCACGGCCGCCACCAGCAGCCCGAACTCCCCGCTCAACGGCAGCCATGCCGCCATCGCCCGGCCAAGTGATTCCGCTAGTCCTGTCTGGAAGGAGAGCACACCAAGCGCAAATCCTCCGCCGTACAGCAGCACGACTCCCCAGTCTATCTTCACCGCGTCGTTCCAGGTGATCGCGCGCTCTCCCTCATCGCCAGGCAGGATGAACAGCAGCACCGCACCCACCAGTGCTGCAACACTCTCGGGCACGCTGCGATTGATCGTCAGGTAGAGCTCGCTGCGCTCGCCAACTACCAGCGCAATTATCCCGGGTATCACCCAGAGTGCTATGGTAACCCCGAAGGCGATGGTGGTGGACCGCTGGCCCTGCGTCCATTTGCCCAGCTTCGAGCGCTCATTGCGCAGCATTGCCGCACCGCCCGGCAACTCCTTCACGCCAGCAGGCGAGAGCGCGTTCAGATAGGTGAACAGCCCAATGAACATCACCACCACGATCGGTACAGCGAGCATCATCCAGCGGAAGAAGCTGAACTCCACGCCCGTGAGTTCACGGATGAATCCAAGCCCGATCACGTTGGGTGGTGTGCCCACCGGAGTGGCGAGTCCGCCGATGGATGCGGCGAACGCAGTCATGAGCATGAGGCCTGTTGCATAACGCGGGTCCACGCCCGTCCTGGCTCCGTTCTCCCCGTCGTTGCCCAGCATCACGTGCAGGATGGAGAGACCGATGCCGAACATCATCGCCGTGGTCGCCGTGTTCGACATCCACGCCGAAAGTCCGGCCGTCGTGAGGCCGAACGCGAAGAGCACGCGCGAAGGCCGGGCTCCAACCCATGGCAGCGACAGCACCGCATAGGCAACACGACGATCCAGCCTGTGCACGAAGATCGCCCGGGCAAGTATGAACGCGCCGATGAACAGGAACATCAGCGGGTCTGCAAACGGGGCGAACACCTCGCGGGCAGGCGCAACGCGCAGAACCACCGCCATCGCCGCGCCGAGCAGTGCGGTGACGGTGAGTGGAATGGCCTCGGTTACCCAGAGTACCACCACCGCTGCCATGATCGCGGCCAGCCGGTGAGCCTCGGGCGAGAGAGTCTCGAACGAGCCCATGAGCACGCCAACGAACACGAGCGGCGCCAGGGTGGCACCCGCAATCTGTCGTATGGACCCGGACCCCTGGCTCCCCGGAGGAGTCAACTGTACGGGCTGAGAACCTGCGGACTGGCTGGCGGCGGCGGACGTCATCGAGTGGGATATGGTGAAACGGGACTGCATTGCAAGCGCATGATCATGCAACGATGCACCGCCTGCCCGCTACGCCTGGCGCTCCTTTCGCCAGAATGCGGTTTGCGATTCCGGCGTGGGTGACAGGCCGATAGCCGGATCGTTACAATGTGCCAATCTGCCAACGCGCCAACTCCCGTTGCCACCGCAGGTAATCAAGTGAACGCAATTCGGTTCGTCGCGACGATATCTATCGTCGCTATCGCGCTCCAGGTCACTCCCCGTCGGCTCGCGGCGCAACAGGCTGATACCGCGCGCGTACCGGTAGTTCGCGTGGACGGCGACGGCATCACGGTTTCCAGCGCAGACAGCGCAACGAAGCTCACTTTCCGCTTCCGCACGCAACTCACCACCACGCTGTCACTGCCTGAGAGCGATACCGATGTGGATCGTTCGCTGGCAACGGAGGTGCGCCGAGCACGCATTCGACTGGGCGGCTCGCTCTGGGATCCGCGTCTGGGAGTGTCATTGCAGCTGGGACTGGCACCGCGTGATCACTCCGGCGGCAACCCGGGCACCACCGCTGTGTTGCGCGATGCCAACATTTCCTGGCAGCAAACGCCGCAGCTTCGTTTTCAGATGGGTTTGGGAAAACTGCCTGGCAATCGCCAGCGCACGATCTCGTCTGGCGACCAGCAGTTCGCTGAACGCGGGTTGGTGAACAACACGTTCACCACCGACCGTGACATGCATGTCATGGCAGTCTGGAAGCAGGGCGGCCGGGCGCCGTGGAGCTGGGCCGGCGCCGTGTCCACCGGTGAGGGTCGCGCATCTGCGGGGCCGGACATGGGCCTCGCATACACCACACGCTTCGACATACAACCGCTGGGGGCATTCACGGGCAACAACGCCGATCGTGAAGGCGACCACGCAAGGGAGCCGGCGCCCCGACTGCTGCTGGGTGTTGTGTTCACCCACAATGACCGCGCCTGGAGATCGCGCGGCCAGCTCGGCGACTTTCTGGATGCGCCGCGTGACCTTACCACGGTGCTGGCAGATGTGACGCTGAAGTACCGTGGGTTCTCGCTCTATCTCGAGGGCGCGCACCGCGATGCCGGACCAACCTCGCTACCAGTGGCACTCGGCGACGACCCACGTGGGAAGGGCGGGCTGCTGCAGATCGGTTACCTGACAAGAGCCGGTTGGGAGCCTTCGTTCCGGATTGCGCGGGTGGAACTGCAGGATGACATTGATGCGAATCAGGCGTCGTTGAACCTCGTGCGCTACCTGCGAGGTCATCGAATCAAGTACATGATCGAGGCGGGGCGTGAATGGGGGAACGACCCATCGGCGGCGGACCGCTGGCTGGTTCGAACGAACTTCGAAGTCGGAATCTGAGGGAGGAGGCGTTCGTCAGGCACCTGAGTCGCAGCCCCGCACTGCCGTGTTTTCACCGGCCGGTACTGTGACTGGCGCCGTTTCGGCCATGCGTTCGATCGTGCGCACTGCGACAACCAGCATGGTGGCCTGCTGCGTGGCGCTGGGAACCGGTCCGGCTGTCGGAGCGCAGACGGTAGGCGGATCGTCATCCGAGACGGCCATTACGCGCGCGACACATGGCGAGTCGGCTGCCTTGCAGTCGGACTCCCTTCTCCTGCCCCGCTCGGCGTTCGCGGTCTTCGACTCCCTTACTGCAACCCGGCTTGCGCCGGGAGTTGTGCATCTGTCGGGGACGATTGCGTCGGGTCCGTTTCGTGTGAATGTGATTGCGGCCGACCTGTCGCTCCCCACGTTAGGGCTGGAAGCCGTTCGAGCAGGCAGCGGGCTGTTCGGCCGCGAACGTACGAGCGTGCTCGCGAGCGACTGGGAAGAGCGGTCGCGTGCAGACGGCGACAACGTCACCGTGCTTGCAGCAGTCAATGCGGACTTCTTCAACCTCACGACCGGCGAGCAGCTTGCGAGTCAGGTCAGTACAGGCCGCATACTCAAGGCGCGCGACGGCGCCACCAATGATCCAAGGGCAGACGTGCTGGTCGCACGGAGCGGGCGTCCACACATCCTGGATGCTACCTACGCCGGGGTGCTTCTCTCCGATGGGCACGGCATGTCGCTCGATGCGGTGAATGCCCTGCCGGATCGGGACAGCTGGCTCGCGCTCTTCAGCCCGGCCTTCGGCCGCCCGGTGCCGGTGGATTCCCTGAGCGCGCATGTATTCGCCCTGCGTGAGGCAGGCGCACGAGGAGACACCATTTTGCTGGTTCGGGACTCCGCGCAACGTACGTTGGCGGCTAGTGACTCCGCGCAGCGCACCCTGCTGGCCACCGGAGCCGCACGGGTGCGCCTTGCCAGGCTTCGCGCATCGGAAGACACCATCCGTCTCGTGCACCGCTTTGCACCGGTCGGGGAGGGCGTGAAAACGCTGGTTGGAGGCCGCCCCGCAATCGTTGCTGAAGGCGCCAGCCTCCACGACGCATCCGGTGTGTTTTCGGGAGCACCCTCTGCATTCGCCACCATGAGGCATCCCAGAACCGCAGTGGGAATCGGCAGAAGCGGCACTCTCCTGCTGCTCGTCACAGTGGACGGGCGACAGGAGACGAGCGTTGGAATGTCGTTGCAGGAACTTGCTGAGCTGATGCTCGAGCTTGGCGCCGTGGATGCACTCAACCTGGACGGCGGAGGTTCGACGACCGCCGTAGTGCGCGGTGAGATAGCGAGCAGTCCGTCGGACGCCAGCGGAGAGCGGACGGTGGCGAACGCATTGCTGCTGGTGCTGAGGGCGCGTTAGGCCCGCGCCTTCTCAGGCTGCTACGCTATTCCTGCGCGCGGATCCATCTGTCCCAATTGCAGAAGCTCTTCGTCGGTAAGCCTGTCCACCAACGCGGCGAGGGGTTCGGCGTACGACTTATCGTAGTTCGTCGTAAAGAGCGGCGTGTCGCCAGGCACCTGCGGAATCCAGGTGTCGCCGTTCCAGTTTCCCTCCACAATAACGGGGCCATCCTCCAGCACGGCGATGTCCCAGGCAGCACATGGGATTCCGCCCAGCAGTGCATGCGCACGCTCGGCGAGCTCCCTCGCCTCCTTCCAGAAGGGCACCTCCGTGCCGACTATCGCCTCTCGAGTATCGGGATGGTGACTGAAGTGGTACTCGTCGAAAAACTCATCCACCTTTACGGCCTTGCCGAGCTTGCCGGTAACCGGATCCACGCGGGCTCCCAGCCCTCCCTGCGAGACATTGTCTGCCGTAGCGTTCCCTGTCGCCAGGCGGATGGCGGCTGATATCGCGCTGGTGTTGCCTTTCATGTCACGGCACGTGGTAACACGAATCGTATTCAATGCCCGCACGCTGAGTCGGCTTATATCCGGATGGTTCACGAGCAACGGCTGCACGAGTAGCGCTTCCGAACGCGACCGCTTCTCTAGATAGGCGCCCAGTTCGTTTGCGCCCCGCGTGATGCCGTCCGAGCACTCGAAGGTGCCGCCGAGCCACCGGGCCTGCATGGTGTCGTATCCTCCGTAACCCACGGCCTTCTTGATGAACATGTCACACTCGGGGACAGGCCCGCTCACCGGCACGGTCCACACGACATCTCCGTTCGCTGCCCTCCCCAGCGCCCGCACAACCGGCAGCATGGACCTTTCTGCCCACTCGTCGAAAGAGCGCTTGTCCCCCAGAAGGCGAAACTGCTTCTCGTATAGCAGGTGCACCGCGAGGCGTGATGCCAGCGTTCCCTCTACCCGACTCACGTACAGCGAGCGTCTGCGCCAACGATCGTGGCGGTGAAGCGCAAAGGTGTAGAATGCCTCCGAATCAACCCGCCGCGTGAAGTTCAGCTGATACAGTCTCCAGCGTAGAGTGAGGGCTCCGGCGCGATCTGCGGCTTTCATTCGAGCACCGTAGTGCGATGCGCCATAGCCGGCCTCACGAGCGGCGCGTAACGGAGCCTTGAACACGGCCAGGTAATCGTGCAGCACACCACGACGTGCCACGAATGCCCGCTCGAATCGAAGGAACCACTCACGCACCGCCGGCGTTTCTGTCATGTATCTCCTTGTCAGAGTGACGATCCCCCTCAGCGAGGCTGTGGCCTGCCTCCGGGCTTCCACTCTGGCCTGGCGCCGTTGGCAAGCGCCAGCGTCGCGCGGGTAACGGCGTCGATCGCCGCTGCAAAGTGGGCCGGATCCACCGTTTCCAGTTCGTCGCCCGGCTGGTGGTAGTCGCCGTGCAGCCCGAATGAAGACAGCGTGTGCGCCACGATGCCGAGGCGGGCGAAAGCAATGTTGTCGCTGCGTTCGAAGAAGTTCTGGGCTGGGCGCGGGTCGGCAATTACCGGTACGCCGGCAGCGTCCAGGATATCTCCCATGGTGGAGCGCTCATTGCCCGTGAGCCATACGTTGCCCGAGCCACCAGCTGCCGTGTCGGGCCGCGCCAGCATCTCCAGGTTGAGATTGGCAACGATGGACTCGAGCGACCGGTACGGATTGGCAATGTACCAGCGAGTGCCGATAAGCCCGGTTTCCTCGCCGGTCATCGCTGCGAAAACGATGGTACGTCGTGGCGCGTCGCCATTCGTGAGGCGACGCGCGATCTCCAGCATTGCGGCTGTTCCCGAGGCGTCATCGTCCGCGCCGTTGTAAATGGAATCACCGTCAATGGCACGTCCTACGCCAACGTGATCGAAATGTGCCGTGACGAGCACGATTTCGTTGCGCAGTACGGGATCGCTGCCCTGGATGATGCCGATAACGTTGGTGGCGGTGTCCAGCCGGGCGTCGGCCATGTCGCTCGGCAGTGCGAAGCCGGGTATCGCGCGTGCCTGAACGCGCCGCCCCGGACTGGACGCAGTGGACGCTGCGGCATTCGCTGCCTGCGCCGGCCTTGCTGCGTTGGCCGGAGCGCCCTGCGCCTCACGAACCGCGATCGGCACACGCTGCAGGAAGCTGCCGTCATCACCGGCCGGTACCAACCCGGCTTCGGCAAACCGGCTCGCGAGATAACGAGCGGCCTTGCGTTCGCCAATGGTGCCGGTCGCACGCCCCAGGAGTGAATCAGCAGCCAGCACAGCCAGGTCCTGCCACGCCTCCGCTATCGCGTCCGGCACGGCGCTCGATACAGCGGGTGCATCCTGCGCCACGAATGCGACAGTGCCGCCATCGGGACTCACCGCCAGTCGAGTGATGCCCCGAACTCCGCCGGACGAAAGATCGGCGACAGGTACCCAGGCTGTGTCTACTCCCACGCGCCAGCGGTGAACCACAGATCCCTGCGCCGATATCAGTATCCCGGGCGCGGCCCACGCATAGTCCTCCACGCGCCCAAGTGCGGGCGCAATGCGCCAGGTGCTGTCCGTCATTCCCTGGCCAGCCGTGCGAAGTCCGCTGATCCACCATCCGTCCGGGCCCTTCTGCATGTAGCTCACAGCGCCCTGCATGCCGGGAAGGCTGTGAATCGAGCGTCCGATTTCGGTCGCAATCGTTCGTGCGGCAGGAGCGCCGTCTCCGGTGCGCACAACCTGCAGCGTTGCCGGCTCGCCGAGTACGAAGGTTGCTACTTCTTCCTGCCGCACGAATGCGAAGTACCCGACGGGAGCGAGGCCGGGAACGAGAAGGCTCGCACTGCTGCCAGCCCCCTGCAGCGGGAACGACCACAGTCGCTGCGTGGAGTCTGCCTCCACACGAACGGTCGCAAACCGATTGCCGAACGGAGTGGCCGAATACTCCGACTCGGCTGTGGTCGTCAGGCGCGAAGGCTGTCCGCCGGCGGTGGGAACCCGCCATATGTCAGCCTGTGCGTCCGCACGAATGGAGGTGTACAGTACCGCGGCGCCATCCTGTGTGAACGACGGCTGGTTGTCGTAGCCGGTGCGCTGCGTGAGGTTCCGCGGCGTTCCGACTGAAGACGCGCCCTCGCCAAGCGGCGCCACGAAGATGTCGGTGCCGGGCGACTGCGCCTGTGTGCTGACAGTGCCGAATGTGATCAGGGTCGCAGCAGCGGCCGCTGCACGTGCATACGGTGTCATGTTTGTGCAATAGGAGTTCGAGAGCGGCGTGTTGCGGGCCGGTCAGACAGGCTCAACCGTCCGCAAGCAGGCTCAGCACTCGTGGCGATCGGGCGGGTACTGGCAGATACGTTCGCTACATTTTGCTTGCACAGCGCTCTTTTTCGCACCTGACCGAGGGAGACTACAAAATGGCCCGTTTACTCGGACTTGGCGAGCAATTCCCGGAATTCTCAGTACAGGCCTGCGTATCTGCAGAGCCGGGATCGGAGTTTCGCACCGTTCACTCGAGCGAGCTGGACGGCTCGTGGACGGCTGTGTTCTTCTGGCCGCAGGACTTCACATTCGTTTGCCCTACCGAGCTGGTTGAGTTCAACCGCGCGTTACGGGAGTTTCGCGCGCTCGGTGCGCGTGTGTACGGTATGAGCGGCGACGATCATGACACCCATCTCGCCTGGCGACAGGAGAGCCCGTCGCTCCGGGATCTCGATTTCCCGATGCTCGCGGACCCGAACAACCAGGTGGCCGAGGTGCTCGGCATCATTGACCCGGTTGAGAACGTGCCGCTGCGCGCCACCTACCTGTTGGATCAGCAGCGGAAGATCCGCTGGATCTGCGTGAACGACCTCAGCGTTGGTCGCAGCACGGGAGAGGTTTTGCGCGTTCTCGCAGCTCTCCAGAGCGGGCAGCTGTGCCCTGCGAACTGGCACCCCGGCGAGCAGACCATCGCAAGGCCGGTGGCAAGTGGAAAGGCTGCGCACTGGGAGACGCGGGAATACCCGATCGTTGCCTGACGATCAGTAGATGTGAAGCTTCTCGAGCAGCGCGAAGTTGTCACCGACACGCTCGAACAGATCCTTGTTGTGCTTGATCAGCCTGCTTCGCATGTAGACCCGAAGCCACTGCTTGTACGTGTACAGCTCGTAGCGGTCTTCCATTTCCTCTCTCCCGAGCCCCTGCTGCACGAGGCTGGCAAGGAACATGGCATTTTCGAAGCCGAGCGAGATGGACTGGAAGTAAGGGGAACCCATTGCTGAATCTCCCGCGAGGAACACCGGCGTGTTCGCGAACGGACTGCCGTTCCCACTCCGGCGCAATGCACGGCTGGTGGTATTGCGAGCGTGGTACAGGTTGAGTGGAATCCGGATGATCTCGAGGTCGCCAATGATCTCGCCACTGGTTTCCCTCTGTACCTTCGCGATGAAGCGGTCCATTGAATGCGCAACGTCCGGAAAGTTGCTGCGCAGCCACTGTCCGTCGAACCGCGAGGGCATGCGATCATAGTCTGCGTCCGGAATGCTGACGATGCCCGTTACGTGCGTGGTGTGGCCGTCGGTGTAGGTGCGGTTGACGGCCGGGATGAACTTGTAGTACGGATTCTCGATGTTCTTGTAGTACTTGCAGAACTCGTTGCACTCGTAAGGCTGGCCGTACAGGAAGGTGACGACGAGGGCATACTCCAGCCGAAGCGTGTAGGTGTTCGCGTCATCATCCTCGGCCGCAGGCATGAGATGTGGCCGAAACAGCGACCTGGCGCCCGTGCAGTCCACGATCATGTCTCCCGGCTTTGCGACCTCTGCCATGTAGTCGATAGTGACGCTCGCAGCCGTGCGCATTACGCCAGGGCCGTCTCTCGTGTCAATCAGTTCGCTGAGTGAACGCTCGATGTCGTTGAGCGGGCAGAACCCCCTGGCCCAGCGCCTGAGATGCGTCATCAGGTCTGCAGGCATTGACTGCCTGAACGCGAGGCCTTCCTGCAACTCGGCCGGATCGAAGATCGCGCTTACGCTGTCCCCATCAACCATGTCTGCGGAGTAACTCTCCACGGAGTCTGCCACGATATAGGGAGCGAGCTGCACCATTCTCGTGCGTGTGTACTCGCTGCGCTTCTCATAGAGATGCACCCGGTGCCTGCCGCCGGATTGCAGCAGTGCTGCCACGAGGAGACCTACAGGTCCGGCGCCTACGACATGAACGGTATTGCCTGAGGCTTGTGTTCCGGCGGCTGGAGCAAGCACTTGCTGAAGCATGGGTCACCTCGAATGGATCTCGGACAGGGGAGCCGGCGGCAGCGGTAACGGGAAAGCCGGCCAGAGGCCGGCGTTAGGTGCCAGGCGGTGTTAGGTGTTAGGTCTGTTATGCAATCCTCCGCTGGTGTCGTTCGACATCGATGTCCGCGCGGACGAGAGGCCGCAAAGCGGCCTCCCTAACCCATATCCTCTAACTCATAACCCCTGCCAACCGGCTCCGCCGGGTTTCCCTCACCTTACCTGTGGGTACACCACCCCGAGCTGCTCCAGATACGTCCTGTACTTCGCCGGGTCATAGTAGAACGGACGCATCAGCTCACGATATCGCGCCATGACGTTCTCGTTGAGCTCCGTTGCCGGCTTGTCAGTGGGCCGCAGCACCGGAGTGTACTTCATGTTCGCAGTCTGCACTTCGTTGAAGTAACGCTTGGCGTCCTGCACCAGCTGCGGATTCGCAAACAGGTCCACCAGCATCATTGCCTGCACCTTTGCGCCCTGCAGCGAACCCTTGTGTGCAATTGGCGTTGCCATCGCGATCGCGTCGTACCATGAGTGGCCCGGCAGTCCCGGAATGTTTGCGGGATAGCGCAGCGTTACGGTAGGCACTACCCAGGACACATCGCCGATGTCATCGGAACCGCCGCCAGTCTTCTGCGATTCGGGTATGGGATCGGACAGGGGCCCGATGTTCTGCGCCAACCCACGCGGCGTTCCACCCGCCTCCTCCTGCACGGCGCGCGCAAACCTCTGATCGTCCCCGGACCACTCCGGCAGCCCCACACGCTGAATGTTCGCATGCATTGCAGTGGCAATCGGCTTGCTGAAATGCTGCGGCCACGCCGTACCGAGTATGCGGGGCGGCTGCAGTTCGGTGCCTGTCATCATTGCAGCACCGCGCGCAATGCTGTCTCCGATTGCCCACATGTTCATCATTCCGGGGTAGTCAGTTTCCCGGAAGTAGTACCACACACTCGCCACACTCGGCACCACGTTAGGCTGGTCTCCACCGTTGCTGATTATGTAGTGAGAACGCTGCTGGTAGCGCAGATGCTCCCTGCGGAAGTTCCAGCCTACGTTCATCAGCTCCACCGCATCCAGTGCAGACCTGCCACGCCACGGCGATCCCGCCGAGTGTGCTGCCTGGCCGTTGAAGGTGTACTCCACGCTGATCAGACCGTTCGCACGCTGCGAACCCCACGACACACTCAGGTTGCTCGACACGTGCGAGAAGAGCACGGCGTCCACGTTTTCGAACAGGCCGTCCCTCACGAAATATGCCTTCGCTCCAACCAGCTCTTCCGCGGTGCCCGGCCACAGCATGATCGTACCCTGCATTCCGTCGCGCTCCATGATCTCCTTCATGGCAAGCGCGGCAACGATGTTCACAGCCTGCCCGCTGTTGTGCCCTTCGCCGTGACCTGGCGCGCCCTCCACGATCGGCTCTCGATATGCAACCCCGGGCTTCTGGGATGCCTTCGGAATGCCGTCGATGTCCGAGCCGAGTGCGATTACGGGCGACCCCGAGCCCCACTTCGCCACCCACGCCGTGGGCATGTCCGAGATGCCGCGCTGCACGGTGAAGCCCTCGCGCTCCAGAAGCCCGGTCAGATACCTGGAAGTTTCCACTTCCTGGTAGCCGAGCTCACCGAAGCTGAACACCATGTCCACGATCTCCTGCACCATCTTCGCGCGCTGCTCCACCTCGGCTACCACGCTCTGCTTGAGCGCGGCGATCCGGGGCGGATCCTGCGGCGGTGGCTCGGTGACCCTCGGCTGCTCGGGATCCTGAGCTGCCACCGGCGAAGACATGAGCGGCAGCGTGAGGACGAGCGCGCACATGCCGGACAGTGCGAGCTGCTTCGTACGGGTGATTGTGCGGTGGAGCGGTTGGGGCGTCATTACAGTCTCCTGCTGAGGCAGATGAAGCGGCTCGCGGCCACTCAGGGTTCGGGGCGCCCGCGTGACTGTGCGTTGGCGGTCACAGGGGAACGGGGCCACGATGCACATGCGCCACTCCGATTGCAAGGCTATCCAGGCGCACGGTTACGGAACAACGAAGGATGGACACGAGATACGATGCAGGCCAGGCCCCCGCGGACTACTCCGCGGGGGCCTGGCTTGTCGAACCATTTCGTGATTCACACCGCTGTTGTTTCCCTCACGGAAACACTCTGTAGTAGAGCTGCGTGAAGTCGACTGGCCTGGCATCGCGCCAGACGACAACCGCGCCTGCACTGCCAACTGCCACCGACGCCCAATCCTGCGCAAACACCTCTGGCTTGTCGTTCACCCGCACGTCGCTGCTCCAGGTTTCACCGTTGTCGCTGGACGTCGCCATGTATACATCGTAGTTGCGGTTGGCCGGCTGAGGCGCCGGACCAGAGCGATCATCCGACCACACGGTGTACAGCGTTCCATCATCTCCTATCGCCAGGCTCGGAGACTGCGCGTAGTCAATGTTGCTGCCGACGCCCACCACCACGTCGTCTGACACCTGAACCGGTGTGCTCCAACTCGCGCCGCCCGTGGTGCTTCTCGCGTGGAACATGCGATAGGGACCCTTCGCATGTGGACCTTCCTGCCACACAACGTGAATGGTGCCGTCTGCAGCCCGCACGATGTTCGGAGTGGTTGCCTGCCACATGGAGCCATGGCTCGTGATCTGGTTCTCGCTCCATGTTTCGCCGCCATCCGAGCTGCGAACCACCACGATGTTCTGCTTGTAAAACTGGTCATCGCCAATCGCTATCCACACCTCCCCTGCATCCCCGGCGGCGATGTTGTTGAAAAAGCTGTAATGGTCGCCGTGGAAAGCCACGGTTGGCTCAGACCAGGTGGAGCCCCCGTCTACACTCCTGCTGAAGAACGTCTGATCCCAGCGCGATGAACCGTATTGCCTCGACCAGGAGGCATAGAGCACTCCATCGGTTCCGACCGCGATTGCGCCGCGCGCCTCCTTGCTGTCCTGATGGTTGCTGACGGCAACGGGCTCCTGGAACGAGTCGCCTCCGTCCGTGCTCACGGCAACCATCCACTGTGCATATGTACCGCTCCGATCCTCGTACGCCACAGCCACCTGGGCGTCCGTGCCGCTCCCCCATGCAACCACGGCAGGATGCATTTCGTGCTTGCCCTCTGCACCTCGGCTCACGGGTATCTTGGCCGTCCAGTTCACGCCGTCGGTGCTGGTGCGCAGGTAGATGTCGTAGTCGCCGGTGCTGTTGTCGCGGAACGCGTTGTAGTACTTGCCGTCGTTGTACGTGAGGGTTCGCATCCCGACTGCAACCGCGTTCTCCGAATACGTAAGCGGAGCTTCAGTGACTGTGATGGTGCTCTGTGCACTTCGGCCGGCCGCCGTTGCCGTGATCTTTACGACGCCGGCATTCTTGCCCGTAACGCTGCCCGCGTCATTTACGCTTGCGATGTTCGCATCTTCGCTGGACCATGCCACCGTAACGCCGGCCGGGAGGCTGTTGAACACGGCCCCATCCTGATCCATCAGGCGTGACGTGAGCTGAACGGAACTGCCGTTCTGCACCTGCGCCGCTGCCGGCGTCACGACCACGGATGCAACGGTGCGTTCCGGCTCCACAGGTTCGGTTCCGTTATCTCCACCGCACGAGGCGAGAATTGCGATACCGGCAGCAGCAGCAACCGGACGTAACGAGAAGACTGATGAGGCATGCATGGAATGACGGGCAAGGTGTTTCGGATGAATGACTTCGGGCACCGGCGCCTCCTCCGGCCGCCCCCTCACGGCACTGCTCACGTCCACCGAGGCCTGGTTGCCACGATTGTTCGCTCCACCCGTTGCGCGGGGTGGGATTCCGGGGCATATCCGGAGGAGCACTGACGGAGGGTCACCGGTTCACCAGTGTTATCGGGATTCGCGGTCAGGAAGTGCCACGGTCTCGCCAGCTTCATGTCTTCAGGATCGATAACCGCACAACTTCTCAGTTCCGCCCGGGCGGGGAATCGCGAGGCCTTCGACCGCCTGTTCGAACAGGTGTACGAGGAGCTTCGTGGCATAGCCCATCAGCGGCGACTGCGTCACGATCCTTCCGAGGCGCTCAACACCACGGGGCTCGTACACGAGGCGTACCTGCGCCTCGTGAAACATGAACGGCTGCAGGCGAATGACAGGGCGCACTTTCTCGCGCTCGCCTCACGCGCGATGCGCTTCATCCTGGTAGACGAGGCCCGCGCTCGTCGGATGCAGAAGCGCGGTGGCGGAGCGGAGGTAGTGTCCCTTCATTCCGCCCGGGTCGCGGCCGACGAAGCATCCATGGATCTCGTTACGCTGGACGATGCACTCGTCAGGCTGGGCCAGCTGGACGAACGGCTTCACGCGCTGGTGGAGTACAGATTCTTCGGTGGTCTTTCCTATGAAGAGATTGCCGAGTTGACAGGCATGTCCCTGCGCACGGTGAAGCGTGACTGGACTCGCGCACGCACCTGGCTTTACACCTTCATGGAAGGAGAGTCGCAGTGAACGATTCCTCTCCATCTCGCAGATGGCGCCGCGTGGACGCGCTATTTTCGGACGCACTCGAGCGGCCGCCCGAGGAGCGCGACGAATTCCTGCGCGAGGCGTGCGGCAGTGACGTTGGCCTCATGCACGAGGTGCAGGCACTCCTCGCCCGCGCAACGGGCGCGGAGCGAGTGATCGGAGAGAGGGCGGGTGACTTTGCGCCGTCCGTGGTGGAGAGTGCCAGCGGCGGCCATACAGGTGCTGACGACGAGCCGCTGCCTCACGACGGCATGATCGGACCGTGGAAGGTGAAGCGCGAACTCGGACGCGGCGGCATGGGCGCCGTGTTCCTCGCCGAACGCGCTGACGGCCAGTGGGACCGGCAGGTTGCCGTGAAGCGCGTGAAACGCGGAATGGATACGGACGAAGTGCTCGCGCGCTTCCGCTACGAGCGCCAGATCCTCGCATCACTGGAGCACCCGAACATCGCCCGGCTGTACGACGGTGGCGCAGCGGAGGATGGCAGGCCGTATCTCGTGATGGAGTATGTGGAGGGCAAGCCTCTCACAGCCTTTTGCGACAGCCGGCAGTTGGGCGTTGACGAACGACTCTCCCTGTTTGAGCAGGTTTGCGAGGCTGTGCAGTACGCACACCGCAAGCTCGTGGTGCACCGTGACCTCAAGCCGTCGAACATCCTGGTCACGAGCGATGGCGTACCGAAGCTTCTGGATTTCGGCATTGCCAAGCTTCTCGATGGCTCGATGGACGAGCACACGCCACGTACCCGTACCGGCGTACGCGTGCTCACCCCCGGGTACGCAAGTCCGGAGCAGGTTCGCGGGGAGCCACCTACCACGTCCACCGACGTTTACACGCTGGGCGTGGTACTGTACGAGCTGCTGGCGGGAAGGCGGCCGAACACAGCGAAGGATGAACCTGAAGCGCCGAGCAGCGCGGTTGTGCGCATTAGTACCGCTGACGGGAATAGTCTCGTGCCGGCCGACGTTGCAGCTGCACGGTCCACGACTCCCGAACATCTCCGGAATCGCCTTGCCGGTGACCTGGACGCAATCGTTCTCAAGGCGATGGCTGATGAACCGGAGCGACGTTACGACTCCGTGAGCCAGCTGCTTGCCGACCTGTACAACCACCGCACCGGGCTTCCCGTAAGCGCCCAGCGGCCAACCGTGCTGTACCGCGCCGGCAGGTTCGTCAGGCGGCACAAGGGGGCCGTTGCAGCGGCGGCGCTGATTCTGCTTTCGCTCACGGGTGGATTGGGCACCGCGCTCTGGCAGGCGCGGGCTGCAGACCGGGAGCGAGACGCAGCGGAGCTTGCGCGCCTGACGGCTGAGGAAGAACGTGACAAGGCAGAAGCCGTAGCAGGCTTCCTGGAGAGCCTGTTTGCGGCATCCAATCCGCTGGCGCCAAGCACTGATCGGCTGGACACATTGCGTGTCGCCGCATTTCTCGATCGGGGAGCGTCGCGGCTGCAGAGCCAGTTCGCAAACCAGCCACTCGTGCAGGCACGCATGCTCGGCGTTGTGGGTCGCGTAAACGGAGGTCTGGGGCGGTATGGCGAGGCAGTGCCCCTGATTGAAGCCGCGGTGAAGCTCCATCGTGAAGCAGGTGAGCCTTACGGCGCGGCACTGGCAGAATCACTCACTGAACTCGGCAACGTGTTCATGCTTCAGGGCAGGCCAGCTGAAGCCGAACGTGCGCATCGTGAGGCACTCGAGTTGCGGCGAAAGCTGCTGGGCGACCGGCATCGTCATCTGGCCGCCAGCCTTTCCAACGTGGCCAGTGCAATGCAGGACCAAGGCAAGATGAGCGAAGCCGGACCTCTCTACGACGAAGCGCTGATCATCATGCGTTCGCAGACCCCGCCGGATTCCGCAATGCTCGCAGACATGCTGAATGCGCGCATGACGCTGGCCTATCGCCTGGATGACCTGGACACAGCCCTCCCGATGGCGCACGAGGTGCTGGCGATAGACCGGGCCCTTTTGGGAGATGCCCACCCGCGAGTTGCCAGGGGAATCAACAACCTTGCCCAGATGCTGTCGCGTGCACAGCAGCACGAGGAGGCGGAACCGCTTTTTCGTGAGGCAGTGGGAATGCTGCGTACGCAGCTTGGTGAGAACCACCCGTACGTTGCGCTCGGCATGGGGAATCATGCGGCGTCACTGCAGCACATGGGCAGGACGGACGAGGCCGACTCACTGTTTCGTGAGGCTATCGCGGTGTTCGGCAACGGTCCCGGACGTTCGAATCCGCAGTTCGCGATCATGCTGAGCAATCATGCTGATCTGCTTGCGGAAGGTGGGAACGTGGCGGAAGCGCGGGCCGGCTATGAAAGTGCGCTGGAAATCAACCGCAGTGCGCTGGGCGAGCGCCACTCCGCCGTGGGAGTGGTGACAGGCCGGCTGGCGCGGCTGGAATGCGAGACAGGAGATGCGGAGCGGGGTGAAGAGTTGTTCCGCACCGCGCTCGCAATTCTCCTCGAGACACTGCCTCCCGAACACACGCGGGTAGGCGAAGTGAAAAGTGGATTGGAGTCATGCGGGGTATCGGCGCGACCGGAACCATGAGTCGCGCCGGTAGTTCCGCCGTCCGTTCAGCGACTCGTAAGCTGCAGCAGCTTTTCTGTGCGAGAGTCGATGGAATCGAAGAGGGCAACCAGGTCTTCCTTGCTCTGGGCCTGCAGCGCGTCCTTCATCGTTGCAGTGAGCGCAGCCCGGATCGTGTTGCGATCGCGGTCTGAGTATCCATCACCTGCCGCAGGTACCTCTGCCTTGCGGCCGCGCTTCTTCCCCATCGCTCGCATCTTCCTGCCGGCCGGAGCCGCAGCCGGTGCGCTTGTCGCCTTCTTCGGCCTTGGCGATGAGCCGCGCTCTTCTGCCTTGAGAATACGCCGCGCACGCATGGCGTAGCGCATATGGAACACTCGACGATCCAGCTTCGCGATTTCCGGATCTATTGACTGGGCCTGGTCGTACAGAACGTTGCTCTTGATATCCGGATTCTTTCTCAGTGCGCGTACGGCCTGTGCAAGCACCTTCTCATTGACCAGGGAAGAGTCCGCCTGCTTTGCAGAAGCTCCCTTGGTGCCTCGAGCAAGCCGTTTCCGAGTAGCTGCCATGCTTACCTCGCTGTTGTTGTGAGTCTGGTGGAGCGACTGCTGTATAGTGTGATGGCGTACAGTAATCAAGTTATATGCTCAATAGCCGCTAATGATTGCCTTGAACTGTCAATCATTTCCCCAAGTTCACGACCCATACTGTTTCACAACTCGCCTCTTCGCAGTATCACCACCCCAACCTCTGGCGGCGCACCGAGCCGGAACGGCACGCCCCAGTAGTTCGTTCCGGGACTTACATAGAGCATCGAACGTCCTTCGCGATACGCACCCATCGCGTGTTCCAGAAACACCCCGGCAAGGCTCCAGCGCAGCCCCGGCACCGCGAATTGTCCCCAGTGAGTATGACCGGACAGCGTCAGATGAACTCCGCGCTTCACCAGTCCAGGCCAGAGCGACGGATTGTGCGCCAGTGCAATGGTGAACATGTCGCCGGGTATTCCGTCCACTGAATCATCCAGGCGCGGGGCAGCGGTGTCGGGGCCCCATGGATTGCCGGCGGGGTCTCCGGTTCCCGTGAGCGCGAAGCTCGTGCCACCGCGCTCCAGCGTAACCCACTCATTCACGAGCACGGCCTGCGGAAGGCTCGTGAGGCGCTCGCGCATCCTCGGCCAGTTCGCATATACGTCATGGTTGCCGGGAACTATCCATACGCCAAGTGGTGCTGCAAGGTCTGCGAAGTATCGTGCGTACACCTCTACGTCGCGATCGAAGTCATCCACGAGATCGCCCGTTACCGCTATCATGTCGGGCGCTGCCTCACACGCCAGCCTGGCAGCCTTGCGCATGAATGAAGGCGAACTGTGCGGACCCACATGAAGGTCGGACAGCTGCACTATTCGCAGGCCGTCGAGTTCCTCAGGCAAGTCGGGGAAGATGGCGTCTGTCACCACCAGTCGCAGCCGCCGCGAGTCCAGGTAACCCCACAATGCCGCCGCTGCGAATACGAGCAGGATGAGAATTATTCCGAGTCGCGCACCCGCTCCAACAGTTCCGACAAGCAGCCCTGCTGCTCCGCCCAGCAGAGCGCCAATCGGTAGCAGCAGGACACATAGCTGCACATACCAGAATGGACGCAGCACCAGCAGGCGGAACCACTTTCCAGGATACCAGTCGCTGTTCCGCAGCCGAATCAGCATGTAGATGGGAAGCGGCGTGGCAAGGAGTGCAACCAGTGCCAAAGTCCATGCCCCACCCACAATCACCGGAGCGAGCGCAAGCGTCGGTAATAGCCAGATAGCCGCCAGTATCGCCAGGAAGCTGGCAATCCTGCCGAGTAGTTCGCGCCGTCGGGGTCTGGCCACCTGCCTCCATTGCGTGTGGGTTTGGTCGTAGAAGCTAGCTTCTTGCTTATGGCGGGTTGGAGCGGGGAATACCCGATCTCACAATGCCGTTACACGGGTTCATGCCGACGGAGGCTCATGCATGAGCGAGGGCAATAGCGGGCACTCGGAGCACCAACAGCACGGACAGCACCATGACCAGTCGCATCCCGGCGGGCATTCGGGGCACGGTCATGACGGGCACCACGCCCACCCGTCAGCTCATGAAGGTCACGGCGCTCATGCGGGAGAGTCGCATGACGCACACGCCGGACATTCCGTCGCCATGTTCCGCGACCGCTTCTGGCTCTCACTGGCGCTCACCGTACCCGTATTGATCTGGGGGCACATGCTCCCCTCTGCATTGGGGTATACGCCACCGGCATTTCCCGGCTCCCATTACATCGCACCTCTCTTCGGCACCATCGTTTTCCTGTACGGTGGAGTTCCGTTCCTGCAGGGTGCGATAGGGGAGATCCAGGCACGACTGCCGGGCATGATGACGCTCATCGCGCTTGCAATCACAGTGGCGTTCGTGTTCAGCGCCGCAGTCACCCTGGGCTTCCCCGGTACCCCGCTCTGGGAGGAACTCGCAACACTCGTCACCATCATGCTGCTTGGCCACTGGATGGAGATGCGATCCATCTCCCAGGCCCAGGGCGCGCTTGGTGAACTGGCAAAGCTGCTGCCGGCGACTGCTACACGAGTGACCGGCTCGGGTGCAGCCGAACGCACGGAAGACGTTCCGATCGGCGAAGTGCGCGTTGGCAACATTCTTCTCATCAGGCCGGGCGCTGGCATACCCGCCGATGGCATGGTGCGCACGGGAAGCAGCACCGTGAACGAAGCGATGATCACCGGAGAGTCCGCGCCTGTTCGGAAGCTCGAAGGTGAGAAGGTGATCGCGGGAACCGTAAACGGCTCCGGTTCGCTTCGCATCGAGGTTACCGGTACCGGTGACCAGACCGCCCTCGCCGGCATAATGCGACTCGTTGACCAGGCGCAGTCATCCAGGTCGCGCGTACAGACACTTGCCGATCGCGCCGCTCGCTGGCTTACCTGGATTGCGCTTGGCGCGGGCGTGATCACGCTTTTCGCGTGGCTGGCAGCAGGTGCGTCCGCGGCCACCGCCATCGAACGACTGGTCACCGTGCTGGTCATCGCATGTCCGCACGCACTCGGCCTTGCCGTGCCGCTGGTACTCGCCATCTCCACTACCCTCGGTGCCCGCGCCGGCTTGCTGGTGCGCGACCGGCGCGGTCTCGAGGAAGCTCGCAAGCTCACCGCCGTCGTGTTCGACAAGACCGGTACCCTCACACTCGCCGAACATCGCGTGGTGGCAGTGCGCACCACGCCGGGCATCGATGAGAATGAAGCGTTGAGTCTCGCCGCGGCGGTCGAGCGTGATGCTGAGCATCCCGTGGCGCGCGCGATCGTAGCGAGTGCAGCGGAGAGAGGGCTGGAGCCTCCGGCCTCGTCAGGCTTCGAATCGCACCCCGGACAGGGCATTTCCGCCCACGTGGATGGCCGTGAGCTGCTGGTGGGCGGCCCCAACCTGCTTGCAAGGCTGCAGGTCGCTGTAGCACCGGAGCTGAAGGAGTTCGCTCGTGAGGCAGCGGACGCCGGACAGGGCGTGGTTTACCTCATCGAGAACGGCGCAACGCTCGCGGCATTTGCCGTTGCAGACGCAGTGCGTCCGGAATCTGCTGAAGCCGTAGGCGCACTGCAGGAAATGGGTATCGAAGTGGTGATGATGACAGGCGACGCCACCCCTGTGGCCAACGCAGTCGCCCGGCAACTTGGCATAGATACCGTGCTTGCCGAGGTGCTGCCGGAGCAGAAGGCAACCGAGATTCAGGCGCTGCAAAAGCAGGGCAGGCACGTTGCGATGGTGGGCGATGGTGTAAATGACGCGCCCGCCCTGGCTACTGCCAATGTGGGAATCGCCATCGGCGCGGGCACCGACGTGGCCGTGGAGGCCGGCGACATCGTGCTCGTGCGCAGCGACCCGCGCGACGTGCCGCGAATCGTCAGGCTCTCACGCGCGAGCTACCGGAAGATGACCCAGAATCTCTGGTGGGCAGCCGGCTACAACATCGTTGCCATACCGCTTGCAGCCGGCGTGCTCGCACCATGGGGAATATTACTCACACCGGCCGCGGGCGCCGTACTCATGTCGCTCAGCACGATCATCGTTGCGCTGAACGCGCAGCTGCTGCGTCGCGAGATGATCTGAGAGAGTTGGGGCAGCGTGTCGGCATCAGCCCTCTGCTGCCCCTGGGTCTCCACCTACTGGCCCGAAACCTCGTGCAGAACGCGGTACACGAACTCCGTCGCCCACCCTATGGACTTCACCGGAATGCGCTCGTTGTCACCGTGCATCCGCAGCTCGTCTTCCATGATCAGCGGGAAGGGCAGGATACCGTAGGTCGGGATGCCGGCTGCGCGCAGAACCGCGCCGTCGGTGGCACCGGTCGACATGAACGGGATGACGGTAACGCCAGGCGACATTATGACTGCCGAGTTCTCCATGGCCTGGTAGAGCGCGGTAGTTACCGGCGAAACCTCCGGTGCCTCCTCGGGATCACTGTCCAGGTTGGCAGTGACGCCCGGTTCCGCAACCACAGCGCGCAGCTGCTCCATCAGTGCGGGAACGTCGTCGTCAGGAAGTACGCGGAAGCTGAACTTCGCTGATCCCTCACCCGGAATCACGTTGGACCTGAAGCCTCCGTCCAGGATCGTGAGGCTCGCACCCGGGCGCAGCACCGCGTTGTGCAGCGGATCGGTGGACAGGATGGAATCTGCACGCGCGAACACCCTCGTACCGGATGACGGATCCGAGATTTCCCGCATTGCGCGCGCCATCGTCTCGTCAGGCTCCACGTCCGCCAGCTTGCTGAAGTAGATCCGGGTGGTCTCATTCAGACGCGCCGGAACCTTCCACTCGTGCACACGCTCCACGGCACGGGCCAGGGCAGCGAGCGGGTTGTCGGGCAGCGGCACCGAGCCATGACCTCCGGTTCCCTCTGCCTTCAGCTCAAGAACGTAGGGAATCTTCTCCGTCGTCTGCACGTTGACGGTCGCTATGCCACCGTCGCGAACGCGAATACGTCCTCCCTCGTTCAGCGCGAACTCCGCGTCTGTCAGCAGCGCGGCGTGATGCTCCATCAGCCAGTCGATGCCAATGCTGGGCCCGCCCTCCTCTGCAGCTGTTGCAACGAAGATGATGTCTCTCGTGAGGCGGTCGCGCTGCGCCGCGAGCTGCTCCAGAACCGCAAGCGTCGACGCAAGCATACCCTTGTCGTCCATCGCACCACGACCATACAGGTAACCATCAGCCTCGGTAGGCTCGAACGGCGGTGTCGTCCACCGTGTCGTATCCGCACCCACCACGTCCATGTGCCCCATTACAAGCACCGGACGACCCGTGGCATTCCCGGCACGCAACCGCGCAACGAAGTTCGCCCGTCCGGGTGCAGCCTCCAGAACGTGACGCTCCACTCCTGCAAACGGAGCGAGCACGGAATCGAAGTACCGCGCCGTGCCAAGCTCGTTGCCCGGAGGGTTCTCCGTATTGATGCGAATCAGCGCTTCCAGATGACGCCTGGCAGCGTCTGCGCCAACCTCCCGGTCGTAGCCCGCAGGTGCCTCTGCCTCCACGGCATACGGGTCGCCCGTACCGGAAACGCGACCAGCGCCCGCTTCAGCCTGGGCGCGATCCCCGGACGAAGCCTGGCCCTGATCCGGCTGGCATGCCGAAAAGAGCAGCAAGGCGATCGGTACGGAGATCAGAGGGGCGAGCCGCCGGGTCTTTCTGCAAGACGTCTGGTGGATGGAAGCTGATCGGTTCGTAAGAGTCATAGTAGGAATCTGGACATCATGGCCGGTTGTTCGGTGCGGGCTTCCCTTCAGAATAACCACCGTTCGCTGCTGGCGGTCGGGGATTGCCCTACTACGAGACGGGCTATACCCGATATGCAGGAGTTTGGGGCGGTGGCAAAGTTCGATCATGACCACTCGCGTGCTCTCCTTCCTGCTGCTTCTGGCGTTCGGCCACGCCGCGCTCGTGCCGCCGTGCGACATGCACGGCGTGGAGCACGGTGCGTCCGGCTTGCACGGTGCGCAGGCGCTCGCGAGTGGAGTCTCGAGTTCGCACGGCGATCACGCCACAAGTGCTCGAGCGGGTAGCGGGACCTCAGACGAGCGCGAATCCCACGACAGCTGCACCTGCCTTGGCGACTGCCACGCACCGCTTGCGTACAGTATCACGCCCGCGGAGGGTGCAAGCCTGCAGCTGGCGCGGACCGTTGCCGCAGCAACCGTTTGTGTTGCCCCGCAAACCACGCCGGTCGCGTGGCTGAATCAGCCGTATGTGCTCCCCTTCGCAACTGCGCCACCGGTGGTTGGTGGCTGAACTGCAGGCCGTGTCATTCAGCGCAGCGAAGTGCGCGCCGGGATACACACCTGCAGCCAGGTCGGCCAACGCGCACTTAGGGCAGATCCCGCATCACGCGGGATGAGCGAAGGAAACGTCCCCCGCCCTCTCGCGGGGTGACAGCGAAGCACACGTCTTCCGCATCTCGCGGGGTGACGATGAACGAGACTCTCCCGCCGCTCGCGGGATGACCGACATACGACGAATTCGAAGGAGACCACACCATGTTCGCCAATCATCCGGGGCGACGACTGCCTGGTACCGCAGCACTTGCAGCATTCACGCTCCTCGCCCTCCCCTGGCCGAACCACTCGGCCAGTGCTCAACAGCCCGCCGATGCGCAGTCGTCGAGCGCAATCGTCCTCATCGTGCGGGACGCCTCCACCGGCCTGCCGCTCGACGCAGTACAGGTAATTCGATCCGTTACCGGCCAGCCTGCGGTGGTCATCGCACGCGGAGACGCCAACGGACGCGTTGCGCTCAGCGCGAGTTCGCTCGCGCCTGACGACCGGGGTGTGTCCATCGCACTTCGTCGCATTGGCTATGCACCGCATGTGGTTTCGGCACAGCAGCTGATAGCCCACGCAGCGGAACACATTGCGGACGTGCACGACATAATGCTCACGCCGCGGCCGGCCCTGCTGTCTGCCATCAGCGTGGAAACTTCCGCGCCCAACCAGCTCGCCCAGGGCACCGCACTCACCGTGTCTACCGCAGACGCCGAGAGCATGCACGAGCGCGGGCATACCTCGCTGGCGGAATCTCTGGAAGCAGTTGAAGGCGTAACCACCAGTCGCACCGGCGCCTGGGGCAGCAAGCTCACCGTACGTGGACTCGGCGGCGAACGCCTGGCATTCATGGTGGACGGCGCAAGGCTGAACCGTGCCTGCACGTTCGGCATGGATCAGGGCCTCGCAACAGTTGACCCCTCGGCAGTCGAGCGTGTTGAAGTGCTGGCAGGGCCCGGATCCACGCTCTACGGATCGGGGAACGTTGGCGGAGTGGTGAACGTGGTCACCCGCAATCCGGCGCTGTCCATGCCTGACGGCAAGGTGGGTGGTGAAGTTCGGCTCGGCGCCTCGTCTGCCGTTCCCGGCGGAACCATGGGTGTGGGTGTCTGGACGCGCACTGGTCGGTTCGACGTCGCACTTCAGGCAGACGCGCAGAGCTACGGGGACTACCGTACGCCTGTCGCGCGGGTTGACGGATCTTCGTACCGCTCGGGCACGCTGGACCTGAAGGCAGGCTACGAGATCGCGCCTGCGCAGCGGCTGGCATTCCAGTACATGGAGTATGGTGCGCGTGACATCGGCTGGCCGTCCATGGCCGGCGGCTCGATCCCGAAGGAAGCGCGACGCACCTTCGCTCTCGACTGGGGCTGGCAGCGCGGGCGCGGGATCGTGGACGCGGTTAGCGCACGCGCGTACGTGCAGCGCCTCGACCACCACATGCTCATGGACATGGTGATGCCAATGAGCGGAATGGGCGGCATGGGTAGCGGTGACATGGGCGGCATGCAGATGACGATGCGCTCCACCACCGATGCGCGCTCCTACTCCACGACCAGCGGTGCGCGTGCGCAGCTTCGGCTTCGTCCCGATTACCGTACCCACATAGATGCGGGCGTGGAAGCGGTCGAGTGGGGAGCGGAAGGTACCCGGTGGATAACTACGTCGTCAGGTGCGATGGACCCTTCCACTCGCACCTACCACACGTGGCCGGACGTAAGCATTCTCGACCTGGGCGTGTTCGCGCAGGGTGAACGCGCCTTCAGCGAGCGCCTCACGATCAGCGGGGGTGCCCGTGCCGATCGAATCGAGAAGCGCGCTCAGGGCTGGAATCCGGCCAGCGACATCGTAGCAACGGGAAACCTGGGTGCTCGCCTTGCACTGGGCAGCGGCTTCGGCCTGCGCACGAGCGCCGGCGTTGGCTACCGCGTTCCAGATCCCACTGAGCTGTTCGGTACCGTTGCACGTCCCGACGGCTACGTCTACCGCGGCAACCCTGAACTCACAACCGAAACCGGACGTACCGTCGAGGCAGGCCTCACGTGGGACGGAGCGCTTCACGCCATCGGCATTCACGAGGCCTCAACCGGCGTTACCGTGTTTCGCAACGACCTGGATGACCTCATCATGCCGGTGCTTGCTGAAGACGCAGCTATCGGTGACATGCCTGTACGCGAGTACAGGAACATTGCGAGAGCCCGGCTGACCGGCGTTACCACGTCGCTGCTCGCGGATATCAGTCCTGCGTTCCGGCTGCGTGGCTCGGCAACCTACACACGCGGGGAAGACCTTACCGGCAGCGCGCCGCTGGCTGCCATTCCTCCCCTTACAGGGTCGCTCGCCCTGCGCCTGGCGCCGAACGAGGCAGCAGGTGTGCTTCCCGGAATGGCGAAGCTTCAGGGGTGGGTTGAAGTGGAGGGTCGTGCTGCCGCAAGCCAGAATCGCGCGGCTGCCACGTCCGGCGAGCTGGAGACGCCGGGCTGGGCCGTGATGACCATGCGCACCGGTGCAACGTTCTCGGGAACGACTGTAAGCCTGAGCCTGGACAACCTGTTCAACCACACCTACCGGGAGCACCTGGATCCGATAACCCTGCTGCGCCCCCGCAGGAACCTGTCGTTGCGCGTTACCCGGGGCTTCTGATGGCAAGCGTTATGCACGGGACGGACAATGTCCGTCCCGTGCATAACGACTTACAGATATGAGTCAAACTGCAGGCAATAGCCGGGTGGTTCCTTCACGTACATCCCGGATATTGCCTGCAGTCGCATCGAGCCGTCTACGGTGTACCAGGCGCCTCCAGTGACTGATCCCGGCCAGTTGCACTCGTGCGTCGATCGTCCGTCCGCGCTGCACGTTGCGCGTCGGGAACCTGAGGAAGCACGTTCTGGTTCACCCTGAACACGTTGTTCGGGTCCACACGGGCCTTGATCGTCGCCAGGCGCTCGAAGTTCTTGCCGTACGCACTGCGCACCCGATCTGACTCGTCCTGCGTCATGAAATTCACGTACGCCCCTTCCGACGCATAACGACCGGTGTTCTTCGCCACCTCGCGCGCCCACCTGACATAAACGTCATCCTCCTCGGGTTTCTGCCAGCGCGCATGCGCATTCATCGTGAATGGAGCGCTCCGCCCCATGTAGGCAGTGGCGTCGTCCGGCAGAAGTGACACAGCACCGCCCAGCTGCACAACGAACAGCTCGCACTCGGGGCCGGGCAGCGATTCAGCGGCTATCGCCAGCTCGCTCAGAAGCCCGTCTTCCAGCGACGCAAAGTTGTTCGTCTTCCAGTAATTGCGCGCGCCCTTCGTGAGAAGCGGGTCGAACATCTGCTGGAACTCGGCAAACTTCGCAGGCCCCACCACGTCTGCATGAGGCTTGCCGATGGCTCGCAATGGTGCAAGCGCGCGCTCCGCGTCACCGGGTGCTCCCGTGTAACACACCGCCAGTATCACCACCAGCTGGCCGTGCACACTCTCGTCCAGGAACGGCAGCGGCGGTGCCTTGCGCAACACCACCGAAACGGTGAGCTCGTTCGGACACGCCTCGGCCACTTCACGATACTGCTGAAGCAGGGCAGCTATGTCATCCGCAGGATGCACTATCAAACCTGCCACCACCTCCGGACCTACCGGGTGAAGCCGGAAGTCGAATGACGTTACCACTCCGAAGTTCCCGCCACCGCCTCGAATGGCCCAGAACAACTCCGCATTCTCATTCTCGCTTGCACGAACTGCATCACCGTCGGCAGTCACCATCCGCACCGAGTGCAGATTGTCCACCGTCAGCCCGAAACGCCGGCTCAGCCAGCCTATCCCGCCGCCAAGCGTCAGGCCCGCGACACCAGTGGTGGAATTGATGCCGAGTGGAGTTGCAAGTCCGTATCGCTGGGTTTCCCTGTCCACATCCTGCAGCAGCGCACCTGGCTGCACACGCGCGTGTCTCTTGTCCGCATCCACTTCCACGCCGCGCTGTGCGGAGAAGTCGATCACCACGCCGCCGTTAGCCAGCGCATTACCGGCAATGTTGTGTCCGCCACCCCGCACTCCGAGCAACAGCCCCCTCTCCCGCACGAGTCGTATGGTGCGTTGAACGTCTTGCTCGCCAACGCAGTGAACGAACATTGCCGGCATTCGTTCCGCGGTCGCGTTCCACACCGGTCGCACCTTCTCGTAGTCAGGATCGGCCTGCGTGGTTACGCTGCCCTTCAAACCGGAAACGAAGGTGTTGAGTTCCGAGGTGCTGAGTGTCGTTTCGCCACCGTCGGTCGTGCGGATAGTCAGTTCCTGCATTCCTGCCTCCGGTACCTGTGAGTACCGCCGAGCCGACTCTTCGTCGAGCCTGCGCGACTAACCAGTTGTACTGTGTCGCTGCAACTCTCCTCATTATTACTGTTGCGCGCTCGCCTTTCGAAGTCCGACATTCGGCATCGGTTGGTGACGATCGCACTATCGAAAAGGCCGCATTTCGTGGAGATTCTCAGCACACCCATCCGGAGCCCGAACATGCCTGTCACCGCATCAAGAACTGTTGTCGCGTGCCTTCTGCTAACCCTCGCAACAGTTCTCGTCCCGCCCGGTGCCCGCGCTCAGCAGGCTCCCGGAACCGCGTCTTCGCCCGCTGATTCCGCTGCCGCACGGGTAAGCGCCACCGCAAGCCTGGCTTCGGTGAAGGCCGCTATGGAATGGCTCGACAGCAACGAGCAGTCGCAGATTGCCGAATGGATTCGTATTACCGAAATCCCTGCTCCGTCCGGGTTCGAACAGCGCCGGGCAGAGTACGTAAAGGGGGAGCTGGAGAAGCTCGGCCTCACGGTAGCGGTTGACTCGATCGGTAACGTGACGGCAGTGCGCAAGGGCACGGGCGGCGGTCCGGTGCTCGTCTTTGCCGCACACATGGACACGGTGCACCCTGAAGACACTGACGTGCGCGTTCGCCGGAGCGGCGACACGCTTCATGCACCGGGCATTTTTGACAATTCCGCGTCCGTGGCGAACATGCTCGCCATTGCGCGCGCGCTTCATGAGTCCAACGTGCGCACTCGCGGCGACATCGTATACGTGGCCACGGTGCAGGAGGAGATTGGCCTGCGCGGAATGGAATACTGGTTCAACAACACCGACATAAAGACGGACCTGCTCGTCTCGCTGGATGGCGGATTGTCCAGCGTGGCCTACGGCGCACTTGGCATATACTGGACACGATATGTGTTCACCGGGCCAGGATCGCACACGAACGCCTCTGCGGGAAAGCCGCATCCGGTGCGTGCGCTCTCCGATGCAGTGCGCGACATCTACACGATCGAGATTCCATATGGCCAGGGCGGAGCGGTGTACAACGTTGGCATGCTGCGTGGCGGCAAGATTTTCAATGCAATTCCGGAAGAGGTATCGTTCACGATGGACCTTCGTTCAGTGAATCCGGTGCTGCTGGATTCGCTTGACAGGGAAATCGAGCAGCGTGTAGCACGCGCGGCAGACACTCACGGGGTTGGCTGGCGGAAGGAAGTGGAATTGCGCAATCGTGCGGGTGGAACGGAAGAGATGCTGGCTGATCGTCGCACGCATCCGCTCGTGGAAACCACCATTGCCGCGCATGAGCACTTCGGGATACGGCTCGGCCCGGTTCCCGCAGTTGCAACGGGCTCGACCGATGGCAACATTGGGGTAGTCCTCGGAATTCCTACGGTGGCAATCGGGCGGGGCCGCGGCACCGGATCTCATACGCTCGCCGAAAGAGCGCTGGCTTCGAGCGTGCTCCCCGCGACAAAAATGGCCATGTTACTTGCAGTAACAATGACGGGTGTCGTTCAGTGAATTGCGCTGTATCAAGCAGGATTCTGCAACGACACCGCCATCGTGTGCGTCTATCCTGCGTAAAGACGCGCGCCGAAGCGCTGTGCACTCAAACATCTGCCTGAACAGCAAATGGTACCGGTTGACACCGCTTCGGCCACGTTGGCTCCCCCAGTGCCCATTCGAGTTCTGCTCGTAGAGGATGAAGGCACCGTTCGCACGGTTGCCATGCGAATCCTTCAGCGACGAGGGTTCTCGGTATTCGTGGCGAGTTCGGGCGAAGATGCCCTCACGATGCTCGCCGCGTCCGGCGGCGTTGACGTAATCATCAGCGATGTGATGATGCCGGGAATGAGCGGGCTCGAGCTGGCTGAGCGTGTGTCCGCGACGCCCGCCCCGCCTCCAGTGGTACTGATGTCCGGCTTCGCTACACCGGAAATGGACCCGAACACGCTCAGGAGGCTGGCAGTGAGGTTCCTGCCCAAGCCGTTCACACCTGACGAGCTGGAGAGTGTCGTGCGGCAGGTGGTTGCAACGAAGCCGGCGTAAGGTTCACGCCGCGCCGGAATACGGGCGTACCGCAGACTCCAGATCCTCCACCCGGCCCGAACCTGACACACGTCAGGCTCGGGCATTCCTCAATCCGGCTCGGGCCTGGACACCGCCAGCAGCTCCACGTTGAAAACGAGCACGGCGTTGGCCGGAATCACGCCCTGTCCGCTATTCCGGTAGCCAAGTTCCGGCGGAATGACCAGCAGACGACGGCCACCCACGCGCATGCCGATAACGCCGTCATTGAATCCCGTGATCAGCGCCTCGCCATTCAGCTGCGCATTGATCTGACCCGCATCGAAGCGACGCCCGTTCGGAAGCCACCCGGTGTAGCGAATCGCGGCCGTCTCATCGCGCGCGGCAAGCTCGCCCGCCCCAACCGCCAGATCCTGGTAGTAGTAACCCGAGGGCGCCCTGGTCATTGCGGACAGGTTGACGCCGAGTGATTCGGTGAACGACACCGTTTCCGGCTGGCCGGTGATGTTCCCCTCGAATCCGGGGCCGGTGCCGCCCTCGCACGCAGCCAGGAGCGCGGCGGTGGCAATTATCAAAGCACGAAGCTTACGCATTCGGCGAACGCTAATCGTACCGGCGCAAAGTTGGGAGTGTCACAGCCCTTTACGGCATCGTGCACCGCACGCCTATTTGCCCTGCGGTTACTCGAACGCCCACTCACAGGAAGACACTCGCTTGAAACTCCCAAGGATAGGCCCGGGCGCGCTGGTGGCCGCCGCGTTCATCGGCCCCGGTACCGTCACTACGTGCGCAATGGCGGGCATTCGTTTCGGCTACGCACTGCTCTGGGCGCTGCTGTTCGCCACAATCGGCACGATCGTGCTGCAGGAGATGGCCGCTCGACTGGGCGTGGTGGGCGGCATCGGGCTCGGAGCAGCGATAAGACGGAGGGTTGGAGCGCCGTGGATGCGGGTGGGTGCGGCACTTCTGGTTGCGAGCGCCATCGTGGTAGGCAACGCTGCCTACGAGACGGGCAACCTGCTGGGTGCGGCACTGGGCATCGAGGTCATCGGGGGCTCCAGCGTACGAGTCTGGGCACTGGTAACCGCGGTGCTGGCCCTCGGCCTACTCTGGACCGGTCGTTACAGGGTGATCGAGCGGGCGCTTGTAGGTGCCGTGGTGGCAATGAGCCTGGCGTTCCTGGTGACGGCAGGCTGGGTAGCGAGGGACCCAATTGCGATAATTACCGCGTTAATGTCGCCACAGATACCCGAAGGTGGCGCCATAGTGGCGCTAGGACTTGTCGGAACCACGATAGTTCCGTACAACCTGTTTCTCCACGCGGACGCCGCCCGCGAACGCTTCGGCACTCCGGCCACCCTCGATCCTGAAGCCGCAGCCACCAACTCCGCACTCCGCGACGCACGGATCGATCTCGTGGTTGCCATCGGGCTTGGCGGTCTCGTTTCGATGGCCGTCGTAGTCGCTGCGGCCGTCGGCGTAGCCAGCGGCGGCGGCGAAGCTCCCACTTCGGCCGTTGAACTCGCCCGGGGGCTTACACCGCTGCTCGGTCCTTGGGCAACCGTCGTCTTCGCCATCGGGCTCTTCGCAGCCGGGCTCACTTCCGCCATTACCGCGCCGCTCGCCGCGGCCTACGCCATGGCCGGAGCAATGGGCTGGCCGCCCGACTTGCGCGACTCACGCCTGCGGGCAACGCTCACCCTCGTAATCGCCACCGGCGCTACCTTCGCAGTTGCAGGCGTACGCCCGCTGCCGGCCATTCTCTTTGCACAGGCCGCCAACGGACTGCTTCTGCCTCTCGTGGCACTGTTCCTACTGCTCGTGATGAACGACCGCCAGCTGCTCGGACGCAATACGAACGGCTGGCTCGCCAACGCACTGGGCGCGCTCGTGGTACTGCTCACCGCAGTACTGGGCACGCGTGCGCTCCTGTCAGTGTTCGGTTCGTAACGCACCGGCTACTGTACTGCTAAGTACCTGGTACTGCCTACTGCTGCCCCCATGCCCACTTTCCTTCACGAACTCGAGACACCGTCGCTGGTAGTTGACCTCGACATCCTTGCGCAGAATCTCGATCGCATGGCTGCATACTGCGCGGTGCACGGGCTTCAGCTTCGGCCGCACGTGAAGACGCACAAGTCAACTCGTGTGGCGGCCGAGCAGCTGCGGCTTGGCGCAGCGGGCCTCTCGTGTGCCACGCCTCACGAGATGGAGGTCATGTCCGGCCTTACGGATGACCTCGTCCTCATGCACCCGCCAGTCAACCGGCGAAAGACCATCCGCCTGATGACGCTCCCCGACAGCGTGCGCCTCACCGTCAGCCTCGACTCGCTGGAGGCAATGGACAGGCTGGCCGACACCGCACGAGACTCGGAACGCGTGGTGGGCGTGTACGTGGAGGTTGACACCGGCATGCGTCGCGTGGGAGTGCAGACGCCACTCGAACTTCTGGCGCTTGCAGCCCGCGCTTCCGACGACGACTGGCTCCGCTGGCGCGGCGTGGCCTTCTACCCCGGCAACATTCGCTCGATAGGCGGCAGTACCGGACCCATGCTGGCGGAGCTGGGCGACCGGCTGGCGCACTTCCTGGAACCACTCGAAGCAGGCGGGTTCAAGCCGCAGGTGGTGAGTGGCGGCGCCACGCCCATTGCCTGGCGCATACACGAGGTACCGGGAGTTACCGAAGTTCGTCCGGGCACCTACGTATACAACGATCGTACTACCGCGGAACTCGGCGCATGCGAGCTGGAAGACTGCGCGCTCACGGTTCTGGCCACCGTGGTGAGTACCGCCATCCCGGGGCAGGCGGTGATCGACGCCGGCAGCAAGTCACTGGGCCGGGAGCCCCTTCCCAGCGACACCGGCGGCTGGGGCGCGCTCCTGGACAGGCCCGAGGTCACCGTGAGCAGGATGTCCGAGGAGCATGGCATACTCGACCTCAGCAGCAGCGACTGGAAGCCGAAGGTTGGTGACACGGTGAGGATTATCCCCAACCACGTGTGCTACGTGGTGCACCTCTTCGACCAGATCCATGGCGCACGCGGCACCGTGGTGGAAACCCGCTGGGACATCGAAGCGCGCGGCAGGTAGCCGGCCCGACTGTCAGCCGTGGCGCTGCACTCTGTTGCAGGGCTGCAACAGGCAAGGTCGTTGTGAATCCGCCCAGGCCGGAAACGAAAAACCGGCGCCAGGCTGTGGCCGGCGCCGGTTTTTCCTCCCTGTGAGCAGCTTCACGCGGCCAGTCGCCCGTGAAGCTGCCAGTCCATGATTCCCTCGGAGCTTCGCACCCGCTCGAACCGCGCAGGCGGGAAACCCGAGACCCCGATCTCCAGGGTGTCACCCTCGGTGAGAGCGCAATTCTGGTCTATCGTGTCGAGCGCGTCGGTGAACGACTCACTCTGAACGATTCCTGCCTCGCGCATCTGACCGACGTTGGACAGCGAGAACGTGAATTGGGGCATGTGAACACTCCTTCAGAAGAGGTTCGACAAATCACCGGGATTTCCGGCACCACGCGGGCACGCGGCAGTCCCTCCTTTCGCAAGGGTGATACCCCCAATGCCAGCTTCCGGGTCCGGATACCGGGAATACGTGGGCGAGTGCGTTCTCAGGTGTCCTCCGTCACGCGGGCAAAGCCCACCCTGCCAGCCCGAACGCCTGCTCGTGCGCTGCTCTGCACGCGAGTTCAACACGGTCGAACAACGACTCTTCGGCCCGCTATTCGCCAGTCCCGGGGAACACTTCAGCTCCCGCCAGGCCGCCGCCTTCCTGCGCTGCAGCAGCTTCCGCTGACTCACCAGACCCGGGCAAAGCGCCAGCGCCCGGCGACTCGTCCACCTCGCCCAGCAGCACCGCAACCTCGTCCCTCTCCTCGGGGCTTGCCCCTGCGAGGGGAGACAGATCCTTCCTGCACCACCTGCGCGCGGCCTCGGTAGCATGCGCCGCATCCGGATCACCCTCGGCGCGCGCCCAGCGGGCATGATCCAGCATCAGCGCGCCGATGGTGGTACGCGCCAGCGAAAAGGCGAACGCGCGGGCGCCGGCCTGCGCACCTTCCGGATCCTTCGCATCGAGCGTGGCCCGGGCGTAGGTAACGATGCGCCGAGAGGCCTGCCTCACCGCACGTCCGCCGTCTGCGAGCGCCGGATCACTTGCCGCGCGGGTGGCCCATCTGTCCACTTCCGCCAGCCAGGCGCCCAGGGGATCCGTGTCAGAACGCCAGAATGCACGCAGAATGTCCAGTGAGAGGACATTCGTGGTGCCCTCCCATATGGACAGTACCTGTGCGTCGCGGAGGAGCCGGGGAATGCCGGTGTCTTCGATGTAGCCCGCCCCGCCGAAGCATTCCAGCACCTCGCTGGCTACTGCAGACGCCTGCTTTCCGGTATAGAGCTTGGCCATTGGGACCAGCAGCCTTAGCAGCGCACTCTCGGCCTCCCGGGCCGTGCCGCACTCGTCACGCCCCAGCAGCAGCGCCGTATGAAAGGCCAGGTGAAAGGCTCCGGTGGCCTCCACCTCCAGCTCGGCAAGCAGTTCTCGGTGCGCAGGCAACTGCAGAAGGAGCGCGCCGAAGGCATCTCGCTGCCCGGCGTACTCGCGCGCCCGGTCAACGGCGTAGCGCATGCCCGCGGCCGCACACGTGGCATTGTATGCCCTCGTTATTGACAGCATGCTCGAAATCGCACGCACGCCGTGCCCCACTTCTCCAACCAGCTCCGCGTGCGCACCCTGCAGAGTGAGCTCTGCGGTGGGCAGCGCACGCGTTCCCAGCTTGTCCTTCAGGCGTTCGATCCGAATGCCCTGCAGCGCACCCTGCTCATCGCGCAGCCTCACGAGGAAAAGGGAAAGACCCTGCCCTCCGTCCACCCGTGCCAGCGCCATCGCCACCTGTGAACTGGGTGACGACGCAAACCACTTGTGGCCGAACAACCGCCACTGGTCACCCTCACGCCGCGCAATCGTTGACGTACCCGACACGTCCGAGCCCCCGGTCCGCTCGGTCATCCACTGGCCCGACGTCCATGCATCCGCGGGATCTCGCGACGTGAGGTGCCGGAACGCACCCGCGCGCTGCTCCGTGGTGCCATGAAGCTCCAGCACGCGTGCCGCACCATCGCTCATGGCCAGCGGGCACGTGCAGGTTGCGGATGCCGGGTGGAACAGGAACAGCCGCACCATCTGTTCGGCGCGTGCGAAGTCACCCAGGCGTCGTTCGTAACCTGTGGCAACCAGGCCTTCTTCCGTCGCGATTCGATCGAGCTCCCTCCACGCGGCAGACAGCTCGATCTCGTCTACCCTCCTGCCCCACGGCTCCACAGGCAGGTGGCGCGGAGGCGACGACTCGGCATCTTCACCGAGTTGCCAGATGTCCCCCGTTTGAGGAGAGCAACGCCTGGCCAGGCGACGCAGGTCCGGTTCGAGTTCTGCGTACGCATCAGCCGGAAGGCTTCGTCTCAGTACCGAGTGAAGGGTGGACATGCCTGGAAATTGGGATGAGTTCAACTTGAACCGAATGCCTGCGCTGCAGCTTCGCAGCAGAACGTGGCGGCAGTTCCGAGACTACCTGAAGGAAGAGCGAGCTTGAATGCGACAGGACAATGCAGACTTCACGGCCATACCTGCAGACGGATTGCGCTTCCTGAGATCACTCGCGCGCAACAACGACCGCGAGTGGTTCACTGCGAACCGGGAGCGCTATGAACGAACTCTGCTGCAACCGCTGCGAGCTCTGGTCGAGGAGATGGATGTTCGCCTGGCTGACTTTGCGCCAGAGCTGACCGGCAGCCCCAGACGTTCGATTTTCCGGATTCATCGTGACATCCGCTTTTCCAACGATAAGTCACCCTACAAGCGCCATGCGGCGTTCCTGCTTTACCATCGTGATGTGTCGGCGGCGGGTGCGGCTGGCAGAACCATGGGAGCTGCGGGATATTATGTGCACATCCAGCCGGGCGAGAGCTTCGTTGGCGGTGGAATCTACATGCCTCCGCCGCCGGTGCTTCGCAAGCTGCGCGATGCGATCGTAAACGATCCCGAGGAGCTTGGCCGTATCGTGTCTGACCGCGCATTCAAGCGGCGCTACGGCGGGCTGAGCGAGGAGGGGCGCCTTACGCGGCTCCCGCGCGGCTTCCAGGCACACCCTGCCACCGACAGCCTGCTTCGGCACCGCTCCTTCACCGCATGGCAGATGCTCGACAACGACACGGTCACCAGCCCGTCCCTGCCGGATGAGCTGGAGCGCGCAATGCGAACACTGCTCCCTCTCGTCAGGTGGGTGAACGACATCCTTGGGTTTCGCGCTGCATCTCACCGGTAGCTCAGCTGTTCCCTCATCCAACCAGGTCCATGAACAAGCCGACACGCCTCACGATCACTGCACTCGCGGCAACTCTGCTGGCAGCCTGCAGCACTGGTGACATCCAGCCTGCAGGCAGCTCCGGCGCTGACAGCCCCGACTCGGCCCTGGCCGGCAGCGCTCCCGCGCTCCTGGATGCCGCTCCCGGCACCGGCATGCCGGACACGATGTCGGTAACGAACGTGGCCGACCTGGTGGTTGCAGCCGTGGACGAGCTGCGCTGGAGCGATCTCGCTGCACTTGCACACCCCACGCACGGCATTCGCTTCGCGCCCTATGGCCACATTGACACGAGCGACACCCAGCGCCTGATGCCGGAAGAAATCGCCGCGCTTGGCAACGATGTGATGGTGCGCCACTGGGGCACCGCAGACGGAACCGGTGATCCGCTGGACTTCACGTTCGCAGAGTACTACACGCGCTTCCTCTACCTGCACGACTTCAACGGCGCCGAGAAGGGCGCGCCGAACGAGATCGTGGAGAGCGGCAATTCACTGGTGAACCTGCGCGAGGCGTTCCCGATGGAGAACACGACGTTCGTGGAATACTATGTGCCGGGCACCGAGCAGTACGGCGGGATGGACTGGGCCAGCCTGCGCGTGGTGCTGCTGCACGAGAACGACAGGGTGTGGGTTATCGGCCTGGTGAATGATCGCTGGACTATCTGATACCCCGATGCTTCCAGTTGGCAGAATGGCCATGATGCAGTTGGCGTCAGGCAGCGAACCGACGCGAATGTGACGACCGGAGGCAGGGGCGTCACGTGGTGATCGCGATCATCGTGGCACGGTTGCTCGTGCCGCTGATCATCCCGCGATTCCCCTTTCCCGGGATAATTGCGGCCATGTTCCTGGATGGCGTGGACCGCTGGGTTTATGAAGCCGCCGCACCGGCAGCGCTCGACGGCTACCAGGTGTTCGACAAGGCCCTGGACATCTACTACCTCACCATCGCGTACGCGTCCACCATCAGGAACTGGGACGACGGGCCTGCCTTCCATCTTGGTCGAGCCCTCTGGTACTACCGCCTGGTGGGCGTGATGCTCTTCGAGTACTTCGATGCGCGCTGGCTGCTGCTCATATTCGCCAACACCTTCGAGTACTACTTCGTTGCAATCGAGGCTGCGAAGGTAACGCGCAACCCGTTCGCGTGGAGCAGCGGCCGCCTGACGGCCATGGCGCTGGGCATCTGGATGTTCCTCAAGCTCCCGCAGGAGTGGTGGCTGCATATCGCGGAGATGGACGCCACCGATTTCCTGAAGGAGCAGGTGTTCAGGGTTCCGCTGGACAGTGCCTGGGTAGTGGCGCTCACCAACCGCCCGGGCATAACGCTGGCGCTCGCGGCAGGCGTGGTTGCGTTCGCACTGATCTGTCGTGCGGCATGGAGACTGGTGCCGCCGGGAAGCTGGGCTGCCGCCTGGAATGCGAATGCCCAGGCAGCGCACATGGGATGGCCCGCAGCGCCCGTGCGAACTCAGCCAACCGCTTTCTTCGGGTGGACCTTCGTGGAGAAAGTCATACTGGTCTCGCTGGTGACGCTCATCTTCGGAGGCATCCTGCCGGGACCCAGGCTCGGCCTGCTGACGACGGCTGTTACGACCGGCGCGATCATCGGGATCAGTTCACTGTTCAGCCACTGGCTGTCGCGCCGGGGCGTTACGTGGGGGTCGTTTTTCCTGGAGCTGGGCGTGATGGGTGTGGCCAACACCGGGATCGCGCTGGTTACCGGGCTTGTGCTGGCCAGGAGAGCCGAGCATCCACCTATGGGAACATTCCTGTTCCTGGTTGGGCTGCTGACCCTGATGATCGTGCTGTTCGATCGGTTTACGTACGTGGAAAGGGTGCGGGCGTGGACGGGCCCTGTGAGGTCATGAGACTCCAGCCGGTTCACGCCGTTCCTGCACCGTTTCTTCGCCACGGTGCCTTCTCGGATTGCCGCACATCCAGCACGAACAAAGCTTCCGCGTACCCGCAACCTTGCCGTGCGCACGCACACCACTGGAAGCATATCCACCGTAGTAGCCACGCACCTTGCGCTTCATCCGATCCTGCTGATGTCTCCGATAATCGCGCGATCTCACTCGGCTCTCTCCGTAACCCTTTTCCGCCTGCCCTTACGATCTCCCGGCAACCGCCTACTCGGTACCGTCGCTCCCCGCCTGCGGTTCCCCCACTACCTCCGCCAGCACCTCCGTCACGCCGTGCCCCTCCACCTCCACCACCTGGAAACGCGCCTCCTCCCACACCACTTCATCCCCCACACGCGGCGCCCTTCCGAGAATGGACAGCACCAGTCCGCCCACGGTGGATACCTCCTCGTGCTCCAGCGCAATACCTAACGCATCAGCCGCATCCTCCAGGCGCACGGTGCCCGCAAGGTGCAAACGACCCTGCTCGTCGTGACGCTCCGGCGGCACCTCCTCCGTATCGCTGATCTCCCCAACCACCTCCTCGAAGAGATCCTCCACCGTAACGATACCGGCAGTCCCGCCGTATTCGTCGAGCACCACCGCCATCTGCGACCTCGTTCGACGCATCGCCGCCAGCACCTCTTCCGTGGTCGCGGTCTCCGGCACGAACGGCACCGGCCTCACCACCGCCGGCGTTACCTCGCCCATCTCACCCATGCGGCGCAGCACGTCCTTCACGTGCAGCATCCCCACCACGTGGTCAATACCTCCGTCGTACACCGGATACCTGGTATGCGGCGTCTCCCGCATCGCCTCCAGCACCTGAGCCCGGTCTGCACCCAGCGGAATGCCTACCACCTGCACGCGCGGAACGAGCACCTCACGCGCACGCAGGTCACCGAACTCCAGCAGCTCCTGCAGAATGTCGGCAGACTCCTCGCGCAGCAATCCACCTGCCTGGCTCTCTTCCACGATGAACGCCAGTTCCTCCGGTGTGCGGAACTGCTCGGACTCACCCGCCTCGAACAGGCCCAGCGCACGCAACAACAGGTTACCCGTACCGTTCAGCACGTACACGAACGGGAACGTGACGAACTGGATCACGCGCATGGGCATCGCGATCTTCAACACCGTGTCCGTCGGATTGCTCAGGGCAAGCGACTTCGGCACCATCTCGCCGATCACGATGTGAAAGTAGGTGAGCAGCGCTATCGCGATTCCGCTCGCCAGCACGTGGGCCATCGCCAGGCCGCCCAACCCCCATTCCACGAACAGCGCATTCAGCCATTCGGCAAGCTTGTGCTCACCGTACATGCCGAGCCCTAACGAAGCGAGCGTTATCCCCAGCTGCGCCGTTGCAATGAACCTGTCTCGGCGCACCGGATGATCTATCACCGCAGACACCCAGCGCGCCGCGCTACTCCCCGCTCGCGCATGCTGCTCAAGCGCCGATCGCGGCGCACCCACAACCGCAAACTCCGCCGCCACGAACAACGCGTTCAGCGCGATCAGCGCCGCCACGATCAGCAACGTCACCAGTACCTCGACGAAGGACTCAGGCATCCTCACCTTCCTCGTCAGGCTCCGGCAACTTCACCAGCACGCTCGCAATCGCATGGTGCGTCACCTTCTCCACCAGCACACTCACCCCGCCCGCCTCCACCACCTCGCCCTCGTCCGGCAAACGCTGCAGCTCATCCAGCAGGTAACCCGCCACGGTATGCGCCGAGCTCTCCCACGGAACGCCCGCGTCCAGCGCCTCGTGCAACGGCAATGCGCCGGGCAACCTCACCCGGCCGTCCAACAGCACTTCGGCCTGTGGACCCACACCCTTGAACTCATCCGCCAGCCCGCCGATCAGCGCATCGAGAATGTCTCCCATCGTCACGATGCCGGCCGTGCCACCGTACTCGTCAAGCAGCACCGCCATCGTACGATGCTCGGCGCGCATCCGCGCGAGAAGCCTGTCCATCGTCAGGCTCTGCGGCACAACCAGTATCGGCCTCACCAGCCGCGACAGCGCCCGGCCATCCGCATTCTCCCCGCCAACCCCCACGGCACCATCGCGCGACCCGCCTCCCCCGGCTCCGGAAGCCTCGTCATGCACCGCGATCACCACGTCCCGCGCATGCACCAGCCCCACGATCCGATCTATGCTCTCCTCGTACACCGGCACACGCGTGAACGGACGCTCGTCCAGCAGCGCACGCGCCTCATCCAGCGTGGACGTCACGTCCAGCGCCACAACATGCACTCGCGGAACCATCACCTCTGCCGCCGTGTTCACACTCAGCTTGAGCGCCCTGCGCAGCCTGCGCGTCTCCACCTGCGACAGCAGCCCGCCATGCCTGCTCTCCACCACCAGGTACTCGATCTCGCTCGGCGAGTGAATGTGCCCGTGCCCCAGCACCCGCACTCCCAGCCGCCGCAGTATCCACGCACCGCTGCCGTTCAGCACCCGTATGAACCAGCGCAGCAGCACCAGCGACCACCGCATCGGCACCACGGTTGCAAAGGCCGTTTGCGTGGGCAGCCGCAGCGCCACCGACTTGGGCAGCAGCTCGCCGAGTGTCATCTGGAACACCGTGAGCCCGATGAGCACCACCAGCGCGGCAGTGGATTCTGCACCCGCTGCCTGCATCCCGCCCCACCCCTCGAACATCGGCCTCAACACCTGTGACAGCCGAGCCTGGCCGTACGCCCCTGCCACAAGGCTCGAAAGCGTGATCCCGATCTGGCAGGCTGCTATGTAGTCGTCCAGCTGCCTCGGCTGCGCGAGAACAGGGAGCAGTTTGCGCGCGAAGTAGTTGCCGTTCTCCGCCGCCTGGCGCACGCGCGCCTTCCGCACGCTCACCGCCGCAAACTCGGCCGCCACGTACAGCGCATTCACCGCAATGAGAAGGAGCAGCACGAAAAGCGTTGCCGTCAGCATGGCGGTAATCTATTCCGGATCGCTCGCTTCGGCCCGCGAACCGTGCTGATACCGCAAATCCCGCCGGGTGCCGACATAGTGGATTGCTCCACGCCGCTAGACTTCCCACTGTGACTGCTGCCTCCGCCGCGCGGCCTTCGCCCGCAGAAGCCGTACTCTCCGTCCGCGAGCTCACCAAGACGTATCGCGCGGGCGAGGTTGACGTTCGCGCACTTCGCGGTGTTGACCTGGATATCACGAGCGGCGAGCTGGTGGTGATCCTCGGGCCGTCCGGCAGCGGCAAGAGCACCCTGCTCAACATCCTGGGCGGACTCGAGACCGCCACCACCGGCTCGGTGTTCTACCGCAATCAGAACCTCACGCGCGCCTCGGAGAAGCAGCTCACCGAGTACCGCCGGGAGAGCGTGGCGTTCGTCTTCCAGTTCTACAATCTCATCCCGAGTCTCACGGCACTGGAGAACGTGGCGCTGGTTACGGACATCGCGTCCAATCCGATGAAACCTGACGAGGCGCTGGACCGCGTTGGGCTCAGCGACCGCATTCACCACTTCCCGTCACAGCTTTCTGGTGGTCAGCAGCAACGCGTGGCGATAGCGCGCGCCATCGCCCGCCGGCCTGACCTTCTCCTCTGCGACGAGCCTACCGGTGCCCTCGACGTTGAAACCGGCGTGCTGGTGATGGAGGTGATCGAGCGCCTGAACAGCGAACTCGGCACCACCACCCTCATCATCACGCACAATGCCGCGATGGCGGGGCTGGGTGACCGGGTTCTTCGGCTTGCAGACGGACTCGTGGTATCCGACGAGCACAATGAGCAGCGCGTGCCGCCTCACGATATACGCTGGTAGGCCATGAAGACGCTCAACCGCAAGCTCTTTCGCGAGCTCGGTCGAATGCGCGGGCAGGTGGCCAGCATTGCGGTCGTGGTGGCATCCGGCGTGTCGGTCATCATCAGCATGGCGGGTGCACTCTCGGCTCTGCAGGGAGCAACCGACAATTTCTATCGCAGCTCCCGCTTCGCCAACCTGTTCGTGAACCTTACGCGTGCTCCCGAGCACCTTGCCGAACGGGTGCGCGAGATTCCTGGAATTGCCTCGGTTGAAACGCGCGTCGTGGCAGATGCCAGGCTCCTGATGGACAACCCGTCGGATCGCGCAATGGCACACTTCGTGTCCCTGCCGAACGACTACCCGCCGCTGCCCGCGCTCAACGTTCCGGTGCTCCGTGCCGGCGGCTGGCCAGCCCCTCGCATCGCCGGCGGCGCTCGTGAGGCCGTGGTCAGCGAAGGCTTCGCAGTGGCGCGCGAGCTGGGCCCGGGCGACACCGTTCACGCAATACTCGAAGGGCGCCTCACCCCGATCCGCATCAGCGGTGTTGCAGTGAGCTCGGAGTACGTATATGTCGTGAAGCCGGGTGACTTCCTGCCTGACGATAAGAGATACGGTATCTTCTGGATCCCCCGCCGCGAGATCGCCAGCGCACTGGACATGGACGGCGCCTTCAACGACCTGTCCATATCGCTCGCTCCGGGCGCATCCGAGCCTGACGTGCGCGCACGCCTCGACTCCCTGCTCGCCCCATACGGCTCGCGGGGCACGATTCCACGCGCAGACCAGTTCTCGTACCAGACCCTCAAGTCGGAACTGGAGTCGCTGCGGGTGACTACCATCGTCATTCCCGTGATCTTCCTGGCGGTGGCGGCCTTCCTGCTCAACGTCGTACTCGCCAGGCTCGTGGGAACCCAGCGAGGCATCGTGGCCGTGCTCAAGGCGTTCGGCTACTCCAACGCTGAAGTCGCAAGTCACTTCAGGCGGTTCGCGGTCATAATCGTCGCACTCGGCAGCCTGATCGGCATCCTGGCCGGCTGGTGGCTGGGCAGGGTGTTCGTGAACCTGTACCAGGACTTCTTCCGCCTGCCGAACCTGGAGTTCGCGCTCCACCCTCTGCACATAGCGGTCGCGGTGGGAGTAAGCCTCTTCGCCGCGCTCGCTGGCTCACGTCGCGCGGTGCGCAACGCCGCAGCACTCGCCCCGGCCGCCGCCATGCGCCCGGAGCCACCTCCCAGCTACCACCCAACCATACTCGAACGCACGGGCATGGGACGCCTCCTCTCCGCGCGCGGACGCATGGTCCTTCGCGAGATCGGCAGACGTCCCGGTCGTACGGCGGTTGCCATCGTTGCCATCGCCTTCAGCATGGCCATCATGGTCACTGCCGGCGCACTGATGGACGGCGTAAACGCACTCATGGACGTGCAGTTCAGTCATGTTCAGCGCGAAGACATGGCCGTGTCCTTCGACCGCGCGGTTCCACTTCGCGTGAGGCACGACCTGGCGCACCTTCGCGGCGTACACCGCGTTGAGCCCATGCGCATTGCGCCCGCCCGCCTTCGTTCCGGACACCTGAGCGAGAACGTAGCGGTGGAAGGTCGCATTCCAGACTCCGAGCTGCGGCGCCTGCTCGGCGCAGACCTCCAGCCCGTTCCGCTGCCGCCTGACGGCGTGCTCCTCACCCGCTGGCTCGCCACTGAACTGCAGCTCGGTGCCGGAGACAGCGTAACTGTGCAGTTCCTGGAAGACGACCGCCGTACTGCACACGTGCAGGTGGCCGGCATTACCGATGAACCGGTAGGCGGCGGTGCCGTGATGGACTACCACGCGCTCGCTGCGCTGCTGGGAGAGCAGCCCGCCGCCACCGGCGCCCTCCTCAGCGTGGACCCGGCCCGCATGGACAGCGTTATCGCGTGGCTCGAACGCGCGCCGCGCGTGGCCGGCGTAACCGAACGCGCCGTGGGCGTGCGCCAGTTCCGCGAGGAATACGCCGGCCTGCTGCTGCAAATGTCGCTCTTTCTCGCCATGTTCAGTGCCGTGATTGCCGTTGGGGTGGTGTACAACGGCGCTCGCATCGCGCTTGCGGAACGCGCTCGGGATCTCGGCGTGCTCAGGGTTCTCGGCTTTCGCAACCGCGAGGTTTCGTCGCTGCTGCTGTCGGAACTCGGCGTTCAGGTTGTGGCCGCACTCCCCGTTGGTGCGGCAATAGGATACCTGTTCGCCGTGATCATCTCGAAGTGGGTGTCCACGAACGTATTCCGCGTTCCCGCAGTCGTGGAGCCGTCCACTCTTCTTCTTGCCGCACTCGTCGTGCTTCTCTCCGGCCTCACGAGCGCCCTGCTCGTAATGCGCCGCATATACAAGCTGGACATGGTACAGGTTCTCAAGGCTCCGGAATGATGGCGCGAAAGGATTCCAGTTCAGACACGAACGGCAACTCCAGTCCATGGCGCAGGCGCGCAATCTGGATCGGTGCCGGCGTTGTCGCACTCCTCCTGCTCTACCTGGCACTGCGCCCATCCCGGGTATCGGTGGAGAGCGCCGTTGTCGCTCGCGGCCCGCTTGCCGTGTCCCTCACCGCTGAAGCAAGAACCCGCGTTCGCGATCGCTACACGCTGGTTGCGCCGGTTACGGGTACGCTGGAGCGCGTTACGCTGGACCCGGGCGACGTCATTTCTGACGACGGCGAAGTTGCGCGCATCCGGCCGGCCACCTCTGCGCTTCTCGATCCGCGCACCCGAGCAGACGCCATTGCCCGCAGGGACGCCGCTGCCGCCCGCCTGCAGCAGGCGCGGGTGGTTCTGCAGGGTGCCCGGGGCGACCGCGATTTTGCGGTTCGCGAGCTCGAACGCGTACGAGCGCTCGCGGCTGCCGGCGCGCTGGCACCGCGCGAACTCGAGCAAGCCGAGCGAGCACTGGACGCCGCACAGTCCTCGCTCGCGGCCGCCGAAGGCGCCGTTCGCTCCGCTGAATCCGAGCTGGCCGCCGCCCGGATAGCCGTCGCGCCCCCTCAATCCCTTGGCAGCAGCGGCACCCTGAGCCTGCGTGCGCCCGCTGGCGGCCAGGTGCTTCGGATACTGGCACGCGGGCCAGGCCTGATCGCCGCAGGCTCGCCCGTCATTGAACTCGGAGACGCCGGCTCGCTGGAGATCGTTGCAGACCTGCTCACCCAGGATGCAGTGAATGTTGCCGCCGGTGCACCCGCGAGCATCGTCACCGGCGACGGCGAGATCCCCGCTCGCGTGCGCCGCGTGGAGCCGAGCGCCGTTACCAAGATCTCGGCTCTGGGTGTGGAAGAGCAGCGGGTGGACGTGATCCTGGATTTCGTTGCGGGCGACGGCGCATCCCGGGGATTGTCTCCTGAGTCATCCAGCTCCGTACCGCGCGGCGCCCGGGAATCCGGCACTACCGCCAACTCACCGGCCGCGCTGCTCGCATCGCTCGGCGATGGTTTTCGTGTGGATGCCCGCATCGAGCTTGCGAGGCGGGAGAATGCGCTGCACATCCCCACAAGTGCCCTCTTCCGCGATGGGTCAGGCTGGTCCACTTTCGTTATCGAAGACGGCAAGGCTCGGCGCCGCTCCATTCAGGTTGGCATTCGCGGTGAGCAGAGCGCCGAGGTGATCGAGGGATTGCAGGACGGCGAGGTGGTGATTCTTTACCCCGGCGATGAGGTAAGGGAGGGAGCGAGGGTGAGCAGCGGCCGGTAGCCCCCTGGCTTCAACTGAACACTGAAACCCGAGAACCGCCCTTGTTCCGCTCAAATCTCGGCCGTTCCGTAATTCCGCCGGTGCTGCACGATCCTGACGAGCGCGTTCGTCTTGGACTCGGCAGTGGCAGCGAGCGCGGTAACTACGTGATCGAGCTCAACCTGCTGCACGCGGGCGGGCCCGAGAAGGCAGCTACTGCACTGGAGGAGCTTCTCACCAGGCGGTTTCCGCGAGCGCGCAACCGGTGGGAGCGGATTGCGCGATCGTACTACCGCTGCACGCTCAGCTTTGCGGAAGTGGAGACGCTGGTTGCGGCGGACGATGCGGCGGCCGGGTCGGGCGAGGCGAATGACGACAGTGCCTCGCCCGCAACCGAGGGCTCACTCGAACCCGACCCGCGGCGCAGGGCCATTTACAAGATCTGGCCGGACTTCCAGGTTCGCGCGCTCATAGATCGTTCGGTTGCCACGGTAAAGGCAGACGCTGCCGTGCGTGCATACGAGGCATCGGGTGAGGGCATAGTGTGGGCAGTGCTGGATTCGGGCGTGGATGCCAGGCATCCGCACTTCGGCAGTGCCCGCGAGCCGGAGGCTCACACGCTTCTGGACCCCGCCATCGTGGAACTGCACCGCGACTTCACCAGCGGGCACGGGGATAGCGTGGAGTCGTCTGCCGCTGCCGCCCTGAAGGACGAGTCGGGGCACGGCACGCATGTGGCGGGAATCATTGCCGGCGGCCTGCACACCGATCATGCGGAGTCCCGCGTTGCGGTGTTCGAGCACGCGTACGTGGCTGCTTCGGGAGAAACTGATGATGGTGTGAAGCGGCGGCTCGTGAGGCGCCGGCGAGTGCGCGCGCATTCACTTCGCGGTGTTGCTCCGGCCTGCCGCATTGTCTCGCTCAAGGTGCTCGACGCAGATGGTCATGGACGCACCAGCGACATCATTCGTGCGCTGCAATACCTGCATGACGAGGTGAATGGAGACCCGCGCCTGCTTCGTGTGCACGGCGTGAACCTGAGCGTGGGATACGAGTTCGACGCGGAGATGTTCGCGTGCGGCCAGAGCCCGCTGTGCGTTGAGGTGGACAGGCTGGTCAGGAGCGGCGTTGTGGTGGTCGTGGCTGCCGGCAACACCGGCTACGCTCGTCTCGACGCGATCCCGCGCCAGACCAAGGTTGGGTTGTCCAGCACGATCAACGACCCCGGCAACGCGGATCTTGCAATCACGGTTGGCTCCACGCATGGTGACAGTCCGCATACATATGGCGTGTCGTACTTCTCATCCAAGGGTCCTACCGGTGACGGTCGAATGAAGCCGGACCTGGTGGCGCCGGGCGAGCGCATAACGTCCTGCGCGGCCGGAAGGGCCCGGAGCGCGCTTCCCGGCGTTACGCGCGCAACTGCCGCCTACGTGGACGACAGCGGCACCAGCCTGGCAGCACCACACGTATCCGGCGCCATCGCGGCATTCCTCTCCATACGCCGTGAGTTCATCCTGAAGCCTGACGAGGTAAAGCGCATCTTCCTGTCCAGCGCAACGTCGCTGGGGCGGGAGCGCTACTTCGAAGGTCATGGTCTCGTTGACCTCATGCGCGCAATTCAGTCCGTATGAGCACCCGGTACGCAGCGCACTCACACGAGTCGGCCGCCACGGTTCAGGGCGCGCCGCTCTGGCTGGTGTCGCTGGACAGGCGCGGACGCCCGGCGGGAGGCAGTGACATTGCTCGCACGTTCGCAGACCTCATCGGCGAGCGTGGAGCCACGGATGTCTTCTTCCTCGCACACGGCTGGAACAACGACAGCCTCTCTGCCACCACGCTCTACCACCGGCTGTTCGGTGAGTGCGCACGACTGCTCTCGGTGCACGGTACACGCCCGGGCGCGAAGGTCGGTTATGCTGGGGTGCTCTGGCCATCCGTCCACTGGCCCGATGCGAATGACACCCTTCCCCACGACGCATCGCAACCCGGTTCGGAGGGCGGTGCTGCCAGGCTGTCCGGTCTGTCGGCATCCGATGCAGTTGCCGAGCCGGCTCACACGCTTTCAACGGACGCAATAGCCAGCGCCGCCCTCGCGCTTTTCACCGAGCCTGACGAGCGCACCGAGGCCGCGGGGCTGATATCGCTGCTGAACAGCCAGCCGGATTCCGAGCGCGCACTGGAGGAATTCATGAGCGGGCTTCGCAGGCTGGCGCTGGACGAGCTTACGGAGCATACGTCTTCACCGGCTGCACGGCTGCCTGACGAAGACGCGCTCGAAGGCGATGCGCTGTTCGCGGCCGACTGGCGCGAACTCCTGGAAACGCTGGCCGATCGCGAGCCGCCGTCGCGGCAACCTGGTGGCGCCGCATCCGCCGGCGCGTTCGGCAAGCTCTGGCGCGGAGCCCGCGGCGCATTTCGCCTGCTTGGCTACTGGACCATGAAGCGACGCGCGGGAATCGTGGGGCAGGACGGACTCGGACCGCTCCTCGCCGAGGTCGCCAGGCACGCACCGGACGTTCGCGTTCACCTCGTGGGGCACTCCTTCGGCGCACGTCTGGTTTCGTATGCGCTGAAGGGTCTGGGTTCTTCAGCGGAGGGCGCGCACTCGCCGGTCAAGTCGCTGCTGCTCCTGCAGGGTGCGTTCTCCCACTATTCCTTTGCGAGCCGGCTGCCTCACGATCCGCAGCGCGCGGGTCATCTGAATGGCATGACCAGCCGCGTGGATGGTCCGCTACTGGCAACTCATTCCAGGCATGACACCGCCATTCGCTACGCCTACCCGCTCGTATCTCTCGTTGCACGGCAGGATGCCTCCGCCATTGACGATCCGGTTTCGCGCTGGGGCGCCATGGGCGACAACGGCGCCCAGGCTGTAGACGCCGGCCACCTGGCGCTGCATGGGGAGGGTGAGCCCTACGAGCTCGAACGTGGAAGGTGGTACAACCTGAACGGCGACAAGGTGATTCGCCATGGGCCCGCGCCCTCCGGTGCGCATGGCGACGTAGTACACCCCGAAACCGCCTGGGCCGCGCTCCAGGCAGCGGGCCTCACTCTCAACTGATTGTTGAGCCCGCAGCACTGTACTTGCACATTGTGTTGTTCAGAGGTTCGATGGTCTTGCAGCCCGTTTCACCCGCAGGTCGAGCAGCTCCGCGTGACTCCTGAAACTCCTGCCGGCACCGCGGCGAGCGCGGATGCGGCAACGTTCCAGTCGCTTCTTTCGTCGTCCGCCGGTTACCTGGGTGTTCTGGATGCCGAGGGACGCTGGCTTTACGTGAATGCAGCCACGATGCACGAGTGGGGCGTCGTGGCGGAGTCGCTCCCCGGACTTCCGTTCTGGGAGTCGCCCTGGTGGCAGGAGCACGAAGAAGCTCGCGAACATGCGCGCGAAGTCTTTCGCGGTCTCGACAGCCTGGATGCATCCAGTGGTTCGCCGCACGTGGACGCCATGGTTTCGGGCGAGCTTCGCACCATCCGCCTCACGAAGCCCCGCGGCGGCGCCGCTCACGGCCTCACCCTCGTGGAGGTGTTTGCACGGCCGTCGGAGCCCTACTCCATCGAACAGCTCTCCGAGCTTTTGCAACAGTCCGGCATCGAAGAGTCCAGCATTCTGTCAGATCGCCTCAGCGAAAGCCTCAGTCGTATCGTGCTGAAGAACTTCCCCAACGGGGTGGTGGTGCTGTTCGATCGCAACCTGCGCTACCGATTTGCCGAGGGAGCGGGCCTGGCCACGAGTGGCCTCACGCGGGAAATGCTCGTTGGGCGCACCATCCACGAGGCATGGCCGTCGGGCATCGCTTCGGCCATTCAACCGCAATACATGGCCGTACTCGAAGGTGAGAACGTGGACCTGGATGTCGTGTACGGAGACTCACTCGTTTCCACACACGGCATTCCGATTACGGACGACCAGGGCAACGTGATCGCGGGGCTCATCCTCACTCAGGACGCCACCGAACGCCAACTCGCCACCGAAGCCCGTCGTGCCAGCGAAACGCGCTACCGGTTGCTGTTCGAGCAGCATCCGAGCCCCATGTGGATCTTCGATACCCACACGCTGCAGATACTCGCCGTCAATGATGCCGCCATCTCGCACTACGGCTGGAGCCGAAGCGAGTTCCTGAAGATGACCATCCGCGACGTGCGGCCGCGCTCGGATGTGCCGTACCTCGCCCCCCTTCTGTCCGGAGTTCGCCGGGGCCGGACCGTGGTGCCCGGCGTGATCCGTCACGTGAGGAAGGACGGCTCGCTGCTGGAGGTGGAGGTCACGTCTCACGGACTCACCTGGCAGGATCGTGATGCGCGCCTCGTGCTCATCACGGATGTAACCGAGCATGCACGAAATCGAGCGGAGCAGGCGCGGCTTGCTACCATCATAGAATCATCAGACGACGCCATTGTTTCCATGGATGCAGACGCCACGATCGTCACGTGGAATCGCGGCGCGGAGCGCATGTTCGGTTATACGCACCGCGAGATCGTGGGAACCTCCATGCTGGAGCTGATACCCGAGGAGCGACGCACCGAGGAATCCGGACTGCTCGCAAGGGCGTATGCGGGTGAGGCGGTTCCGCACCTGGAAAGTGAACGGATTCACCGCAACGGCTCCCGAATTCCGGTTGCAATCGCCCTCTCCACGCTGCCTGACGCGGCCGGCACCGCCGTTGGAGTATCGGCCATAATACGTGACATGAGCACGAGGCGCGTACTCGAGGAACAGCTCAGGCAGGCGCAGCGCATGGAGGCCGTGGGTCGCCTGGCAGGTGGAATCGCACACGACTTCAACAACCTGCTAACCGCAATCGAGGGCCACACAGGGTTCATCCTGGATGACCTGCCTGGCGACCATCCTTCCCGTGCGGACGCGGAAGAGATTCGTGCTGCGGTCAAGCGCGCCTCGAGCCTCACGCGTCAGCTGCTCGCCTTCGGACGGAAGCAGGTGATGCAGCTCCGCGTGGTGGATGCCGCCGCCGTGGTGAACGACGTGCAGCGTCTGCTCCGGCGCGTGATCGGCGAGGACATCGAGCTCGTTACACGCAGCGCCGGCAACGCGAACGTGCGCGCAGATCCGGGGCAGCTGGAGCAGGTGCTGCTGAACCTCGCCGTAAACGCACGCGACGCAATGCCGCAGGGCGGAGTGCTGGTAGTCAACAGCCGTGTGGTACCGGTATCCGAGATCGCCTCACGAACCACGCTTCCCCCGGACCTGGAATCCGACTCGATGGTACTGATCTCGGTTACGGATACCGGCGTGGGCATGGAGGCCGCCGCAGTTGCACGAGCGTTCGAGCCCTTCTTCACCACCAAGCCGCCCGGCAAGGGCACCGGGCTCGGGCTGGCAATGGTGTACGGTATCATCTCGCAGTCCGGCGGAACCGTCTGGCTCAACAGCAACCCCGGCCGCGGAACCACTGTCAACGTGGCACTCCCGGCCGTTCCCGAGCCGCCTGTGCAACCAGTCACGCGCAGCACCACTCCGGTCGTCATGCCAACCGTGGACCAGGGTGGTGCAACCATCCTCGTGGTGGAAGACGAACCGGCGGTGCGCACCACCCTGCACCGCCTGCTCGCGAACCACGGCTACCACGTGATCGAAGGCTCCAATGGTGTGGAGGCGATCAACGTGTGGCGCCACGCGCGTTCACGCGGCGTCACGGTTGCCTGCGTGGTTACGGACATCGTTATGCCGGGCATGGGCGGACGCGAGCTGGCGCGCGTCCTGCGCGCCGAGCAGCCGGACCTTCCCATCATGTTCATGTCTGGCTATGTGGCGGACCATACCCAGGCGGCACTCACGGCGGACGTGCAGCGCGATGCACGCATGCGCTTCGTGTCCAAGCCCTTCCGTTCAAATGAAGTGCTTGAGGGAATACGGCAGCTGCTGGCCGTGGATTCTGCCGAAGTGCGCGACACCGGCGTTTTCGAGCCAGGCTGACGGGTTCGGATGGTTGGGGAGCCCGGCGCCGGCCATCCCATGTCGCGCCTCGGCCCCCGATCGCGCACTTCCTGGTGATCAGCGCTGTCTCCACCTGCCGGACTATCACCGAACCCCTGGTTAGCTTTATTCCCATGCTCGCCCTCCGCCGCAGCCGCCGCTACACAGCTGTAATGCTCGGCTTCCTCCTCGCGCTCGTAGTCGGGGAGCCGCTGCGCGCACACGACTGCGCCATGCATCTCGGCGCCGTTCGCTCGGCGTCGGTGACAGGTGGGCAGCACGTGAGCGGGGGCCATGAGCACCATGCGGGGGCTGGCCTCACGCAGGCGTCGGCGGCTGATATTGGCGCCGAGGCCTCCGGGTTCGCGGCGACCGCTGCAGATGAAAGCCACCCCGACAACCATGCCGACAGCCAGGAGCAGCACAACTGCGACTGCCTTGGCACCTGCTGCACCGTGGCAGCCGTTCGGCTGGCGTCGCTGCCAGACGCTCCCGTTGCCGTAGCAGCGCTCGCCGAGCCGGAGCTTCCGGCCATACTCGGAGTCGCGCCCGCTCCGCGCACCGATCGCCTGCTTCCCTTCCCGAACGGACCTCCAACGCCGGCTGCCTGAGCCGGCGCTGTTCGCTCCGCCCGTCGCACCGTCTGCGGCTTTCGGGGGTGTGTCGAGGTAATTGCGCGAACCGCTTTCGCAAGCGAATGCCGGCCTGGAAACCACGCAGTGTTGGTTGTGCACCCCATTCCGGCGGTGCGCTCACTCCAGGACTTCGATTCCGAAACGGTGGGAAGAACAATGTCATCCAGCTACACAAAGGCTGCTCGCGCGTCGTGCGTGAGGCGCGCGGCCGCTTTCCCGATATTCGTTGCGGCCTGGCTCCTGCCCCTCGGGGCAGCTTTGGCCCAGGCGCCGGGGGCCACCGGTACCGTCGCCGGCCAGGTTGTAGGCAGCGCAGACCAGCGCCCCGTTCAGGGCGTTGTCGTCCGCATCCAGGGATCCACCCGGGGCGCCATTTCGGGCAGTGACGGGCGCTATGTCGTTTCGGGCATTCCGTCCGGCAACGTTACGGTCATCGCACAGCGTTCCGGCTACGCCAGCATGTCACTCACCGCGAGTGTCTCGCCCGGCGACACCTCGCGCCTCGACTTCCGCCTCGCGCCGCAGGCTACCGTCCTCTCGCCCACCGTGGTGAGTGCCACACGAGAGGTGCAGCGGCGCGACGACGCAACGGCCGCCATCGAAGTTCTGGATGGCGAAGAGGTAAGGCGCACCGGCTCGTCGCACCCCGCACAGCTGCTCAACCGCCTCGCGGGTGTTCACGTTTCCGAGCTCTCCGGCGAAGGCCACTCCATGGCCATCCGTCAGCCGATCACCACCAAGCCGATGTACCTCTACCTGGAGGACGGCATTCCCACACGCGCCACCGGTTTCTTCAACCACAACGCGCTGTACGAGGTGAACGTGCCGCAGTCCGGCGGCGTGGAGGTGATGAAGGGCCCGGGTACGGCACTGTACGGGAGTGACGCGATTGGTGGCGTGGTGAACGTGCTCACGCGCGGTGCGCCTGCAACGCCAGCCGCGGAAGCCTCGTTCGAGGGCGGTTCAGCCGGATACGCCCGTATGCTGCTCAGTGGCGGGACGATCAGCGGAAATCACGGCTTCCGCGCGGACATGAACCTCACGCGAAGCAGCGGGTGGCGCGACGGCGCGGACTACGACCGCATGAGCGGCACTCTTCGCTGGGACTGGAGCGGAGCCAGCGGCCTGTCCAGCCGCACTGTACTGACAGCGTCCGACGTCAACCAGAATGACGTAACCACGATCGGCCAGGCTGCCTACGATTCGCTGCTAACGATCAACCTCTCGCCGATTGCGTACCGCAGCGTTACGGCCGTTCGGCTGTCCAGCGCGCTGGAACTGGACCGTGGAGCTACGCTCTGGAGCCTCACGCCGTTCGCGCGTCATAACACGCTGGAGCTCATTCCATCGTGGCAGCTCAGCTACGACCCGCAGCTGTGGGACACCCGCAATAACTCGCTCGGCCTTCTTGCCAAGGTTCGGCGTGACCTTCCGCAGCTGAACTCCCGCATCATTGCCGGCGTGGACCTGGACTACAGCCCTGGCAGCTTCGTGGCACAGCAGGTTGTCACTACGCCCAGCAACGGCATCTGGCAGAGCTACACGCCCGGCGACATGCACTATGACTACGACGTCACCTACCGTGCAGCGTCTCCCTATGTGCAGTTCGAGTACTCACCCGCCTCACGACTCACGTTCGAGGGCGGATTGCGCTGGGATCTCGTTGGCTACGACTACGCCTCACACCTGCCGCCGCTTGCCACCGGCTCGCACCGCAGGCCGGCAGACACCACCCTCAGCTGGTCGCACGTAAGTCCCAAGTTCGGCATAACGTGGCGTGCAGATGACCGCGCTGCGTTCTTCGCCTCGTACCGCCACGGATTCCGCGCGCCCAGCCAGGGCCAGCTGTTCCAGCAGAACAGCGCGGCGAACAGCGTTGCTCTGGACCCGGTGAAGGTTGACGCCGTGGAGGCAGGCGTTCGCGGCGGATTTTCCGGCCGCGTTGTCTATCAGCTTTCGGCGTACGACATGTGGATCTCGGACGACATTCTTACGTTCGTCACGCCGATCAACACTCGTGAGGCCACCAACGCCGGCAGCACCAGGCACCGCGGCGTGGAGGCAAGCCTTGCGGTTGCCTTGCCTGCCGACCTTCGCCTCGATGCATCGTGGAGTGTGTCGTCTCAGCGCTATCGTGAATGGATCCCGCAGGCCGCTCGCCCCGCAACCGGAACCACACCGGCCGTCCAGGAGGTCCGTTATGACGGAAACCGCATGGAAGGCGCACCGCGGGACCTCGGCAGCATCATGCTCTCCTGGAATCCCGCAACGCTCGGCGGCGGGCGCGTGGCGCTCGAGATGACGCACACTGGTCGTTATGCGATGGACCCCGCCAACACTCGCGACTACGGCGGCCACGACATCGTCAACCTCCACGCAAGCGGCAGCGTTATGCAGGGAGTGGAGCTGTTCGGCCGCGTGACCAACGTGTTCGACAGGCGTTATGCGGAAACGGTGACCTTCAACCCATTCCAGGGTGCGCAATACCAACCCGGTGCCGGAACTTCCGCATTCGCGGGCGTCAGGCTCGGCTGGAAGCGCTGAGGCCATGATGAAACAGAATCGCCTTCCTGCCCGCCGCGTTCCATGCCTCACGCGCAACGGCGGCCGCCGCAACCTCGGCTCCCTGTTCGCCGCACTCATCGTCGCGCCGCTCGCTCTCACCACCGCAGCCTGCGCCGACACTGCCACCATCACGCTCGGCGAATTCCGGTCGGTGCAGGCAGGAGCCACGCCGGGCGCAACGCCGGTCGTCGCAATTGATCACGACGGGCGACGCGCGGCCGCATGGGTCTCTGCACCTGACGGCGGCAGCAACGGCACCCTGTTCATCAGCATCGCAGACGCACCACCCGTTGCCCTTACCGATCCACTCGGCCCCATCTCGCCGCACGGTGAAGCACCGCCCAAGCTCGCATGGGACGCAGACGGCAACCTGCACACCATGTACATCGTGTCGCAGATCGTTCCCGGACGCCGTTTTCCGGTAAGCGCACTCCGCCTGGCGAGTTCCCTGGACGGTGGTCGCACATGGGGCAACCCCGTCACCATCACCGACGATGGTGACAACGACTTCGGCTCGCACAACTTCCACGCGCTGCACACGTCGGCGGACGGCAGCATGTACGCCGCGTGGCTCGACGGAAGGACCGGCACGTCAGGCAGCTACATGTCCAGGTCCGTAGATGGCGGCCGCACATGGTCACCGAACGTGCGAATTGCCGATAGCGAAAGCTGCCCCTGCTGCAGAACGGCGATCGCCACCGCGCCGGACGGCACCGTGTATATCGCCTGGCGTATCGTGATGCCGGGCAACATCCGCGACATCGTGGTGGCCCGCTCCTCGAACGCCGGTGCCAGCTGGAGCGAGCCCGTTCGCGTGCATGCAGACGACTGGGAGTTCGACGCCTGCCCGCACGCCGGCCCGTCGCTGCAGGTAGACAGCGAAGGACGCCTGCACGCCGCCTGGTGGACCGGCAAGGAAGGCATTGCCGGAGTGTGGTACGCCCGCAGCGACGACAACGCCCAATCCTTCACAAGCCCGCTGCCACTCGGCGTTGCCGAGTTCTCGCGACCGGCCCACGTACAGCTCGCGCTCGCAGGCGGATCACGCGTGGTGGCCGTCTGGGACGACGGCACCCTTCGTGTTCCGCGGGTGATCATGCGCGTTTCACACGACAACGGCGAGTCCTTCGGGCCTGCCACCCCGCTGAGCGAGGACGGCGTTGCTGCTACCTTCCCGGTAGTGGGCGTGTTCGGCGACAGCTTGAGTGTTCTTTGGGCACAGCAGGGTGCTGCCAGCCTGGAACACGCCGAACATTCCAGGCCGGACATGAAAGATCCGTCCGCGACCATGGGCCTGCCCGAGGTGGGCGCCAGCCGCGTTATGCTGAGAGAGGGTGTGATACGATGAGGTTTGCCGGTTTGGCGATTCTGTTCGCTGCTTTCACCACCGCCTGCGGCAACGGTGAAATGGCGGCGCGCTTCGCACCGCTCGACGTGGGATCTCCGGTTCCTGTGCTCGCCGTTCGAACCCTCTCGGGCGACTCCGCGCACGTGGGCGGTGACGCTCCTGTCACGCTGCTCAACGTGTGGGCAACCTGGTGCACGCCGTGCGAGCGGGAGTTCCCCGAGCTGCAGCGCCTGCACGAGGCGCATGCTCCCCAGGGCCTGAGGATCCTGGCGGTGAGCATTGACACCGGTAACGATCAGGCCGTGGCAGATTTCGCGGCTGAGCGTGGGGCAACGTTCCTGATCGGGCGAGACCCCGAGGGACGGGTGCAGGACCGCTTCATGACCATCGGCGTGCCGGAAACCTTCCTGATCACGGCGGACGGCCGCCTCGCCTGGCGGAAGCTGGGCGAACTGCCTGAGCACGACCCGGCGCTGGCCGAGAAGCTGGCGGAGCTGCTGGAGCCACCGACGGGGTGAGAGTCGGTGATCACGTGGCGTTCCGGTGGCGTCGGGAGCCATTCTGAACCGCACCGAGGCCGCTGCCGCATTCACGATCACGGCCTCGCAGGGGCCGCTTCCACCAGGCCTGTTGGTTGGTTCCCCCTCACGTTATCCGGTTTTCCCCGACGTTGGGGGCGCTCCTAATCCGGTACGATTGGAGAGCAACCTCCGGAGGCGGCAATGTCACGCAGGATTCTCATTCTTTACGGCACCACGTACGGGCAGACGGCGCTCATCTCCCGTCGAATCGCGAACCAGCTCGCGGCGCTGGGCTATTCGGTAACCCTGATGAACGGCGCCGACCCTGACGTTCCGTCTCCCGAAGGGTTCGACGGCGTGATGATCGGTGCATCCCTGATCGCCGGACGCCACCAGAAATGCGTGGAACGGTACATTCGCGTATACCGCGATGCGCTCGGCGCACGTCCGTCGGCATTCTTCTCGGTGAGTGCCTCCGCCTCCGACACCCAGGGTAAGGGACAGGCCGACGCGGCTCGCACGCTGGAGCAGTTCCTGGAGCGGCTGTCCTGGTCGCCCGCGCTT
>DATGOL010000091.1:0-5444 GCA_035306065.1 Gemmatimonadales bacterium | reverse complement strand
CCTACACTCACGGCATCGGATGCCGGTACCCCGCACTATACCGCCCGGTAACGAAGTGCTCGAGCTGGCGCTCGATGTCCGTCAGCAACCCGCTCGCACCAAACCGAAACAAGTCGGCACGCAACCAGCGATTCCCCAACTCCTCCTTCATCAGCGCCAGCCAGTCGAGCGACTGCTTCGCACTCCGAATACCACCCGCAGGCTTGAATCCAACCGGGTAACCCGTTCGCTCCAGGTACGCACGTACCTGACGCGCCATGGTCAGGCCCACCGGCAGCACGGCATTCACACTCTCCTTGCCGGTGCTCGTCTTGATGAAGTCCGCACCCGCCATCATCGCCACTACACTTGCACGCGCAACTGTCGTCAGGGTCCCCAGGTCGCCGGTGCCAAGGATCACCTTGATATGCGCATCACCGCATGCCTCACGAAAGGTTCGCACTTCGTCGTACAGGGCATCCCAGTCACCGTTGAGCGCATGCGCACGGGTTATCACCACGTCAATCTCTTCCGCGCCTGCCGCAACCGATGCCCGCACCTCGGCCACTCGTAATGGCAGCGGGCTGAGTCCAGCGGGAAAGCCGGTGCTCACGGCAGCAACCGGAATCCCGCTTCCCTTAAGTGCGTTCACCGCAGTCTCGACGAATGCATGGTACACGCACACGGCCGCAACGTGCACATTGCTGCCGGACATACCCAGCGCTTCCAGGATATCCGCCCTGACCGGGCGCCGGGCCTTCGCGCACAGCCGGGCAACCGTGCCTGCCGTGTCGTCACCCGAGAGCGTGGTGAGATCCATCAGCGTGATCGCACGCAGCAGCCACGCAGCCTGCCAATCTTTCTTCACGGTCCTGCGCGTGGGGATCGTTGCAGCCCTGCGCTCTGCCGCACTTCGATTGACGCGAACGGACCGAACCCAGCCGAGGTCCAGCGGCATCCCCGGGTTGCGCGCTATGATCTCACCCACCTGATCAGGATCACGTGGTAGCGCGGCGCGCTCTGCGCCGGAATCAGGAACGAGGGCCGGACGTACGCTGGACATGCTGTAATGCTAACGTGCCGGTGGCATTCGGGGTGCTGGCGATTCGGGCGGGCAGATGCCCTCATCCGGCTGCCCGAATCTCACATGCGCAGTCGAGGTCGGCCCCTCGTTCGGCACCACGAGCACGAACAGGTTGGAATACTCCGCGTCACAGATATCCTGCATTTCCGGCCCGCCCAGCGCTGCGACGATTGCCGGAACGGTGTTCGAGTGTCCCACCACGAGAATGACTTCTCCCGCGGGGCGCGCGCGCACCGCATCGGCAATCTCAGCCGCATGGCCAGGAACGGGGCCCGTAGCGGCCAGTACTACAGGCTGCACTCCCGCAGCCATCGCACTGGGTGCCGCGGTGGCCCCGGTCCGCACGAACTGTGTCACGAACACGGCATCCACACCCGTATGCTCCAGGGCCGCAGCGAGTGCCTGTGCGCGCTCCTGCCCGCGCTCGCTGAGCTGCGGATCGCGGGAGTTGTCAGCCTTCTCCGCATGCCTCACGACGAACACCGTTCGCGAGGGAGACTGCGCGTTCACCGTGAACGGCACGAGGCAAATGACAAACGCGAGAAGGAGTCGCATTGGAGTGAGGTTGGTGCGAGTGATATGAGTAGATGCGGGAGTGAGCAACGGGGGAGCGGATGTCCGCTCCCCCGCTTCTGGCAGGCCTGACGCCCACCGATCATTCACCTGCCTGGCAACACCTTCTTCCCTACTGCCTGCACGGCACGTCAGGCCCCATCACCACACCATCCACAACCGGACGCTGATCGCGATTCGCGATCGCAAGCGCCACATCGTTGATTAGTCGCGTTACGAACGTCAGCTGCGGATAGTTGATGTACTGCGGCTCGTCCGTCAGCTCGTGGTAGTCAACGTGCACGCCGGTGCTGAAGAACGTTACGGGAATGCCGAACTTGGCGTACTCGTAATGATCTGAACGGCAGTAGTACTGCTGCGGATGCCCGTCTGCGTCAGCCTGGTAGTCGAATCGCGCTCCATAGCCGCGCTCGGTATTCACCTGCTCAACGAGTTCACCGAGCTCGGTGGAAAGGCGCCTGGATCCAATCAGCTGCACGTAGCCCGGCCCGCCATCCTTATGGTCGTCTGCACCGCCGCGGCCGATCATGTCGATGTTGAGCATTGCAACCATGGAGTCGCGCGACACCGTGGGGTTGCCCGTGAACCATCGTGAGCCCAGCAACCCGTTCTCCTCTGCGGTATGCCACACGAACAGCATCGATCTCCGCGGCTTCACCGGAGCAGCCGCCATGGACTCGGCAATCTCCAGCAGCGCCATGGAGCCGGAACCATCGTCGTCCGCGCCGTTGAACACGGTATCCACACGCGACTGACGAAGTGCGCGCAGCGAATCGAGCCGCACATTCACCTTCGCTACGCTGTCAGGATGCTCACCCATTACCGGCGGCGAATCGGCGCCGCCCTTGCGGAACACCGAGTTGTAGGCGCGCAGTGAATCGTGGTCCGTGCGTGCGCTGTCGGTACCAACGTGATCGGAGTGCGCTCCCACTACCACGTACTGACCGCGCAGGGCGGGGTCACTTCCGGGAAGCTCGGCGATCACGTTTCGTGCGGGAAACGGCGTTGGCCCGTTCGAGATGGTAATGCTGGCATTCACGTTCTTTCCGGCGGCACCGGGCTGAAGTGAGCCGAGTTCTGCACCCATCAGGGCCTCCGCCGCGCCTGCGCTCACGAGCAGTGCGATCGGAGCGCCTGACGACTGCTCGTCCGATTCCTCCATGAGCGACGTGCTGGCACCGGTAATGATTCCCAGAATGTTCTTCGGCATTATATCCAGCACCGCGAACGCTACTCCAGCCGCTTCATCGAGAACCGAGTAGTCCACAGGGAAAGCGCCGCGTTGTTCCCAGAACAGGGGGATGGGGCCGGTGGGCGCGACGAACGGCGCAATCACTACCAGCTTGCCGCGAGCCTGCTCCGCGGTAATTCCAATCCGGTCCGGCGTTCCGCCGAAGATCACCGGAATGTTGCTGCCCTGCATGGAAGTGCCGAAAGATGCACTCGGCAGTTCCTGATAGGTTAGCGCAGCGAAGCCAGTGCCAGCCTGGATTGCCGTGCCATTCACTGAGAGCGATGCTCCGGGCTCGAGCTGGCGCCTGACGAGCGGGATCTGCTGGAACCAGGTTCCGTTCTCTCCCTTCGGCCGCAGCCCCATACGCTGAAGTTCACGCGCGATGTAGTCGGTCGCCTTTACGTTGCCCACCTCGCCAGCGGCCCGGCCGAGCATGGAATCTGCCGCGTAGACATAGACGCGTGTCATCAGGTCCTGCTCGCTGATCTCCGCCGAAGTGGGACGCGGTGCGAGCTGCAGCGGAAGACGTGACGCGCTCGCTGCAGTTGTAGCCGGCAGCGAAGAAGCACTCGGCGTGCCGCCCGCGCGCCGAATGTCGGCCGCGTCCGCGACAGTCTGCGGTGACCGGCTGCCAACCGCCTGGCTCGATGTCGCACAACCGGCTGCTGCAACCGGGAGCAACAGCGCCAGTGCGCGCATGGACGATGCGAATTGCAAGTTTGAACTCCTGTATGATTTGAACGCTGGATTCAGCACTTGGTAGAAAATGTCGCCCGGCCCTGGCCAGGCTCACACCATATGACAACAAGATCCGGCGGGGATCTCCGAATATCCGGCACCGAATGCCTGCTACCAGGAAAACCGGCGCCGAGTCCCTGCAACCGGACCAGACCGCGTATCCTCGGTAATAACACTACACTTTCACGCCTTCCGTGGTCCGGCTCGCGGCAAACGGAATGTGCCTGTGCTCACAGACCCGGCATATTTTTCTGTCACCTGTTCCCGCCACCGGCAACTGGGATTGTAAGGACAAGCTGAACCGAAACCGGGAACCCAACATGTCTACAATCTCAGCCTTTTGCACTACTCCGCCCACCGTGCCCGCCCGATTCGCGCGTGCGCTCGTCAAACCGAGCCCTGAGGTCGGGGTGGAGGCGCGGGCGGAGTTCGCCTGTGAACTCGCCCTGGCCGCAGGCGTACGCGGTTCCGCAGGTGCACGATGAGCGACCCCAGGGCCCTGGCACTGGCTCCAGTAGTCTCCGCCGCAGCGAATGGTGATCCTGCCGCCTTCGAGCGCCTCGTTCAGGAGACGAAGGGCGTGGTGTGCGCCATAACGCTGGCAACGGTTCGCGATGTTCCGATGAGTGAGGACGTTGCACAGGACGTGTACCTCGAAGCGTGGAAGGGCATCGGGCGGCTTCGTAACCCAACGAGTTTCCTGCCGTGGCTGCGCCAGCTTGCACGCAACCGGTCGCGCATGGCACTGAGGGCGGCCATCCGGCGCCGCCAGAGAGTGTCGCACGATGCGCACGACGACCTGCTGGCCGCCGCGGCCGACCCCTCGGACAACGCACTCGACTCACTCGTGGTCGCCGAGGAGCGCGAGCAGCTGCTGCATGCACTGGATTCGCTTCCGGTCGCCTCACGCGAGGTGCTGATACTCTACTACCGCGAAGGCGGTTCGGTTCGCCAGGTGTCGGACCTGATTGGCATTACAGACGATGCCGTGAAGCAGCGGTTGTCCCGCGCGCGCGATCGAGTGCGGAGCATCATGCTTGAAGACGCGGGGCACGCGTTGTCACGCACGGCCCCAGGTGCAGCATTCGTCACGGCCGTTGCGGGTGCGCTTGCCGCGGCAACTCCGGGGGTCGCCGCAGCCGCGACGCTTTCAGCGGGCAAGGCTGCAGCGGCCTCCGGCATGTTCGCGAAGACGGGCGCATCGTCTGCCGCTGGTGCGAGTGCCGGCATTATCGGCGGCCTGATCGGCGGGCTCACGGCAGTGTTCTCGGGTGCACGTGCTCTGATGCACCAGGCTCGAGACAACGATGAGCGCCGGGGAATCCGCACGTATGCCGCGGCCGGAACCGTGCTCATGGTGGCTTTCTTCGTGGCAGTCGCATTCATGCCTTCGCCGATCGTGATGACCGCAGTGTTTCTTGTGGTATTCACCGGCATGTGCCTGCTCACCCTGGTGTACCTGCCTCGGGTGACCGCGCGTCGCAAAGCGGTGGAATTGCGGCAGGACCCCGCGTCAATCGAACGACAGCACCGGGAGAAGCGCATGGCTTACCTCGGCGCGGTTGCGGGATTGGTTCTTGGCGGGCTGCCTGTCGTGCTCTACTGGTTCATCAGGTAGCAGCACGTAACTGAGGCTGAAACGGAAGCTTTCGTGTCAGCCTCGTACCTGCCTCACGACAGGGCACCACCGGCCCGCAATTGCGACGGTGGCTCGGTTCAGCCTCACGACGAGGCACGAGCCACCGTTCCGCAATCACGGCGGACGAGCGAACGACGACGGCAGTGGCGAACCGTTATCCCACAACGGCATCAGCTCATAGGACGCCGACTCATGCA
>DATGOL010000090.1:0-3323 GCA_035306065.1 Gemmatimonadales bacterium | reverse complement strand
CTCATCGATGCGATGGCGAATGCCTGAAAGAGAAAGTACAACTTGAACGTCAGGTTGTTGCCGCTCATGTTGGCAACCAGCATCTGTACCATGAACGCCAGGGGAAGCGCCCCCCATATTCCATAACGAGAGCGCCATGCGGCAATGAAGCACAGCCCGATTGCAAGCAGTGCCGGAACCCCGCCCAGGGCTCCCGTGGTTGTGAACAACTCGAGCACGATGTTGTGCGTGTCCCTGCGATCGCGGTCTCCCCGCGATATCCGCGAGCCCAGCTCGTAGTACGCGCTGACCGGCCCCCATCCCAGCCACGGCCGTTCCAGAATCATTCCCGTAGCGGCAGGGAATATCACCTCTCGTTTGGCAAGGTTACCACTCTCGGCAAGCGCAATGCGCCGTTGCATCAATGGGGACTGAAGTGCGCCCCATGCCAACCCTGCCATCACCAGCATCGCTACCACTGCGTTCCGCACACGTGCGCCGAACGAGGGAGCGATCAATGCGAACGGCAGCAGTGACACCAGAAGTGCCAGCATGGCTCCGCGGGAACCTCCCTGCAGCATTGCCGCGCACAATAGTGCCACAGACACGCCGTAGACAGCGCGCGTGGTCAAGCGAGGGCGCGGTGTCGCAAGCGCCAGCCCCACTGCCGCCAGCGCAGCTCCCGCCAGAAATCGGCCGGTACGGTTCGGATTCTGGCCAAGCACAGTGGCTCGACTTACTCCCTCGCCCGAGCCGTACATGTCTGCCACACCACTCACCTGCAATAGCGCGAGCATGCTGCAGGTACCCAGCACTATCAGAAGTGCATTACGAAAGACCCTCGGATCCTTCAGAAGGTTCGTGGACGTCCACAAAACCAGGATGAGCAGCAATAGTCGCAGGAAGCTGTCGCGAACCAGGACCTGATACCCTGCTCCGTTCGCAACCCAGGAGGCCACCCAGAAGTAGAGGAACACCAGGTATAGCACCAGAGGTGCTGAAAGCCTCCTGTAGCATGCCCGGAAGCTCAGAACCGTGGTCGCGAGGAACACTGCTCCCATCAGCGTTCCAAGGTCAAAGCGAAGCGTCCTGTCGGGGTACTCGAGCGGTATCCACGCCACGTACAGGTAGAACGCCCACCGCGTGACCACTGAAACAGCAGGCACGGCAAGGCTCTGTCTGCCTGACCTGCCGAATGGAACCGCCGCCGGCGCTTCAGCAGTGCCCATCGCACGTGGCACACTCAGGCGCGCCGTCGAGGCCATGCGTTCAGCGTACATGCAACGCACCTACAATAGCGGCGACTCTCTCAGCCACGTCACCTGCGCTCTCAGCAGAAGTATCGATATGCACTACACGCACACCTCGGCCTGCCAGGTAGTCCAGTATCTCCGCGTAATGTCTGCGATACCACGCCAGGAAGCTCCGTACCTGCGCGTCATCGAGGCCCTTTATCGCATGCCTCTTTTTGCGCCCGTTGATCCTGCTGGCAAGCACCGGATCCACTGCGTCGAGATACACAACCATGCTCAGCGATTCGCTCCAGGCAGACAGGTAGGCAGCGCGGTACTCGCGCAGCATCTCGCTCCCCGCCATCTCACATACCCTGCTGATCCTCGCGAGCGAAAGAACCGGCCCCTCATCGAAAAGGAGTGCAGTGCCTGCGCACCTGCGCAACCGCGGCAGATCATCCTGCATGGTTCGCACGCGAATCATGTGGCGAACAACCTCCTTCCCCAGCAACGGCGACTTCAGCATCACCGCAATCGCTGCCGGCAACCAGTCCGACGCACTGCGGATCGCCAGCCTTGCGGTTCTGCCGTGAGTTCTGTCAGAGGCCGTGCCAGACTGTTCATCCTTAGCCTGCTGGTCCCTGAGGAAGGACATGACGGTGCTCTTCCCCGCACCTGCCGGCCCCACGAGCTCGACCACGGGTACATCCAACAGGGGAACCTGCCTCACGGCCACGCCCATCACAGTACGTCCCACACGGCAAACTTCACCGCCTTCAGCACTTCGTTCAGCGGCTGGCTGGCATCGATCTCAACGACGCGGGTGCCGGCAGGCCACGTCAGGCGCGGAACGATCTCCAGCTTGCGCTGAAGCTGCTCCTCGGGAGTATCGGGCTTTCTTGTTCTCGCCTCGCTGTAGGAGAGATGCAGCCTGATCACCAGATCCGGCGGTGACTGCTCGACGCACCTGAAGGATTCCTGCTCATACCGTGCTGCCATACGCCGGAAAAGGCTGCTGCCATTCAGATATGAGCCCAGCCTGGGACCATCGTTGATTCCGGCGAACTGGGTCTGCGCCAGCCTGTCGGAAAGCACCACCATTCCACGATTACGGGCATACCTGGCGCTTCGGGCAGACACAATCCGTTCACGGGCGAGCGAAACTGTCCATGCTGCACGAGCGATCGAAACATGCTCCGCGCGAACGGACGATATGTCGGCTGGTGAACGTGACTCTGTTTGCCCGGCATCTACGCCACTTCCGGCTGCCGTACCTTCGTCGAAAGCAGGTCCCGCAGCGAGATCAACGTCCGCACTCCTGGTTACGCGTGAAGGTGGAAGCGAGCCCGCCCGACTACCGGCACCCTGACGACGAGTGAGCGCACGTGCACGCTGCATCATGCGCCTCGGGAAGCCCGCTGATTGAGCTCCGCTTCCCCCGTACACCCTGAGCACATCGAGCTTCCAGCTCAGCCAGCTTGCAACTTCACCCGTCAGTGTGCTCTTGCCGCTCCCGTCAGGCCCCACGAATGCAATGAATGCACCCCCTCGGGGCATAATACGGCGCCGGGGAGATACGCCTGCACCGACGCGACGCTGCACCGCCCCGAATCGAACCAGGAATTCGCGATACCAGCGACGGACAACGGCGCCTGACGTCGAATAGGTCTTCCACAGTTTCAGCTGCGGTGCTATGGCGGTCTTCAAAGCCCGAAGCCCCGATGTTTCGGGTCGTACCATCAATCCACACACGTGAGTTGCAGCTTCGTCACCGAGAAGTTCACGCGCCAGTGACCGAACTTCTTCCGGGGTAGTGCGGTTGGCGAGCCAACGAAGCTCGCGATCCATATGATCCGGCATGGCCGCGCGAGATCCGCGCAGGACGTCTCGCCATCTCGCCTTGAGCACGGCACGTACAACGAGAATCAGGAGTTCGCTCGCTGCGTCCGATGTCCATATTCCGTGTTCATCGTCGCGCTCCCGACGATCGAGTAGCGTCTTCTCCCACGGTATTCGATAGCCCTTGAGATACTTCTCGCCGAGCGTCAACTCGTAATGAACATGCAGGTGCACGAGTTCCCCGGTATCCGGGTCAATGCCCATGTAGTCCTC
>DATGOL010000089.1:0-12991 GCA_035306065.1 Gemmatimonadales bacterium | reverse complement strand
CCACTTCGGCAACGCCAACCACCACATCAGCGCCTACGACCTCGCGAACCTCAGCTCCCGCGGCGGTAGTGACCTATTCAGTTCAGGTTGCAGCCTTCCCGCAGAAGGCGAATGCAGACAGGTATGCAGCACGCCTGCGTGAGCGAGGCTTCGATGCGCGGGTGGACGGTACATCGGAGCCGTTCCGGGTGCGCATCGGGCGCTACGGAACGCGTGAGGCAGCCACAGAGCGCCTGCAGGAGCTGCGTCGCCAGAACCTGGACGGCTTCATTGCGGAAGTGTCGGGGCAGTGAGCTCAGTGTCGTCCACGCCGTTGATGCAGCAGTACCGAGAGATCAAGTCGCGCCATCGCGATGCGATACTCCTGTTCCGCATGGGCGATTTCTACGAGATGTTCTACGAGGACGCCGAGACGGCCTCGCGTGTGCTGGGACTTACGCTCACGGCGCGGAACAATGGCGGTGCTGCGGAGGTGCCGCTGGCCGGAGTGCCCGCAAAGGCAATGGCAGAGTACCTGCGCAAGCTGGTGAAGCAGGGCTTCAAGGTGGCCATCTGCGAGCAGGTGGAAGACCCGAAGCTGGCGAAGGGGATCGTGAGGCGCGAGGTGGTGGAGACCATCACGCCCGGTGCGGCCTTTGCCGACGACCTGCTGGAGGTTCACCGGAACAACTTCCTGTGCGCGCTCGTGAAGCTGCCGGATCGCGGCAGCCGCGACGGATCGGTCATTACCGGGCTGGCGGCTGCGGATCTGTCCACCGGCGAGTTTCGACTCGCGCAGGTGAGCGATGCCGCAGCGCTGGATGCGCTCATCGCACGCTTTGCGCCTCGTGAACTGCTTCTCGCGCGCGGCTCCGATGCGCCTGTGAAGGTGGATGGTGCGCTGGTAACCGAGCGTGAGGCATGGGAGTTCGACCCTGCCATGGCGCGCGAGGAGTTGACGCGGCACTTTCGGGTGCTCTCACTCAGCGGGTTCGGGATCGAGAGCGAGCATGACGCTGCAGCGGCCGCCGCCGGCGCACTCGTGCGGTATCTCCGCGAACTGCAGCCTTCGGGTCTTCCGCAACTTGCTCCGCCCATTCTGGAGCGCGAGCGCGGCACGATGCCGCTGGACGAGATGACGCGTCGCAACCTGGAACTGGTGGAGTCGCTGCGGCCGGAGCCGGACTCGAGCGGGCCTGCGGCGGGAACGTTGCTCGCGGTGCTGGATCGCACGGTCACCCCGATGGGTGCACGGCTGATGCGCCAGTGGCTGCTTGCGCCGCTGGTTCAGCGCGACGCGATAAACGCCAGGCTCCATGCGGTGGAGCAGCTGGTGAAAGGAGCCATGGATCGCCGGAGTCTTCGTGAGGCGCTCGACGGCGTGCGCGACATCGAACGACTCGGCAGCAAGGCGGCTGCGGGCCGGGCAACCCCGCGAGACCTTCGCGCGCTCGGTGACTCCCTTGGCAGGCTTCCGCTGGTGGGCGAGGTGCTCGAGCGGGTGCGGAAGGATGAGGCGGTTTCGGATGCAGCAGCAGGACCTGCAGAGGGCACCGACCCCGACCGCCTCACGATCATCCTGGCCGGCTGGGACTCCTGTACCGAGCTTTCGGAGGACATTTCCGGCGTACTGGTGGACCGTCCACCGCTGCAGGTTGGCGAGGAGGAGACCATCCGTGCCGGGTTCGATGCGGAACTCGACGAATTGCGCGAGTTGCGTGCGGGCGGCAAGGACGGCATTGCACGCATCCAGCAGGAGGAGCGCGAACGCACGGGTATTGCGGCACTCAAGGTTGGTTACAACCGCGTGTTCGGTTACTACATAGAAGTAAGCAATGCGAACAGGCACCTGGTACCTGACGACTATCAGAGAAGGCAAACTCTCACCGGCGCCGAACGGTACGTAACGGCCGCTCTAAAGGAATATGAAGAGCGGGTGATGTCTGCTTCCGAACGCATCGAAAAGCGTGAGCGAGAGCTCGTTGACGCGTTGCGTATCCGTGCGGGTTCGCAGATTCGCAGACTGCAGGCGATTGCCGCACGCGTGGCCGAGCTGGATGTATTGGCGGCGTTTGCGGAGGTGGCGGAGCGGGAGTCGTACGTGCGTCCGCAGATAATGGACGGCTTCGAGCTGGATATTACGGGTGGCCGGCACCCTGTGGTGGAGCGCATGATGGCGCGCGATGCGTTCATACCCAACGACGTGCGGCTCACGAATGATGCCCGGGTAATCATACTCACGGGCCCGAACATGGCCGGAAAAAGCACGGTGCTGCGCCAGGTGGGACTCATCGTTCTCATGGCGCAGGTCGGCTGCTTCGTGCCCGCCTCACGCGCATCGATTGGCCTCGTCGATCGCCTGTTTACACGTGTGGGTGCCAGCGACAACCTGGTACGCGGCCAGTCCACCTTCATGGTGGAGATGAGCGAGACCAGTGCGATTCTGCACGGTGCAACGGATCGTTCACTCGTGCTGCTCGACGAGATCGGACGTGGCACGAGCACGTACGACGGCGTGTCCATCGCGTGGGCGGTGAGCGAGCACCTGCACGAGAAGTTGCGATGCAAGACCATCTTCGCCACGCACTACCACGAGCTTGTACAGCTGGCGGACGAACTCCCGGCGGTGCGCAACTTCACGGTGGATGTGCGGGAGTCCGGCGACACCATCGTGTTCCTGCACCGACTGCGTCCGGGTGGTGCGGACCGCTCGTATGGCATCGAAGTGGGACGCCTGGCGGGCCTGCCCGAGTCGGTGCTTTCACGCGCTCGTGAGGTGCTGCACCTGCTGGAGAGCGAGCAGCTGGCGCGCGACCTGGCGACGGACGCGGTTTCAGGTGGTGCGAGCGGGGGCAATGGGGACAGGGGCGGGGATACTGCGGGCAATGTCGGCGAGTTCGCCTTGGCGCCCGGCGGCGGTGGAGATCAAAAGCGAGTCGTGAGGCGCCACCTGCCGGCACCGCGCGCGATGGACGACCAACTCGGCCTGTTCGGTACGGCGCATCCGGTGATAGAGCGTCTGCGGAAGGTGGACCCGGATGCTATGACGCCCAGGGAGGCGCTCGCGCTTCTGGCGGAGATCGTGGATCAGCTTGGGTGAATCGGAACGCGGGTTCACCGCATTCCCGCTCGTCCACAGATTCATCGCGATTCCGGTCGTCCACAGATTGAAGCCCCGGCCCCCTGGCACGTTAGGCCCTTCGGTACTCGCCTGGCGTCCAGCCCGTCGCTCGCTTGAATGCACGCGTGAAGTGCGCCTGGTCCGCATAGCCTGCGTCGATTGCGATCTCCGCCAGCGACCTGTCGCCGTGCATAACCTCATGAGCGGCGCGCTCCAGGCGCAGGCGACGCAGGTACTCGCCAGGCGGGCAGCCATAGGCACGCCTGAAGGCTCTCGTGAGTGTGGAAGGGTGCACTCCTGCCTCTGCAGCCAGCGTCTGCAGGGACAGTGAAGGATCCAGCTGTTCGTGCAGCCTCTCGCGCACTGCACGCAGCCATGGCGGAACGGCCGCCGCGCTGGACGGTTCGGCGAGTGCCTGACGCGTAATCCCGGCGATCAGCTCCAGCACCAGGCCTTCCAGCGCTAGCGGAGCAGCGGCGTCCCGCTCGCCCAGTTCCCGCCAGATTCTTCGCGAGAGAAACGCCAGCTCCCCTCCGCTCACGTGCACCAGGCTGTCGAGCGCGTTCCGGATTCCGCGTGAAGCCGCGAATACCTGCGGCTCGACCTCCACCATCAGGCCGCGTGTTTCGACCGCACCAAAGCGATTCCAGTGCGGCTCGCCAGCTGGCGTCACCTTCACCGTTGCACTCGAGCATTCGAGCGCGTGGCCGCGCCAGTACTCCGTGAACGCTCCATCGAGCACGCAGCATACCGTGGCACCATCGTGCGTGTGCCAGGGCATCACAGTGCCACCGGAGTGAGCGCTGGCCGAGACGGCGAGTCCGGGAAGTCGTGCGGAGTTGATGGGAGTCACGGGCGTGGCTGGGCTCGGTACGTGGTCTCTCGATCAGCAAATGCCAGGCTGGACTGAGGCCGCTGCATCCAGGTTGCGCACCGGTAGGTGCAAGCGAGGGCAATGATGCTCGTGCAGTTCAAGACAGCAACCATCGCACCTCCCCATATAGCGACATCGCACAGCGCGACTTCTCTCTGGTACCTCGGCGCTTGTCGGCGGTTCCGGAGAGGAAGAACAGCAACGCCCACAAGCGGGTTTATCCATCCTCGAACGGAGAAGAATTCATGACAAACTCCACGTCAGGCCTGAACGAACACGACCATACGAACGCCCGCGGCAGATTGCCTTATGCCCGGTTCACTGATCGGGCAGGAATGCGAGTCGGGTCGAGAGCGCTCGCACGAATGTGGAATCTCTCGGAGCACCCGTCGCAATCGCGCGTGCGCCCGGGCATGTTCGCGCTCGCTCTCGCTGCATTCGCCCTCATGTCTGTCGCGGCATGCAGCGACGACGACGATCCCACTCCGCCCGCCAATACCGGCACCATATCAGGCGCGGTAATGGCAGGCGGAACCGGCGTGCCTGGCGCCACGGTTGACATCACGGGCGAGGTTGACCGGAGCGCCACCACCGATGGCAACGGGAGCTACCAGTTCCTGAGCGTGCCGGTTGGCGACTACACGGTAACGGTCACGCTGCCGGCAGGCTTCAGCCTGGCAGATGGTGAGGTGGCATCGCGGTCTGCAACGGTTGCCAACGGACAGACAGCGACCGTGAACTGGATGGTCGAGGGGGGCGCAACGGAGCAGATAGTCACGCTGTCCGCAAACGCGTTCGTACCAGCGGACCTGACGATTGACGCAGGGACGACGGTGCGTTGGGAGGTGGACGTTGGTGCCCACACGGTAACACCGGATAACGCCAGCCAGCAGGGCGCATGGCAGGGAACGGGTACTCTCAACCCGGACGACAGCTTCGAGTTCACGTTCAACCAGGCAGGACAGACGTACGACTATCACTGCATCTTCCACCAGGCAACCGGAATGACCGGTCGCATCGTGGTGCAGTGATGGGTTGCCTTCATGAGCTGAGGCCGCGCGGTGATCGGCACCGCGCGGCGCACTTCGTTCTGGCCGGAGTGCTGCTTGCAGCACCAGCCCCCGAGAGCAATGCGGATGCGCAGTCCCTGCTCGATCGCACACCTAACGTGTCGGGTACCTGGGCGTTGCCAGGGTGGTCACCGCTCTTCGCTTTCACACACCGCTTCGAACTCGTTGCGGGAGGCGACGAGCTCATCAACGTTCCCACCCTGCAGCTTGCCATAGGAATTCCGGCGCCGCGAAGCTTCGGCCTGGCTGCAGGAGTGGATTTCACCTCCAATGGCGAGAGCGTACCGGCACGTGTTGGCGGCAACGAAACGCAGTGGTGGCTGCGCCTGATGTTGCCGAGTGCGTCTCGCTTTCACTATGCGTTGACCGGTGCGTACAACACGGCGGCGCGAAGCCTGGATGCAGCTGCAGGAGTACGCGCGGACATGGGTCGCCTGACGCTGGTGGCTGAAGCTCGCGGCTTCACCGACCGTTTCGGCAACGGCAGCGGCGGCGCGGCAGCACTCGGCGCCAGCCTGCGGCTCACGGAGTATCTCGCTCTCCAGGGAGATTATGGCAGCGCGTTCACGAACGAAATCGGTGATCCATGGAGCGCAGGGCTGGCGGTGGCTATTCCAGGTTCGCCGCACACTTTCTCGCTGCATGCCACGAACGTCGGGGCAACCACGCTGCAGGGTGCGTCTCGCGAGAAGGTGCTTGGCCCGCGGGACGTGCGCTACGGATTTGTATTCACCGTTCCGTTCGGCGGGGCGGAACGCTGGCGTCGCGTGCTGGCAGGTGATCCCGAACCGGCCGATGCCTCACGAACGGGCGATCGAGGGGATACCACGGCTGTGTCCATAAAGAACCTGGCGTTCGCTCCGGCCTCGATCCGCATTCAGGTGGGAACGGTGGTCGAGTGGCGGAACGACGACCCGATAGTGCACACGGTGAACGCGAGGAGCGGAAGCTGGAAGTCGGACTCCCTGAGTCCGGGCGAGCGCTGGTCGCATCGGTTTACGGAGCCAGGGCGGTATGAGTACTACTGCGAGCCGCATCCGGTGATGCGGGGGGTGGTGGAGGTGGTGGGAGGTACGGGTTTACGGGTTAGGGGTTAAGGGTTAGGGGTGACGGGTGTACAGACGGGATGATAGGTGAGACTTATACCGGGATGATGGGTGAGACTCGGTCGCGGTTGCGGTCGACGCTGCTGGCGTGAGTGAGCAAGGCGGCTTGCGACTTCCCCCGACACCTGACACCTGACACTTCTCCTTCTATACCCTTCGCGCCTGCATCCGCTAACATTCCCGGCATGGCCCACCACTCCAACCGCCCGGCCGCGATGTCGGCCACACTTCTCGCAGCCGGGCTCATTGCATGTGGTAACTCGAATAGTCCCCCGCCGGCAGACACCGCCACCGGTGCCAGCTCGCCTCCCACTCTCCTCAATGAGGAGCTACCAGTAGCCTATCCAGGAACGCTCTGGGCCCGCGGCATTGGCGGCGAGGTTACGCTCAAGCTCTTCGTGGACAGTACCGGCGCAGTCGTGCCCGATTCCACGCGCGTTGAAGGCTCCTCGGGTGAACCGCAGCTGGACGCCGCGGCGCTTCGCGGCGTGCCGGAGATGCGATTCTCGCCAGCCCTCATCAGGGGCAGGCCGGTGAGTTCGACACTGCTGGTACCGGTGCTCTTCAATCGCGAAGCGCCAGCCGACAGTGGAGCGGTTGCCGACAGCACCGCTCCCGGCGAACCACCGGGCTGATGCCCGGCGCACGGTCAGCAACGTTGCCCTTCCCCAATGGACATGCCCAACGCAACTGCTCATGATCCGGCCAACGCGGCCACGCAGGTACGCCATCGCCAGCCGTACGCCAACGTGCTGGAGACCATCGGGTGGACGCCGCTCATTCGTCTCAACGCGGTAAGTCGCGGACTGGTTACACCGATCTACACGAAGGCCGAGTTCTTCAATCCCGGCGGCTCCGTGAAGGACCGCATTGGCCTGCCCATCATCGAGGCTGCGGAACGCTCCGGAGCGCTTCAGCCCGGTGGAACGATCGTGGAGGGAACGAGCGGCAACACGGGTGTTGGACTCGCAATGGCTGCGGCGATCAAGGGCTACCGGTGCATCTTCACCATGCCCGACAAGATGTCTCAGGAGAAGGTGCGGTTGCTGAAGGCATTCGGGGCAGAGGTGATCATTACGCCAACGGCGGTTCCGCCGGATCACCCGGACAGCTACGTCATGAAGGCCAGGGCGATCGCACGGGACACTCCCAACTCGGTGCTCGCCGACCAGTTTTACAATCAGGCCAACCCGGACGCGCATTATGCCACCACCGGGCCGGAGATCTGGGAGCAGACCGAGGGTCGCATAACGCACTTCGTTTCGGGCGCTGGAACCGGCGGAACCACGACCGGTGTCGGGCGATACCTGAAGGAGAAGAATCCGCGCATCCAGATAGTCGTGGCGGATCCCGTCGGTTCAATTCTCGCCGAACACTGGCGTACGAACGGGGAGCAGGTATCCGAGGGGCGTCCGTACAAGGTGGAAGGTGTTGGCCAGGACAAGATTCCGGGCACGCTGGACATGTCGCTGATTGACGACTTCATCACGGTCACCGACCGCGATGCATTCCACATGGCGCGTCGCCTCACGAGAGAGGAGGGGCTCTTTGTGGGAGGCTCGTCAGGCCTCATCGCTCAGGCAGCACTCATGGTTGCGCGGCGAGTGAACGACCCGTCTGCCATGGTCGTCTCGTTCCTGTGCGATACCGGCGAGCGCTACCTCTCCAAGCTCTACAGTGACGAGTGGATGCGCGAGAACCAGATGCTGGACACCGAGCGCACACCGCTGGCGGTGCTGCTGGCTGCCCGGCAGGGGAGCATTCCCGAGATCGTGAGTATCGCACCCGGCACCAGCGTCAGGCAGGCCCTGACTCTCATGCACTTGCACGACGTGTCCCAGCTTCCCGTGATGGAAGGTGAGGATTGTGTTGGCTCCGTAAGTGAATCTGCACTCTCGGTACGGTCGCTCGAAGACACCAGGATCCTGGAGGAGTCGGTGGCATCCGTGATGGACGCACCGTTCCCATCGGTAGACGTGCAGCTTCCCGCGGAGCAGGTAATGGGCCTGCTTACAAGGCGTAACCGTGCCGTGCTCGTACGAGATGGCAAGGTGCTGCGGGGAATCATCACGCGCGGCGACATGATTCATCACCTGATGGCACGGTAGGGCAGGGCGTTCTCCGTTCCCGTCGTCAGGGCTTCACGATTCCAATGTTCATAACGGTACTCCTGGGCGGGTTTTCGAGCGAACGAGACGTATCGCTGGCCTCCGGACTTCGCGTGGCTGCGGCGCTGCGCGAACGCGGGCACCGTGTGCAGTGCATAGACACCGCGCACGGAGAGATGGATGAAAGGGAGGAAGCGGCCCTGCTTGCGGGCGGTCCGGTGAAGCGAGTGCCGCCGCAGCTCGCCTCACGAGCAAGCGTGGGCGGAGCGGCACTCGCGGCTGCCGTCAATCCGCTGCGAACCGTTGGCGAGAGTGACGTTGCCTTCCTCGCCTTGCACGGTGGCACTGGTGAAGACGGTACCATCCAGGCCCTCCTCGACCTCACCGGGGTGCCCTACACGGGCAGTGGCGTACTCGCCAGCGCGCTGGCCATGGACAAGGACCTGAGCAAGCGCATCTTTCGCGACGCCGGCATTCCCACTGCCGACTGGCTGATGGCACCTGCCTCACGCGAAGACGTGGCGTCCCTCGGCCTTCCGCTGGTGGTGAAGCCATCGAAGCAGGGGTCTACGGTGGGCCTGTCGCTCGTGAAGCACCCTGACGAGTACGAGGACGCGGTGGCCGAAGCGTTCCGGTTCGACGACGAGGTGATGATCGAGGCGTTCGTACCCGGACGTGAGCTTACCGTCTCCGTGCTTGGCGATCGTGCGCTGCCAGTGGGCGAGATTATCGCGGAGAAGGAGCTGTACGACTACGAGTGCAAGTACACCCCCGGAATGGCGCGCGAGATTTTCCCGGCTGACCTGCCGGAGGACGTGGCGCGGAAGGCGCAGGAGCTGGCACTTGCTGCGTGCCGTTCGCTCAAGCTGGAGGGCTGTGCGCGAATTGACTTCCGCATGCCCGAGAACGGGGAACTCTACTGCCTGGAGGCGAACACCCTTCCCGGGCTGACCGGCACGAGCCTGGTGCCGCAGGCGGCGGCGGCGGCGGGGATCACGTTTCCGGAGCTGTGCGAGCAGATCGCGCTGCTGGCGGTGGAGCGCGGCCCGGGTCGCAGGTACGACTGAGCTTCGAAGGCTGCGGGGCGGGTGGAACTGGTCGTCCAGCAGCCGGACTCACTGGCGGGAGGGCCCGACTCCTGCGAAGATGCAGAGAGACTCCACTCCGGCACGATGCTTGTGGTAGAGGGAGGATTGCCGAGATCGGAACAACAGCGCACGCCGTTCGATAGTATCAGTGTTGACGCCCCTGAGCCGCCGATTGCCGAGTTGCAGATGTCCCTTGCCGAGCAGACTGAAATTCACGAGAGCCGCCTGACGCCTGCGGTGCGCTGGCTTATCACGGCCAGTGTGGTTGTCGCGTTCCTGCAACTCGTTGTCGTGCGGGAACCAGACCTCGTGGAGTGGCTCGGATTCTCTCCACAGACGTTCGACGGCCGGTGGTGGACGCCGTTCACCTATCCGTTCGTGCACGGCAGCCTGTGGCTGCTAGCGCTTAATGTGTATGCACTTGCGCTGTTCGGGCCGCGACTGGAGCAGGAGACGAGCGGTGCAGAACTGGCCCGCTACTTCATCCTTTGCGGGCTCGGCGGAGTGCTTGCTCAAGTGCTCTTTTTTCGCGAGAGCCTGCTCATTGGCGGCTCGGCGGCCGTGTTCGGATTGATGCTGGCGTATGCGCGTCGCTGGCCGGATGACGTGATGTTCCTGTTTGCCGTGGTGCCGGTTCGGGCCAGTTGGCTGGCGGCGGGGCTGGCCGGTACCGGATTGGTTATCGGGCTGGGAAGCGAGACTACCGTCAGTGGCGGGCTTGCAGCAGGTGGTGTGGCGCACCTGGCACATCTGGGCGGAATCGTGGTGGGCTGGCTGTACCTTCGAGTGTTCAATTCGGAGGAGGGAGCGGGGCTTCGCCCGCAGATTTCTGCGCAGCCCGACTATCCGGATGAGACTCCGCGGGCGATACCGAGGGCGCCGTTGCGTCCGCGGGAGCGTCGGGAAGATGAGGTGGATGAGATCGTAGCGCGGAGCAAGGCAGCGGTGGCCAGAAAGCGATCCCAGGCGCCCATGATTCCGCCGTCGCCATCGCCCCGGCCGTCACCCGAGCTGGACCGGCTTCTGGACAAGATCTCCCGTGAGGGAATGGAGAGCCTGAGTGCGGATGAACGGAAGCTGCTGGAGGAAGTGTCGAAGAGGTTGAGGGGCAGGGGCGAGTAGGTTGAGGAGCGGGAGGGGGTCGGATATCGGCTCCGGTTGAATGTCACGATTTTTTTGTGATTCGTGACTCTTTTAGTATGGACGAAAGCGGTACATGGCAGTATGCTGCAAAAGGAGCCGGTGCGCGTAGCGCCGGTCAGACACCGTCGCGAAGAACGGCGTGACGGTATCTCGCCCCTCAGTCGAAAGGCTGGGGGGCTCTCTTTTTGGGGATGGGTGGTTAGGGGTTAGGGCGCGCGCGTGTACAGACGGGAGGCCGTTCGGGGTCGCACGCGGTGCAGACGGAGCTCGGCCGAGCCGGGCGTTAAAGGTCTCACCTGGTACAGACGGAGCTCAGCTACGGTCGGACGTTCGGGTCTCGCCGGTACGGACCTGAGGTCGGCTGAGCTGGGCCGTTCCTGGTCTCACCCATGATTCCGGTATATCGCTCGCCCGCCTTGTGGGTGCACACGCTGCCTTGTCGGCCGGCGTTGCAGCGATTCCGCGCACCCGCCTGGGGCTGTGGGTGCGCTCGACGCATAGTTTACGGGCGGCTCCGGATGCCCGGATGGTGTATCGAGGAGCCGAAGTTCTCGGTGACGCGGTGGAGTTTGCCTCGTGCCGATGCACCCGTAACGCTCAACGCCTGCTGACGTCCTTCCATGCCTCGTCCCGAGCTGCTCGAGTCCTTCGCCAATCCGTACTCCGACCGCGAGTACGAAATCTTCATGACGTGCCCGGAATTCACCTCGCTCTGCCCGATGGGTGGGGTGGAGTCTGATGCGGAGGAGCTTCGGTTGCTCGAGGGCGGTGCGCCGGACTTTGCGACCATCAACATCACCTACGTGCCTGCGGAGAAGTGCCTGGAGCTGAAGAGCCTGAAGCTGTACCTGTGGAGCTTCAGGAACGACGGGATCTTCTATGAGCGGGTGGTGAACCGGATCCTGGACGACCTTGTTGCGGCGTGCAGTCCCAGGAGGATGACGGTGGTGGGGGATTTCAACGTGAGGGGTGGAATCAAGTCGGTGGTGACGGCGCGTTACGAGGGGTAGTGGGGGTGGGTTGAGGATGGTGGGAGGGGAGTGTGACTGTTGCCATGGGCTAATGATGTGGTGGCGCGGGGTTTGGGGAGGACGCGTACGGGCCGGAGGCGCTGGCGTGTAAGGCCTGGGTTTGTCTCGACCCGGCTGGGCTAGTGCTCCAGGACGCATGCGGGCCGAAAGCGCGCGAGTGCAGGAGGCGTGTGGTTAGGAGGCGTGTGGTTAGGAAGCGTGTGGGGAGGAAGCGTGCGGGTGCAGGGTTCGAATGGCGGTGATTTGGTTGGTGAGTTGTGTGCACCGTGCAGCAATATCTGGTATGCCAAGTTCGCGCGGTGCGAAGCCAAAGCTGTTGGTTCAGGTACGTGAGGCGTGTCGCCTGCGACAGTTATCACCGCGTACTGAACAGGCATACAAATCCTGGATCGTGCGCTTCGTGCGCTTTCACCGGATGCGACACCCGCTGGAGATGGGGGACGCTGAAGTGCTGGTGTGGCTGAACTACCTGACGACGCAGCGTTGCGTGGCGCACAGCACGCAGATGCAGGCGCTGAGTGCACTTCTCTTTCTGTATCGGGACGTCCTTCGGCGTCCTCTGGGCGACCTTCGGGGGCTGATAAGGGCTTCGTCGCCGCGCCGTCTACCAGCGGTTCTCAGCCGGCAGGAGGTGGGGCTGGTTATCGATCGCCTGGAAGGTGACGTGCGCCTCATAGCGCTGCTGCTTTATGGCTCAGGGCTCCGTCTGCAGGAGGCGTTGACGCTGCGCGTAAAGGATCTGGACTTCGAACGTGGCGAGATCCGTGTCAGGCGGGGCAAGGGTGGCAAGGACCGAGTGACGATGCTTCCTTCCCGTGCTTCCGGGTGGCTGCGTGAACATCTGGATCGCGTGAGGGAGCTGCACAACCGTGACCTTGCGTCGGGTGCGGGGAAGGTGGAGCTGCCTGGAGCGCTGGACCGTAAGGCGCCCGGCTGGGCATTGGAGTGGTCGTGGCAGTGGGTATTTCCAGCGAGGCGTGTCTACCGCGACCGTGCGAGTGGTGAGCGTCGGCGGCATCACCTGGACCCGAGTGTCGTGCAGAGGGCGATGTCCCGTGCCGTGTCTGAGTCGGGTGTGGGAAAGCGTGCTACGTGCCATACGTTGCGGCATTCCTTTGCTACGCACCTGCTGGAGGCGGGCTATGACATACGGACGGTGCAGGAATTATTGGGGCACAGCGAGCTGAGTACAACGATGCTTTACACCCACGTGCTGAACCGTGGTGGTCTGGGGGTGCGTAGTCCTGCGGACATGCTGGGAGGGTGATAGGCGGCGGTGGTTGCGGGGATATCTGTGAGGTGTAGAATGGGGGGAGCAGGAGAATTGGAAGTTAGGCAGGCATGTGCCCAATCTGGAGGGAGAGCTGAAGCGTCCATCGGGTTTCACCATCCTCGCTTTGCTCCTCACGGGACTTGCGCTCGGCGGTTTCGGCCTCGCCTACTGGGCGTCGGTCACACCCACAGTTCCGAG
>DATGOL010000088.1:0-11580 GCA_035306065.1 Gemmatimonadales bacterium | reverse complement strand
GTTACCGGTGTGCCGCGCACCAGGTAGCGCAATCCAACGAATGCGAGAAGAAGTACGGGAAGTGCCGGCAGCAACCACAGAAAACCCATGTTCCGTATGCTCTTGGGTGGCTCGGGCGGATGTCCGCGCTGCTCATTCCCGCCCGGATGGCTCGTGAGTGAAGTGCTTCGGGCAGCTGCCCGCTCGCCGCGTTGGTCAACGGCGGCTTGCGGTTGCCCGTTCCTATTGCGACGTTCGAGAGGTTCAACACACTCGCTTGGGCATGTCCCGGGCCACCTTCTGACCACCGCCCCACGCCGATCGGAATGCGACACCTACGCCTTGCCCACTCCGCCGCGTGTCTGCTTGCGCTGACCGCCCTCATCTCAGGCTGCGCCACCGGCGGCGCGGCCCCTGCCACGGTCGCAGTACCCGCCGCGCAGCAGTCGGAGGCTGCCGGAGACGGCTGGGGCCAGCACACAGCGCGAATGGAGCGGCGCGATGGCTTCGTGCCGCTCTGGATCGCACCGGACGGCGGCAAGCTGCACCTGGAGCTGCCGGCTGACTCCACGCGCATCCTGATGCACGTGAAGCAGGCCACAGGGCTGGGGTCGAATCCGATCGGCATCGATCGCGGTGCCACGGCAGGCGCACAGGTAGTGCGCTTCCAGCGTGTGGGTGATCGCATGCTGGTGATCTTCGAGAACCAGCGCTACCGCACCTCGCTGTCAGACACCCTGCACCAGCGAACCATTCGTGAGGCGTTCCCGGTCAGCACTGTGGCGTCGCTTCCGATTCTCTCCACTCGCAATGGTCGTGCACTGGTAGACGTGACCGATTTCGTGATGCGCGACTGGACCAACGTCACGCGCACGCTCGCGCGCGGGCAGCAGGGCAACTACTCGGTTGCGCGGGATCGCTCCATGCTGAGCGGGCAGTACACACGAAACTTCCCGCGGAACACCGAGATCGGTGTCAACATGACGTACGCCACCACCGGTAACCCGGGACGCACGGTCTCGCAGATCGTGCCTGACGGCAGCGCGTTCACTCTGCGTCAGCATATTTCGCTTCTGCCGCTTCCGGATGACAGCTACCGTCCGCGGCGCGCCGACTCTCGGGTCGGTTACTTCGGCGTCTCCTACAAGGACTTCGGTACACCGCTGCAGGAGTCGCTGGACCAGCGCTTCATCGCCAGGCACCGTCTGCAGCGAGCGAATCCGTCTGACCCGAACAGCCCGATCGTCAATCCCATCACGTACTACGTGGACCCGGGTATACCGGAGCCGCTGCTGAGCGCCACGATCGAGGGAGCGACGTTCTGGTCGCAGGCGTTCGACCAGGCCGGCCTGCGTGGTGGTTTCCGGGTTGAAGTGCTGCCGGATAGCGTGGATCCCATGGACGCGCGCTACAACATCGTGCAGTGGATCAATCGCAACGAACGCGGCTGGTCGATAGGCGGATCCCTGGGCGACCCGCGCACGGGTGAGATACTGAAGGGCATGGCGCGCATGGACACGCACCGAAACCGCACTGCCTACAACCTGTATGCCGGACTGAAGGGTGCGCAGCCGTCGCCAGGCGACACCGCCTTCGTGCTCGGCCGCGTGAGGCAGGTTACTGCACACGAGATTGGACATACGCTTGGACTTGCGCACAACTACATAGCGTCCACGTACGGACGCGGCTCGCTAATGGATTACCCCACCTTCGGCGTGCGCCTCACGAACGGCGAAATTGACCTGTCCAACGCGTATGACGTAGGGCCGGGAGCGTTCGACGTGTGGGCCATTCGCTGGGGCTACGGCATCTTCCCCGAGGCCGCCGAGCAGGATTCACTCAACGCGATAATTCGTGAGGGGCTGCAGAAGGGCTGGCTGTTCCTCTCCGATTCGGATGCACGGCCGGAGTACGCTTCCGATCCCCGCACCAACCTGTGGGATGACGGCACGAATGCGGCCGAGTATTTCCAGAATCGCATGTCGGTTCGGCGCGTTGCCATCGATCGCTTCGGACTGCGCAACCTGCGTGAAGGTGAGCCGGTTGCACTGCTCCAGGAGCGCTTCTCGCCGGTGTACCTGATGCACAGGTTCGCGATCGGTTCACTGGCCCGGGCCGTGGGTGGCATGGAGTATTCGTTCGCCATGGTTGGCGATGGCCAGACTGCCACGCGACCAGTGCCTGCGGCCGAGCAGCGAAGGGCACTCGGAATGCTGATGACGGCGCTTGCTCCGCAGGAGCTTGCAATTCCGGACACGCTCATCACGCTCTTCGCTCCGCGTCCGTACGGCTATCAGGCAGTGGAGGAGATGTTCGGTACGCAGGCGCGTCCGTCGTTCGACGAGCTCGGTGCAGCCCGCACTGCGGCTCAGATGGTGGTGGACGCGGTGCTGCAGCGTGAGCGTGCGGCCCGCCTGGTGCTGGCTGCATCACGCGAGAGCGGGGCGCTTTCACTTGGCGAAACGATGGACGCCCTGCTGGAGGCAACCTGGCGGGCTTCACGTCCGTCTGCCTCACGCATGGCCGCAATACAGCGCACTACCCAGCGCGCGGTAGCAGACGCACTCATGCGGCTCGCTGCCGATACCTCGGCAATGCCGGATGTGCGTGCATTGGTGGACTTCCGCCTGGCATCGCTCGCTACGGAAGCCAGCCGTCGCGCAGGCAGTGGCGACGAGATGACTCGCGCGCACTGGGCGTCCATCCAGCGTGATATCAACAGCTGGCTCACGGACCGCACGCTCCCGGCACTCGGTGCCACACTGGAGGCTCCGCTGGGCGAGCCCTTCGGCAGTGACGACGAGGCGTGGACCACCCACGATGGAGCGGGGTACTGGTGATCAAGGGGCAGGGGCGGCGAAACCCGCCCCGCCAAGCTTCCGTAGAACGCAGCGGGCGGCGGACTGGGAAGTCCGCCGCCCGTTTGCCATCGAGGCCTGTGTAACACGTTCCGTGATACAGGTGACAGGCGCGTCGGGTGCAGCAACGTTTCGCGATCCTTCAGTCATCCACCACGAGCATACTCTGCATATGTCAGTTCATCGTTCAGCAATAGCTGCCGCTGCATTCCTGTTACTCGCGCCCTCGTGGGCGAGTGCACAACAGCGGGATGCGATCGAGGTGCTCAGGCCAGTGCGCGCGGAGGCAGGCGGCCAGGTGTTCTACGGAATGCCGGTGGGCGAGTTCGGTGACAACGTGAAGCAGGGGTGGGGCCTCGCGGGACACGGCACCTACCTGATCCAGGACGACGGCTTCCTCGGCCTCCGCGTGGATGTGGGGTTCATGAACTACGGCAACGAACGTATCCGCGAGTGCCTCACGCAGAGCTGCCGAGTGCGCGTGGACGTGGAGACGTCGTACAATGTGTTCTTCGTGGGTTTCGGTCCGCACCTGGCCGTGCCCACCGGTGCGATCCGCCCGTATGCGGGCGGGCAGGTAGGAGGTTCGTTCTTCTCCACGCGCAGCACGGTTGAGGGCAGCGATCCCAACAACAATCCGTTTGCCTCTTCCGAGAATTTCAGCAGCGGTACGTTCGCGCTGCTGGGTTACGGCGGAATCAAGATTCCGGTGAGCACCGGCCGCACGCCGTGGGCAATCGATCTTGGTGCGCGCTTCGTGAGCAACGGTGAGGCGGACTACCTGACGAAGGACTCGTTCATCGAGCAGCCGAGTGGTCCGCCGGTGATCATTCCGAACAAGACTGAGACGAATTTCTGGACGTTCAGTCTGGGGGTGACGGTTGGAATAAGGTGACGGGTAACGGGTGAGGACGTACGACAGGCAACGGGTAACGGGTAAAGGCGACGGGTAACGGGTAAGGACGTACGGGGGACGGAGGGTAGCGGCGGCGGCTCGGCCGCCGCTAGCACCTAACACCTGCATCCCCGCTTGCGCGGGGATGCCGTCACCCAACCTCCTTCAGCGCCTCATCTATCGCTTCATCCAGCGTCGCGGTCATGCCCTCTTCGCCCAGCCTGTCGCCTAACGGATGGCGGGCGATCTCGAACAAGGGCTGCGAGCGAACCTCTGCAAGAATTACTCGCGTGCCGTCGCGCTGGCGGCGCGTGAAAAGGTGGTCGAGTGCATGCAGGGCAGTAGAGTCGATCGCGGGCACGTTGCGCATGCGGATGATCAGCACCTTGGGCTTCCGTCCCAGCTGCGACATCGTGTCGTTGAACTTCTCCGCAGCGCCGAAGAAGAACGGGCCATCGATCTCGTACACCTCTATGCCCGGAGGCAGTGCCGGACGAGCCTCCGTAACATCTTCCTCGTCGGTGAACTCGCGCGTCACGAACCGCACGTTCGTCACCTCGCTCATGCGCTTCATGAACAGAAGCGATGCGAGCACCATTCCTACCGCGATCGCGACCGCAAGGTCAACGAACACCGTGAGCAGGAAGGTTGTAACCAGCACCACCGAATCACTCCTCGGCCCGCGCAACTCATTGCGAAATACCTTCCACTCGCTCATCTGGTAGGCAACGATTACCAGGATGCCAGCCAGTGTCGCGAGCGGAATGAGTGCCGCCATCTTGCCGAAAAAGAGCGTGATCGCAAGAAGCGTTACGGCGTGAACGAGCCCGGCAATCGGCGTACGTCCGCCGTTCTTCACGTTCGTTGCCGTTCGCGCAATGGCGCCGGTTGCCGGAATTCCGCCGAAGATTGGCGACGCAATATTCGCAACTCCCTGCGCAACCAGCTCCATGTTCGAACGGTGCTTGGCGCCGATCATACCGTCTGAAACAACTGCAGACAGCAGCGACTCGATGCCGCCTAGCATGGCGATTACGAATGCGGGTGCAATGAGTTCCCGCATGGTGGACAGCGATACGCTTGGCAGCTTTGGTGTGGGGAGCGACGCGTCAATCTCACCGAACCGCGAGCCGATCGTCTCGATTGGCAGGCCGGCAAAGTGCACGACAGCGGTGGTTACGAGCAGCGCAACGAGCGGTGCGGGCGTTCGCCACTCGAGACGCGGCCACAGCACGAGGATCGCGCACGTTGCAAGCGAGATGGTTACCGCCCAGGGACTCACGGTGCCTATCGCTTCCGCAAAAGCGATCCACTTCTCGATGAAGTCTGCCGGCACCTCTCCCATGCTGAGCCCCAGCAGATCCTTTACCTGGCTGCTGAAGATGATGAGGGCTATGCCTGACGTGAAGCCTGTTACAACCGGGAAGGGGATGAACTTGATGGAGTTCCCCAGCCTGGTGACGCCGAGCGCTACGAGGATGACGCCGGCCATCAGCGTGGCCGTTAGTAGTCCATCCACGCCGTGCGCCGCTACCACTCCGTAGACGATCACCACGAACGCGCCAGTTGGTCCGCCCACCTGCACTCGCGATCCGCCAAGCAGCGAGATCAGGAAGCCCGCCACGATGCCGGTGTAGAGCCCTCGCTCCGGCGACACGCCGCTCGCGATGGCGAACGCAATGCACAGCGGCAGCGCCACCACACCCACCACCAGCCCCGCGGTTACGTCCGCAACCAGTTGCTGACGTGTGTAACCTTCCTTCAGGACTGTGTGCAGCTTGGGGACGAGCATTGGTAGCGCTACCGGTGGATGGTCGTTATGCAGCTGGCGCCGACGTCAGTCGTCGGGGCGCCAGCGCCTGCTTTTCTTGCGATCGGAAACGTGCTTCTTGTCTGCCAGGCGCGCCTCACGAGCTGCGCGGCCCGGCCTGGTTGCACGGCGTGCCTTGGGGATAACGAGTGCCGCGCGTACCAGCTCGGCCAGTCGCTCCTCGGCGGCGTCACGGTTCCTGCGCTGACTGCGAAACTCGCGACCCACAACGCGGAGGGTGCCGTCTGCAGTCAATCGTGATGCCAGCCGCTCGCTGATTCGGGCACGTTCGTCATCGTTCAATGCACTCGATGTGAGTGGATTCCAGACTATCTCCACCCGGGTGCTTGACGTATTCACATGCTGGCCGCCAGGGCCTCCGGCCCGGGTTGCCCGCACCTCGAGTTCATGCCGAGGTATGGTTACCCGTCCGTTGACCTTCAGGCCGCGTTCCTCATGCTCACCGCCGTTAGAAGCTGGTGGCGTCATGAAGCTGGCTGCTCCGGCGCGCTCGTCAAAGCTGATACACGATGTTCGCGAACTCCTGCCACGCGCCCTCCCTCCATTGCTACAACCTCCAGTTCACCGCCGGAAAAACTCACCCGGTACCTCACAAGCGGAATACGATCGAGCCTTGAATAAGGTATAACGTCACGGGGAAGTCTGTTCGCCGTCCGTTATCGGCATGTTGGGGCGGGGGCGGGTGAACTCCGTGGCATTCGAGATCATGTGCCGGGAAGTGCTTTGCGAGCGGCAGTCCGCCGCCGCTACCCCCACCGCGCTATCCACTGAGCACACGCATAACGTCTTGCCTGCCGGTGCATCGCCTGCATCGCATCCCGCTGCATCTATGCAGGGTGCGAGGCCAGTTGCCCTGTAGCGCGACTCGAGTCACTACCGGCCGCCGTGTCAGCCGAAGCCGGGAAACAACGCCCGACGTGAGTCGTCCACCCCGAGAACAGGGACGCTGCGCTCCCCTCTTACCAACAGCATGTTCTTCGCAATCCGCGACCCTCGGTATCTGCTTCGCTGGGGATATGTAATGCGCCTCTCGCTCGGGGGCGCGATGGTGGTGGCCGTGCTCGCGGGTTGGAGTGTTGCCGCCAACTCGGAAGTCGCACTGGCACTGTCGGCTGGTATCGCGGCCGCAATCGTGACGGCGGGATCCGCCTGGTGGACTGAGTTCTCCAACAAGCCAATCGGCTTTGGATTCCTCTACAGCCAGTCTGCGTTCGACCTGCTGCTGATCACAACGGTAGTGCACCTCACCGGCGGGATCGACTCGCCGTTCACGGCACTGTACATCCTGGTCATTGCCAGTGGGGCCCTGCTTCTGCCCGTACGCGGTGCGTTGCTGGTAACGATGCTGGCGGTGGTGCTGCACCTTGGCGCGACCACGCTCCATCCGTCTGCTCGCCTTGCCGACCCGGCCATCTGGCTGCAGCTCGGCGTGTTCGTTCTCACGTCAATCGGCGTGGGCATCATTTCCACGCGTCTGCGCGAAGCAGGTGCGGGAAGCGAACGGCTAATGGCGGAGCTGGAGCGTGCGCGGCTGCAGGCGGCGGACGTACTCCAGAACATTCGCAGCGGCATCATCACGGTTGATGAAGGGGGCATCCTGCGCTTCGCCAACCCCACCGCTTCCGCGTTGCTGGGGCTGGAGCTGGAAGACGTTATCGGCCGCCCGGTGCTCGAAATGATCCGCGACGTGTCACCAACACTGGCGCGGGCGCTGTCACGCGCGATCGAACTCGGACTGCGGACAACGCGTGCCGAGGGAACCGTGAAGAACGCGACGCGGGCATTTCCGGTGGGAGTAACGACCACGCTGTCCGAGGTCACCGGGCCCGACGGTGGGGTGGTGGCAACGGCAATCTTCCAGGATCTCTCGGACTCCAAGCGCCTGGAGGCACTGCAGATACGTGCACAGCGGCTGGAGGCGGTGGCTACGCTCTCTGCGTCGCTCGCGCATGAGATCAAGAATCCGCTGGCGTCCATTCGGAGCTCAACAGAGCAGTTGGCGCGAATGGCCGGAGACAATGAAGACGAGCAGGTGCTGGCGGGCTTGATCACCCGAGAATCGGACCGTCTGTCGCGTTTGCTCAGCGAGTTCCTGGATTTTGCGCGGGTTCGGGTTACCCGCGTGGACACCGTGGACCTCAGCCAGGTTGCAAGGGGGGCAGCCCAGCTGGCTGCGGCCCATCCGGATCGCAAAGCGCGTCTCGACGTGCATTGTGCCACTCCGGCCCGTCCGGTCGTCATCGAAGGAGACGAAGACCTCCTTCACCGCGCGATCTTCAACCTCGCGCTCAACGCGGTACAGGCCAGCCCCGATGGTGGACGTGTGCAGCTGGAGGTTTCGTCGCTCGCGCCGGAGGACCTGCCGCAGGCGGTTTCCTTCGGGGTTGAGTTCGAAAGCGGGGCGGCGGCTGTGCGGGTGACCGACGAGGGATCCGGCATTCCACCGGAAGTGAGAGACCGTTTGTTCGAGCCGTTCACCACTACCAAGCAGGGAGGCACGGGACTTGGCCTTCCGGTGGTGCATCGTGCGATCGAGGCACACAGGGGGCTGGTATTCGTGGATAGCGACGGGCATGGAACGCGATTCACGGTGCTGCTTCCAAACAGTCAACCCGTAATGGGATCCGGAGACGACGCGTGACCAATCGAGCAGCATCACCGCGCGTACTCGTTGTAGATGACGAGACGGGCATTCTGGACTCGCTGCGAATCCTTCTGAAGAACGAGGGGTTCACGCCGCTCGTGGCGCAGGGAGGTCGTGCAGGACTCGAGGCGCTCGCGTCGTGCAATCCGGACATCGTGCTGAGTGACATACGCATGCCGGGAGTTGATGGCGTGCAGCTGCTTGCGGCCGCACGTCAGCAGGATCCTGACCTTCCGGTAATCCTGATGACGGCGCAGGCAACGCTGCAGTCGGCGATGCAGGCGGTGAACGAAGGCGCGTTCTACTACATCCAGAAGCCTTTCAGGAACGACGAGCTGCTTGCGATCCTGAGTCGTGCTGTGGAGCACCGCAGCCTGCGTGTCGAGAATGGCGTGCTGAAGCAGGAGATGCGGCGCCGCGACCGGGGCAGTGCCTCACGACCGATAGGGAAGAGCAGGCCATGGCAGGAAGTTCTGCGGCTGGCCGAGATGGTTGCGCCTACCGATTCCACAGTGCTCATCCAGGGTGAGTCCGGAACGGGAAAGGAAGTGATCGCGCGCTTCATCCACGACCTGTCTACGCGCCTGGACAGTCCGTTCTCCTCGATCAATTGCGGAGCGCTGCCTGAAGGATTGCTCGAGAGCGAGCTGTTCGGCCACGTAAAGGGATCATTCACCGGAGCGGTGAAGGATCGCCTGGGGCTCTTTGCTGCCGCGTCAGGCGGAACCCTGTTCCTGGACGAGATTGGTGAAACCACGCCGGCAACCCAGGTGAAGCTGCTGCGGGTGCTGCAGCACCGCGAGGTGATACCGGTGGGTACTGCGGAGGCGCATCCGATAGACGTGCGGCTCCTTGCGGCAACGAACCGCGACCTGGAAACGGAGATCAAGCGCGGCGGCTTCCGCAGCGACCTGTTCTACCGCCTGAACGTGATAAGCATTCACCTGCCGCCTCTCAGGGAGCGCCGGGAAGACGTGCCACTGCTCGCGGAATCATTCCTGGCGGCGTCCTCGGCCGCGCGGGGTGAGGAGCCGAAGACGCTGACATCGGAGGCCCTTGAGGCGCTGCAGTGCTACGTGTGGCCGGGAAATGTGCGTGAGCTGGAGAATGCCCTCGAGCGAGCCGTGATCCTGAGCAAGGGCGACACGGTCGGTGTGGATGCGCTGCCGGAGCGTGTGACGTCCCGAAGCTCCGAGCCACTGGTGAGCCCGCGGGAGAGCACTAATCCGACGCTGGACGCGGTGGAGCGGGCGTACATCCACTGGGTGCTGGAGAATGAGGGCGGGCACAAGACGCGAGCTGCCGAGGTGCTGGGGATAGATCCGAGCACGCTGCACAGGAAGCTGGCGCGGTGGGAGAGCTGATTGGGTAGGGGCCAGGTACTAGGTGTCAGGCGGGGGCTTCGCCCCGGACTGCCGGCCGGTCGGGATCCTGGTGGCGGATCGGGATCCTGGTGGCGGGTCGAGATCACGGTGGCGGATGGGAGCCTGGTGGCGGATCGATATCTCCAACGCGAGTTCCCGAAGCCCAGCGGTCACCCGACGAAACCCCGAATCCGAGCCCTGATCCCTGATCCCTGCCAAACAGACGCCCGATCCTCAGCCCCCTTTGCTCCCCCCGGCGTAGAAACGCTGCGGCGTCAACCGGGAGTCAGTGTACGTTGGCCTGCCGTTGTGGGCCAGGGCGGCTGGCACGGAGGCGGCTGGAGATGGGGTCCGCCACGCAGACCGCCATGGTCTTGGCGAAACGCCACGGGGAAGTGGTGAGGGAGATTTCGGGCGGGTGTGACCATCTGCTTGTGGTGTCGTCAGATACGCGTAACGGCTGGGTTTGGTCCGGCCGTTGCTTTATCCGGCGGCAAGAAGGACCAGCTGGACGAGTACGGCAGCTTGCAGTTCCCGTTTCAACCCATTCCGGAGGCATCCAAATGCTGCAGCAGAAGCGCAAGGGTTTCACCCTGATCGAACTTCTGATCGTCGTGGTCATCATCGGCATCCTGGCCGCGATCGCGATCCCGAAGTTCGCAAGCACGAAGGAGAAGGCGTACATCGCATCGATGAAGGCAGATCTTCGTAATCTGGCCACCGTACAGGAAGGCTTTTTCGCGGACAACATGCTGTACACCGACATCAGCGCCAGCAATGTTGCTGGTTCACCGTCGGCTGACGCTGCTACCGACTTCATTCCGTCGGTTGGTGTGACGATTACGGCGACCGCAAACGCCGGTCTTGGCTGGACTGCAAGCACCACGCACTCGGGTACGGCCGAGACCTGCGACATCTACTACGGTGCGGATGCAACGGCCGCAGGCTTTCCTGATGGTGAGCCGCAGTGCACGCCGTAACCTGATCCACAGTAGCTTGGCTTGGAAAACGCGGGGTGCCGAAGCCGGCACCCCGCGTTTTTTCCAACTCGAGCGAATGCGCACCCTGCACTCATTCGTGTCCCACTGGTAGCCGCGACCCCCGACGCGCAGGCCACAAGTCACGGCACCATCACCCTTCGCCGCGGGAAGTACCCCACTACACGATCCAGCAGGATCTCATTCCCCACGATCCCCTGAGTACCGGCCATCATCAGCGTCAGGCCGAGCAGCTCGGGAAGCCGGCCGCAGCGCACGGAGAGCGACACCTCGCCGATTACGACCGGCACGCTATGCGTCTGCGTCTCGAACTCACCAACCCCCGGGTAGAAGTCCGTCACCACACCGGCTTCCGGAAAGCTCACCAGAGAGTCACCCTGGAAATAGGAAATCTGCGCTCCGGTATCGAAGATCATCCGGCAGGCCTCCTCGCCCATGCGAGCGTCGATGATCGGTATCCCCATGAACTCCGTCAGCTCCACAGGATGGCCGTCATGTGTGAGCTCATTCTGTGAAATCGTGAGCGTTCCGCTCTGCACGTTCAGGATGTGATCGAAGCGCCCCAGCACGTCCGCGCCCAGCAGGCCGGCGCACCTCACACCGGTCAAGCTCGATAGACTGTCCGCGTCCAGCCCGACGTAGTCATCGGCCAGGCTGAACTGCTCGCCCGCGACCGTGATCTCGTCGGACTGCCCGAAGCTGCCCGGCGCACCGGTATCGAGAAGCCACAACTCACCAGCCACCTCCGTGAACAGGTGTCCATCCCTGAAGTGCAGCGGAAGTTCGTGCATGGGATGCTCAGGTGAAGGGTTAGGGTCATCCAGCGGCCAGGAACTACGTTGGTCCCCGAAGGTTTCCAGACACCGAGGGCGTTCCTGCCAGTTGCTCGCATGCTGCGATCGATGACTGCATTTTCGCCGATGGCATCCACCGTACGTCACGTCGCCACTCGTCAGAGCCGATCCACGTCCCTCGCCACATTTTCGCAATGCAGCAGACATCCCGCGCTGT
>DATGOL010000087.1:0-19571 GCA_035306065.1 Gemmatimonadales bacterium | reverse complement strand
GGGAGACCCGCCATCTGTTCGATGGTCCGGGTGGCGTGCGCGACGGTGTAGAGCGGCTCGACGGCGTCGCGTCCCCTGCGCTTGAGGTACTCGGTGTCCTTCTCCTGGATGTGCGCCGAGTCTGCGAGCATGATGGCGCAGAGGTCGCGGGTGGCGGCGGTGGCCCAGATGTTCCCGCGGAAGCCATGCCTCACGAGGAAGGGGAGGCGTCCGGCGTGGTCGATATGGGCGTGGGAGAGGACGATGGCGTCTATCTCCTCCACGGGGAGCGGGAGGCGTAAGTTCTTGGCCTCGCTCTCTTTACGACGACCCTGGAAGAGTCCGCAGTCGAGGAGGATGGTTTTGCCACCGACGCGGAGGATGTGGCAGGAACCGGTGACTTCGCGGGCGGCGCCTGAGAATTCGATTTCCATGTGGCTTCTGGTGTTCGAGTCGAAAAGGCTGGTACTCCGTGTACATCCCCAACTCGCGTTACACGCTACCCATCGCGGCCCTTCAACTTATGTCGCAGCGCGACGCATGAGCCGGCCGCCTTGAAGTAATTCTTCCGAGAAGAGGTTCCGTGACAACTCTCCGTTCAATACGAGCAAGAAACATGACGGGAGAATGGTGAACGATTGCCCGACACTCGTGTCGACTGCCTCCCACTCCACCTACTCGTGCCTCATCGCCTCCACAGGATCCAGGCGCGCCGCACGAATCGCCGGATACGTTCCGAATACCAACCCAACCGCAACCGCCACCACGCTCACCAGCAGCAGCGTCTGTACCGTGATGGCTGCATGGAACGGCACATCGGTTACTGCCCGAATAACCGGAGTCACCGCGAACACACCGGCCAGCCCCGCAACCATTCCAAGCACACTGCCCGCACCGGCAACTGCCATCGCTTCTGCGAGGAACTGAAGCTTTATATCCTGCCGACGCGCACCCACCGACTTCCTGATTCCGATCTCCCGCGTACGCTCGGTCACCGACACCAGAAGCACGTTCATCACCCCAACTCCTCCCACCACCACCGAGATACCGGTAATCAGACCCAGTACAAGCTTGAACAGCAGCATTCCCTGCCGCACCTGACCCGCGCGCGCCGCATCCGTCGTGACAGTGAAAGCGTCGGCACCACCTTCGTAATGAGAGCCCAGCCAGCTTTTCACTCGCTCTACCACCGCCTCGATTTCCTCAGCACGTTCCGCCCTCACGATCAGCGCCGGCGTACGCTGGTCTCCTGGAAGCTCAAATGCCGTGTACACGCCGTACACCTCCGCCGGCCGCTCCTCTTCCTCCGACAACACTCCGAGCACCTCGGCCCGCACACCAGCCACCGTGATCTGGCTTCCAATGAGCGATCGGGTATTCCCTCCCAATCGTTCGGCAAGACTGCCCGAGAGTACAACCGCAGCACGTTCAGCCTGCACATCCTCTTCGGTGAACACGCCACCGGCCTGGAACTCGAAGTCACCTATCGCCCAGAGGCCGTCGCTAGCGCTAACGAGAGACGCCGCCGTTCGAACGGTATCGAAGATCACTTCTGCCGCACGACGGTGCACGAGCGCTACACGCGCACGCTCACCCAGTTCCTCCGCCAGTGCAGCGGCGTCGTTCACCGTTGGTACCGTGATGTCACGACGCCGCACCGGCACGCCATCAATCAGGTCAACCGTCCGCGGATTCACACTTACGTTCTGCACGTCGGTCGTTGCGCCGATCTGTTCACGTGCGTACCGCTCCATGCCGTCTGCGAGCGCAAGTATTCCCACCAGCGAGGCCACTCCAATTACGAGGCCAAGCACAGAGAGTAGTGAGCGAAGCGGATTCTGGCGCAGCGCGACCACAGTGTCGCCGGCAACTGCAGCAAGGCGCTTCAATACGGTCATATCCGCCTCACGCGAGACTCGTGGCGAGAATGCCACCTGAGTGCTTCACCATCAGGCAGGAATCGCTTTCGATTCCGAATCCGGCTCGCATGCTCCATACATGTCACTGGTCGAAGCTTTCGGCGAGACTCGCACGGTTCACAGCCACCTCCTCGAGCATTTGCCATGAACAGTCAGCTGTCTCAACCACGTACTCCCGCATGACAGCACGAGCATCATCGGCCGCAATCTCCTGCTCCACGGTCACAAGGGTATCTCCGCGGAATCGCACGAGACTGGCGCCGTCCTGGGAAAGCTGGAGAGGGATATCTACGCATGCCGTCGCAAGCTCGGCATCAATCACTGTTATGAAGCCGGTTCGAACCGGAATGTTGTTCCGGAACTCCTGATCGTAGTTCACCAGTGCGATTGAACCGTTAGGGAGGCGATGCATTACCCCAAGCATGGAGCTAAGCCGGACCTGGTCTTCCGGAGATTTCAACTCTCGCCAACGTCTGGTGAGATCTGATGGAATACCGCGCCGGCGATGTATCGGCACACGAAATGATCGCTGAACTTCACCGTCTATACTCACAACCAGAAGTTCCGGCTCTCCCAGGAAGCTGACAAGCAGGGTGTTGTCGAGCGGGAGTGCTTCTACATGGCTGTAAAAAGTGCCAAGCACCGGATCCTCCCGATAGGAAGGCGAAGAACCAACGAGATACTGAATGTCCGGCGCTGACAACATCCACGTCCCGACTCCGGTCCCTGTCTCCCTGTTGAGAAGTCCCATCCAAACTTTGCCGCCACGCTCGAGTACAGACCCCGGAATCCCACTGTAGCCGACATCTCCGATGTGCTCTCCAGAGCGTACATCAAACATTGCGACTGCACTCTTGTCGATATCGACTGCAAGGAGCAAGGTGTCCCCAGCCAACGCTATGCTCAGGACTGCGGAGAGTTCCCCTGGACCGCGTCCCTTTCGACCGTAGGTTGTCACAAGGCGACCGTCGCGGTCGTAGCGCACGATGCGCTGCTCCATACCGTCCGCTACGAAAATATCGCCACCCTGGCTGGCTGCCGCGTAGAGCGGGCGACCAAGGAATATCGACTCCGTTTGCTCGAGGACCGTTTCATCGACCAAGCGCAGGCTACCCGCCTGAGACAGGTCGATCTCAGGTCTTTCGCTCGAGCAGCCGGCCAGGATTGCAAGCAGGAATGGCGCAATGCATCCTGCCGCCCGTGAAATCTGCATCATTGATTGCCTTGAATCTCCCCAGGATGTTCGGAGCCATATCTCACGCCCGACGGTAGAGCCCAGCCAGGTCATTGACGCCTCGTATCCTCGGCCGCTACGTTCCCCTCCATCATGCGCAACTTCTGCCGCCATCACGTGCATCATCATGGCCACGACCTGACGGGTCGGGGTGTGGATGCGCGTGAATGGCGGCGATGATCGGAGATCCGATCGAGGATCCCGCTGCGCTGCCTCCAGCACTCAGGCCCGTCCATCCGGACGGGCCTTTTTTGTTTCTACTGACTTCAAGGAGCGCTCGTCAGCCGAGCCACCACAATGTTAAGAATTGCCATTCCCAACAAGGGACGATTAGCCGAAGAAGCGCGCGACCTCTTTGCTGAAGCGGGCATCGCTGTTCGCGCGCGGAGCGAACGCGCACTCACCGCATCACTGGGCGGAGCATTCGAGGGCATCTTCGTTCGCGCCCAGGACATTCCGGAGTTCGTCGCAGACGGAGCCGCAGACGCCGGCATCACGGGCCACGACCTGATTGTCGAGTCCGGCCGCGATATCTGCGAACTTCTCGACCTCGAGTTCGGAGCATGCCGCCTGGTGCTCGCAGCCACGGAAGAGAGTGGTTTCAGCAGCATTGATGACGTTGCGCGCGCCACCGAACCGCCGCGCATCGCGACGGTGTTTCCAGGAATCACCACTCGATTCTTCGCAGCACGCCAGATCGCAGTTCAGGTCGTGCCTGTTTCGGGCGCCTGCGAGATAGCGCCGCACCTGGGAATCGCTGACATGATCGTGGACCTCACCTCGACGGGAAGCACCCTTCGGGTGAACGGGCTGCGGCCGCTGGAGACCGTACTGGAGTCGAGCGCACGACTTCTGGTCTCCGGGAATAGAATCGGCGAGCGTCGTGAGGAGCTCGACGACCTGGTGACAGCGCTTGGCTCCGTGATATGCGCGCGAGGCCAGCGCTACATGATGGCGAACGTTCCGCGACAGGCGCTCGCCGGCGTGAAGCGCATCCTTCCGGGGTTGCGGGCACCAACGGTGATCGACCTCCTGAACGGCGGAACTATGGTCGCGATTCACGCCGTGGTTCCTTCGGACAGCGTTTACCGCACTATTGCGCAGCTGAAATCGCTAGGCGGCGAAGGGATTCTGGTCACGCGCATCGAGAGGCTGATGCCATGATCATGACTGAGACATCAGGCTGCGCACCCGACCTGGCGCGCAGTACGCTCTTTCGCTTCCGCGGGTCGGTAGGAGCGCTCGATGACGCCAGTCGGCGCGCCCTGTTCGATCGCTCGCTCTCGTCGGTTTCGGTCGTGCGCGAACGCACGGAACGCATCGTGGCCCGGGTTCGACAGGGCGGAGACGCTGCTCTTCGTGCGCTTGCCATCGAGCTGGACGGCGTGACGCTGGAGTCGCTGGAGGTGCCGCGAGTGCGCTGGCGTGAGGCGCTCCACCTCGTGAGTGCCGATGTTCTCCGTTCGCTGGAGCGCTCCGCACGAAACGTTGCAGCCGTGCACGGCGCGTTCCTTCCGCAGCCGCACGAGTTGGAGACCGAGCCAGGCGTACTGGTGGGACGACGTCCGGATCCGCTGGACCGTGTCGGCATCTATGCACCCGGCGGACGGGCGACATACCCCAGCAGCGTGATCATGGGAGTGGTTCCGGCACGAGTGGCAGGTGTCAGGGAGGTGATCGTCTGCTCACCGCCAGGCCGTAACGGACTGCCGGCACCTGCGGTACTCGCTGCCGCGGAGCTCGCCGGAGCAGACCGTGTGTTCGCGATCGGTGGTGCCGGAGCGATCGCAGCAATGGCCTACGGTACGGAGAGCCTGACGCGAGTGGATCGCATTGTGGGACCGGGCAATGCGTATGTCGCGGAAGCCAAGCGGCAGTGCTCGAGCGTCGTGGGGATTGATACGCCCGCTGGGCCGAGCGAGTTGCTCGTGATCGCTGATTCTTCGTCGAATCCTGCGATCGTCGCGCAAGAGCTTCTGGCGCAGGCAGAGCACGATCCGATGGCGGCTGTGGCTGCCGTGGTCGTGGGTGAGGAGACTGCGCTCGAGGTGGAGGCGGCCGTACTCCGCCTTCTTCCCACCCAGGCGCGACGCGAGATCATCGCGGCCGCGCTGCGCGCCAACAGCGCGCTGTTGCTCGCTGCCGATCTCTCCGAAGCAGTGGAGTTCGCATCTGCTTACGCGCCCGAACACCTGCTGCTCGCCGTGGCTGACGCCGATGCCTCGGCACTGCTTGCGCGCGTGCGGAACGCTGGAACTGTGTTTCTCGGCGAGACGTCGTCCGTGTCATTCGGCGACTACATGACCGGAGCGAACCACGTTCTTCCAACCGGAGGAATGGCACGTTCCTGCTCGGGACTGTCCACGCTCGACTTCGTACGCTGGACCAGCTATCAGCGTGTCACGCGTGAGGCAGCAGCCGGACTGGCGGAAGACGTTGCCATTCTCGCGGGAGCCGAGATGCTTCCGGGGCATGCGGATGCTGCGCGGCAGTGGGGTGGCGCCTGACGATGTCACACTTCTCCTCATCCTCTGCTCCTGATGGCGACCAGGCCATTGCGCTCGCATCGGCTATCGCTCGCACGGAGTACCGGGACCTGGCGCTGTATTCGCCTGAGCGCAGCCCCTGTGCCGTGGATCTTTCCGACAACACGAACCTCTGGGGGATGCCGCCGGCGGCACTGCGCGCGCTCGGCGATGTATCGGCCGCGACCTTCTCCCGGTATCCGTCACTGTATGCGCACGAGCTGCGTGAGGAGCTGGCGGCGTACCTGACGGAGACGTCAGGCGTGTCGCTCAGCGCGCGGTGGCTCACCACCGGCTGCGGGTCGGACGACGTTCTCGATTCCGCTATCCGCGCGTTCACGCGTCCGGGGGATACACTGGCATACATCGATCCCACCTTCCCCATGATTCCGACCTTCGCGCGCATGAACGGAGTCGTGCCGGTGCCCGTTCCGCTTGCGGATGGAGTGCGGCTGGACGCGGATGCGATACTCCGAACGGAAGCTCGCATCATCTATTTGTGCTCGCCGAACAATCCGACGGGTGCGACACTCGCACGCGAGCAGGTGGAGGCCGTCGTGAGGCATGCTCCTGGCGTGGTCATTCTGGACGAGGCCTACGCTGAGTTCGCCGGCGATACATTCGTGAATCTGCTGGCGAAGAGCGACCGCCTGCTCGTCACACGAACGATGTCCAAGGCCTTCGGCCTTGCCGGGCTCCGCGTTGGGTACGCCGCCGGTGCACCGGCGCTGGTAGCGGAGGTAGAGAAATCGCGGGGCCCGTACAAGGTGAATGCGCTCGCTGAGCGTGCTGCGCTGGCTGTACTTCGTGAAGACGCCAGTTGGGTGCAGCGCCGGGTTCGTGAGGCGCAGATGGTGCGCGCTCGCCTCATGCGCGAACTGGAAGCGCTGGAACTGCGACCGCTCGAGTCCAGTGCCAACTTCGTGCTGGTGCCGGTTGCCGGCGCCGAACGAATTGCAGCGCGTATGCGTGCCACGGGTGTCGCTACGCGGGCGTTCGGCGAGTTGCCCGGCATCGGCGATGCTCTTCGCATCACGGTTGGCCCGTGGGAGATGATGGACGCAGTGCTGCGCGCACTTCGCTCGGAACTTCTCTCGGCAACTGCCGGGTTACCGGGAACACCGTAAGGCAACCCATCCCTCACGCTGATCATGTTCATCACCTTGTTCGATTATGGTGCCGGCAACCTGCATTCGTTGCAGAAGGCTCTCGAGATGTCCGGCGATAACGTGCGCCTGGAATCCGATCCGGTGCGCGCCGTGAAAACCGACGTGCTCGTGCTTCCCGGCGTTGGCGCGTTTGGCATGGCCGCCTCACGACTGGCGCCCGGACGTGACGTCGTGCGCGCAGCGCTCCAGGAAGGCCTGCCCTGCCTCGGAATCTGCCTCGGTATGCAGCTTCTCTTCGATGCAAGCGACGAGGGAGAAGGTGAGGGCCTTGGCATCTTCCCGGGCCGCGTCACCCGCCTGCGAGCCTCACGCGTACCGCAGATCGGATGGAATCGGCTGGAGTATGAGCCGACCTCCCTGCTTGCACGTAGCGGCTTGAGTATGGCCTACTTCGCCAACGGGTATGCCTGCCGCCCGGTGAAAGAAGATTGCGTGATCGCGTGGAGCACGCATGACGATGATCGCTTTCCCGCCGCCGTCCGCGTCGGCAACGTGGCAGGTGTACAGTTTCATCCCGAGAAGAGTTCCGCGCCTGGTGTTCGCTTTCTTCACGAGTTCCTCGCTGAGGCTCGGAGTGGCACTCCCCTGTTGCACGCTTCCCCATCGCGCTCCGCAGTGAGCATTGCTGGAGATTGCCGATGATCGTGATACCGGCGGTGGACCTGCGCGAGGGCACCTGCGTACAGCTGGTTGGCGGATCGTACACCGAGGAGAAGCTACGACTCGACGATCCGGTTCAGGTAGCACGTGACTGGGCACAACGAGGCTTTTCGTGGCTGCACGTGGTTGACCTCGATGCAGCAACGGGCCGTGGAGACAACACGGAGTCGTTGCGCGAGATTCTGCGCACTTCGGACATGCTGGTGCAGGTGGGCGGTGGCATACGAGACGAAGCGCGCGTGGAGCAGTTGATTGCCGAGGGTGCGGCGCGTGTGGTAGTGGGAACGCGCGCGCTCGAGGAACCACGCTGGATTGCCGATCTCGCCGAGAGTTTTCCGGCGCAGATCGTAGTGGCGGCTGACGTTAGGGAGCGGACGGTGGTGACACGCGGCTGGTCGCATTCACTGTCTCAGGATGTGGAGCACGTAGTGACTGACCTCGCGACGCTCCCGCTCGCTGCCATCATGGTGACCGCGGTCCACCGCGAGGGCCTGCTGGCCGGGGCCGACCTCTCGTTGATGGAGAGTGTCGTTGAGGCAGCACGCAGCGTTCCCGTTCTCGCTTCGGGAGGCGTTTCCTCTCTTGCCGACGTTCGTGCACTTCAGCAGCGCGGTGTGGCAGGGAGCATCGTGGGAATGGCTCTCTATACCGGGGCGCTCGCCGCCGATGCTGCCGCACGCGAGTTCGGCGGAATGACCGAGCCCTTCACTCTCTAGTTGATCACCTGACGAGACATTATGTCCCTGGATATTGATAGTACTCCGGCTGCCAGTTCGACAATGAGTGCCGAAGGCACCGCCGAGCGTGTGGTGCGCCTGCGACGAGAGACCAGCGAGACGCGCATTGCACTGCGACTCTCAGTCGGTGATGGTCGCGCGAAGGTCGCTACGACCAATGCGTTTCTGGATCACATGCTGGTCACCTTCGCGCGTTACACCGGCGTGGATCTCGAACTCGATGCCAGCGGAGACCTGACGCATCACCTGGTGGAAGACGTCGCGATCACGTTGGGTGAGGCGCTGCGCCGTTTCGTTCCGCCTACGGCTGCCCGCTACGGCGACCGCGTAGTTCCCATGGATGATGCCCTCGTTCACGTCGCCGTGGACCTCGGCGGACGTCCATACTACGCAGGTCGGCTGCCGAGCCGGCTGTACACACACTTCATGCGCTCCCTCGCGGACAACGCGCGCGCGACCGTGCATGTCCGCGTGTTGCGTGGCAGCGATCGCCACCACGTGGTGGAGGCCGCCATAAAGGCGCTGGGACTGGCTTGTCGTGAGGCACTCGCTGAAGGCGGCGCAGTATTTTCCACCAAGGGTGCCGTGCTCCTGGAGGACGAATGATGCTTACGCGCAGGCTGATTGTCTGTCTTGACGTGCAGGGAGGCCGCGTCGTAAAGGGTACGCGCTTCGCGTCGCTGCGCGACGTCGGCGACCCGTTGGAGCTCGCGGAATTCTACGAACGTGAGGGCGCGGACGAGATCACATTTCTGGACATCTCGGCGAGCATGGAGGATCGTGGAACTCTGCTCGATGTTGTGCGCCGTACGGCGGAGCGTCTCTTCATTCCGCTTACCGTCGGTGGCGGAGTGCGTTCCGCGAGCGAGATGGCGCAGGTACTGCGCGCGGGCGCCGACAAGGTGAGCGTCAACTCCTCAGCAGTGAAGAACCCCGCCATGCTGGAGGAGTGCGCAGAGCGTTTCGGTTCGCAGTGCGTTGTGTCGAGCATCGACGCGAAGCTTTGTCAGGCAGACGGCCGCGTACGATGGGAGGTTTACACGCATGGCGGAAGCAGGCGCACCGGACTCGACGCAGTCGAGTGGGCCGCCGAGTGCGCGCGGAGAGGCGCCGGCGAGATTCTGCTGACGAGTATCGACGGTGATGGCGCGCGCACTGGATACGACATTGCGCTCACGCGTGCCGTGTCCGAAGTCGTGACGGTTCCGGTGATCGCGTCCGGAGGTGCCGGCAATGGCGGGCATGTGCGCGACGTCCTGTTGAACGGCGGTGCGGACGCGGCGCTCGTTGCAGGCATTCTGCACGATGGGCTCACTACGGTAGGGGCAATCAAGGCGGAACTCGACGTGGCTGGGCTGCCCGTGAGGTACGCGCCTGAGAGGGTTGCGCCATGATGGAACAACGGACTGCCGCGATGCTGGATTCATCGCTGCTGCTGGAAGCAGCAGAGACGGTTGCGCGCGTGGCCGGGGACGTAGCCTTGCGGCATTTCGGGACCGGCCTCTCTGTGGAGCAGAAGGCCGACGGGTCCCCGGTTACGATCGCCGATCGAGCGGCTGAGCGAGCTGCCCGGGAGTGGCTCGCAGCGAACTTCCCGGCAGACGGCGTGCTCGGTGAGGAGTGGGGAGAGGATGGCGCTGGAGCGAGAGTTCGCTGGATCCTGGATCCGATCGACGGAACGAAGACTTTCGTGCGCGGTGTGCCGCTCTGGGGAACACTCGTGGCGCTCTGCGAGGGTGATAACGTATTGGCCGGCTGTGCTTACTTCCCCGGGGTGAACGAGCTGCTCGTGGCTGCTCCAGGGGCCGGATGCTGGTGGAACGGGTCGCGTGCTTCGGCCAGTTCAGTTAGCCGGTTGTCGGAAGCAACCGTGCTCACCACTGACGAGCGCTTCCCGGAGCGTCCGGATCGCGCGGTAGGGTGGCGCGAACTTGCCGCCCGCGCGGCGGTGAGTCGCACGTGGGGTGACTGCTTCGGGTATCTCCTCGTGGCTACGGGCCGGGCGGAGGTGATGACGGATGGTGTGATGGCCATGTGGGACTCGGCGCCGCTGCTCCCAATTGTGGAGGAGGCAGGTGGCGTTTTTACGGACTGGGATGGCAGACGAACCGCCTCCGGGGGGAGTGCGGTGGCAACGAATGCGCGGATCGCTCGTGAAGCACGGGAGATACTGGCTACGGCGGAGACGAGCGATGACTGAGGCGTCGTTGGCGGGCACGCGTCTGCTGGAGCGTGAGTCGGACCTGGACACGCTGAACTTCGCGAAGGGTGGCGGCCTGGTGACTGTGGTGGCGCAGGACGCGGAGAGCGGCGCGGTGCTGATGGTAGCGCACGGCGATCGCGAGTCGCTGGCGCGTTCGCTCGAGAGTGGGGAGATGCACTATCGATCGCGGAGTCGCGGGCTCTGGCACAAGGGAGCGACGAGCGGGAACGTGCAGCGGGTGGTGAGCCTGGCGTCGGATTGTGATGGTGATGCGGTACTTGCTCGCGTGGTGCCGGCGGGGCCTGCGTGTCACACCGGGGCGCGAAGCTGTTTCGGGGCGAGTGCGGCGCGGGGTGCCGAAGAGGTGGGGGGAGTGCTGAAGGAGTTGGAGGCGAGGATTGCGGATCGGGCGTCGGGTTTGAGGCCGGGGGCCCCCCCCCGCTTTACGAATACCACCTCCCCCGCGACATCCCAACACCCTTCTGCCTCTTCCACCACCAAAGAACCGCCCAGTTACACCAGGCGGCTGCTGAACGATCGAAACCTTCGATTGAAGAAGCTGGGTGAGGAAGCGGCGGAGCTGGTGCTCGCTTGCGCCGACGAGGATCGGGAACGCGCCGCGGAGGAGGCCGCTGACCTCCTCTACCACACCCTGGTCGCGCTGCGGTCCCTGGAGCTAGGCCTCCAGGACGTTGAACGTGTGCTTGACGAGCGAGCATCGGTGAAGCGCGAGTAGGCGCGGAGGCGAGCAGGCGCACATTCCTGCTCGGGACATCTGCGACCCTGCCATCCGAGTCGCAACGACCGTGAGGCGGCTCCATCCATTCCAACATACGTCGCTACTGCTCGCTGCGAGCACCGTCATGGCCGTAGATGTCCGGATAAAACCGCACGAGCCCATCGTCGCCGACGACGGCCGTGGCATACAGCATGTAGACCGGAACGGGGCGCGCGAGCGGCACGCGCCGCGATTTCATTCCCGTCGTCATCGCCGCGGCGATCGCCGATCCGTCCCACCCCTCCTGCCCGTCAAGCACCCACTCCGCGAGCGCGGCGGGATTCTCGATCCTGATGCAGCCATGGCTGAAGTCGCGCCGCGCTCGCGCAAAGAGACCCTGGGCTGGCGTGCCGTGGAGGTAGACGTTGTAGCGGTTGGGAAAGACGAACTTCACGGCCCCGAGCGAGTTCCAGGGCCCCGGACGCTGGCGCAACCGCAGGTCGCCCGCTGCCACGCGCGAGAGGTTCGCGGCAGTGGGCCGGTAGATGGCGGCGTCGTGGTCACCCCCCCGCACGATCTCCAGGTGCTCGCGCGCCAGGTAGCCCGGATCACGCCGGATCGCGGGCAGCAGCTCGGCACGTGCAATACTCGGCGGCACGTCCCAATACGGTTGGAACACCAGCTCGCGCATTACGCCGCTGAAGAGCGGCGTGGCATGCCGTCCTTGCGCCCGGCCGACGATGACGTTCATCCGGAGCACCGGCCGTCCCGTCCCGGCATCCCGCTCGAATGCGTAGAGCCGGAAGGCTGGCACGTTTACGACGACAACTCGTTCGGGCACTGTGTCAGGGAGCTGCCGCCAACGCTCCAGCGCAACCTCGAGTTGGTGCACGCGCTGGCTCAGGGGCACCCGCATCGCTGCCATCGTCGCCGGGCCGATGATGCCGTCCGGCTCCAGACCGTGCCGGACCTGGAACGCGATCACGCCCTGCACCAGGTCGTCATCGTAGATTGTGTCCGCCTCGGCACCGACCCCGCTCACCAGAGTGTCAGTTACGTCCCCCAGCATGATGAGATACCTGCGGAGCGTGTCCGCAGCTGCGAAAACGTCGCCCGACCGGACTATCCGGCGCGATGGAGGAGGACGCAGGTCGGGGCCGGCGGCGAGCGCCCGATAGCGGTCCAACGCCTCGGTGAGCATCCGGCCAGGCGCGTAGACCGTATTCTGGGCTAGCGCTGTCGCAGGCATCATGAGCGTAACCACCAGGGCCGCCGGCAGCATCAGTGCCGCCCCCCTCGCGGCGGCGCCACCTGGCGAGCGAGCATGCAGATACCTGGCAGAGGACCAGCCGATCGCCCCGGCCAGGAAGAGGAGCCCAAAAGCGAGGTACGCGTCGGGTGCCAGCAGCGGTACGCCCGGCACGGCGCCGACCGCGTAGTAGACCATGAAGCCGGATACGTTCGCACTCACGCTACACGACCCATCGCTGAAGGCGCAGGCGGCGCCCACGAAGGCGGCGCCGGTGGTAAGGCCGCCGATCACAGCGCCAAGGAGGCAGGGCAGGTGACAGAGCATGCGGCGAACCAGAAGCCATAGCGACCAACATAGCCTCGTCATCGGTCGCACCAACGTGCGTGACAGGAGTTCTACCACCGTCCGAGCGTACCCCGGAAGATACGCGCGGTAGACTCCACACAACACAGCAGTTGCCATCAGGCCTCGACCGGGCCATGCCGTGGATAGCCTTCCGGCACCTGCCTGACGACGACATCAGAGCGATCGTGGCGTACCTGAAAAACGGAGTTCGACCCGTAACCAACCGCGTGCCGGACAGCGAAGGCCCGCCGGACTTCTGGGCGTCGGAGTACACGCCGGACAAGATCGGCACCTGGCCGGCGCCGCCGTTCCCTACGGCCCGGGAACGAGTGCCCAGGTGATCGCTAGGCAAATGACGCCGCGTTTCGGTGTGCTGCCGCGTGCAGCACACCGCTCATTCTCAAAGCGCTTGCAGCCGGGTTATTGCGGCTGCATCTCTCCAGTACCAGTACGCAGGCGTTCCCGGAACTGGCTGTGGCAGGACACACACCCTGCCTGTACGATGTTCAGCTGCTGCAGTACTTCCTGCATGTTACCGCTTCTCGCAGCAACGCTAAGCTGCGTTGACGCAACGTGCACGCTCTCGTCCAGGGCCTCGAACGCAGCCATCTGGTTACCCAGCTCCGCGCGAATGCGCGCGAGTTCCGCACTCGAGATCGGCACATGTGCCGCAACCGCCTCGGCGCTCGCCGCAACTGTTGCGGTGTCATCGGTCATGAGCGCGTGAGTGAGCTTCAGCATCTCGCTCCCCAGCCGCTGCATGATGGGCAGCAGTGCCTCGCCTTCGCCTTCTGCCGCTGCGTGCTCGTCATGCTCCTCCATGGCAGCGTCAGTACCGCTCGCCATGGCGGATGAGTCCTGTGGCACTGACTGGCTCTCGTTCTCTCCCTGCGGCTGGCAGGCGGTGGCGAGCAGCAGTGCGAACGCGGCCAGCGAGAGATGATTGCGGATTGTCATGGCACATTGGGGGTTCGAGTAGATCCCGGCGCCTTGCACGGGACGACAGTTGCTCTGTTCACAACCACCTCATCCAGTCGCCCGGCTCACCACGCCTCGAACCGTGCGAGCCGTGCTTCTCATCCGAGCCTTCGACATCCGGCGCTGCCAGGTGAATCGCACCCAGCAATACCTCACGCAACGGAATTCCCAGATGCCCGAGGCTCTCCGGCGCACGCAACGGCTTCGCCGTAGACCAGAATGTGCGATACCCACGGGCAGTGGCCGACAGCAGCATGTTCTGCACCGCGGCGGAAGCGGCCGCAATGTGCTCCATGTTTTCCAGTGTCGGCTCGAACAGCTGCTCATCGGCACGCACCGGCGCATCGGCTTCCGGCGCCTGGTCGGGCAGCCACGTCACCAGCACCATCGCACTGCACGCAGCCAGCAATCTCAGCATCGGCCCGGCCTCGCCGCGCTCCTCCATCCACTCCCGCAGTTCGCGCGCCGCACGAGCGTCCAGCACGTAGCAACGCCAGGGCACGATGGACCTCAGGTCGCCCTCGTCCTGGTAGACCTGCGATGCCTTCCTGTGAAATGGCGCCCAGCCAGCACTCGCAACGATCGCATTCAGTGCCTCACGATCCGAGCGTGCCTCCAGTGGCTGCTCCGCAAGAATCTTCCGCGTGCGACGCTCGCGGATAACTCGCTCGACGATCTCCGCCGCATTTGCAGGCATGCCGTCGTCCGCGGACTCGGCCTGGTTCACCTGCGTGTTATCCTCTTCGCCTGAAGCCACCACCGGCACTGCAGTCATCTCGTTTCCTCCTCCAGCATGTGCTGCTCATCCCACGCACCAAGCGCGGCAAGCATCGCAGAAAACTTCGCGGCCGTTTCCGCCGCCTCCGCCAACGGATCCGAACCCGCAACAATACCTGCACCCGCATACAGCAACGCATCGCCCTCATACAACTCGGCACAGCGCAACGCTACCATCCACCGTCCGTCGCCCCTGTCATCACACCAGCCCACCGCACCCGCATAGAACCCGCGGTCGAACGGCTCCAGCTTGTGAATCAGCTCATAGGCCAGCGGCTTCGACATTCCACACACGGCCGGCGTTGGATGAAGCAGCACCGCCAGCTCGGCAGACGAAACATCGTTGCTCCGCAGCTCACCACGAACCTGCGTTCCAAGGTGCCACATGGTTCGCGTGCTCGCCAGCGACGGCACGTCAGGCACGTTGAGCGTGCGGCAGTATGGCGCAAGCAGGTCTGCTACCATCTCCACCACCAGCGCATGCTCCCGCAGGTCTTTCGCTGACTGAAGCAGTCGCCTGCCAGCTGCGTCGTCCTCGTCAGGCTCCTCTTGATTGCGCCGGGCGGAGCCCGCGAGCGGGTGCGAGATCACCTGGCGCCCGCTCCGCTCCACGAGCAGCTCCGGCGTTGCTCCCACCAGCACACCACCACCAGCCCCACGTGCAGCCTCGTTCGGTGAACCCGAATCCGTTGCGGGCGGCAACGGCACGCAGAAGGTGGTGACACTCCCGTCCGTTCGCAGCCGGGCAACCACGGCCTGCACGTCAATCGGCGTGGTGCTGTGCAGCGCGAGCCTGCGTGCGAGCACCACCTTCTCGAGCCCCTCAGTGCCTGCTATCGCGCTCAGCGCCAACTCCACCTGCCGAGCATAGTCGCCGCGCGAGGGCTCGGCGACAACGGTCCAGCGATCTCCAGCAGGCGCGTTTTCAACGGCAGGTGCCGGTGGGCTGGCTGCCTTCCCCGCCTCTGGCATCTCCGCTGCGGAGTTAAGCTGCTTAGCGTTCCAATCGATTTCCGACGGCTGGTACAGGTGCACCGAGGCATGCTGGTTGAACGGCAGCCCCCCAACCACGACGCCGGGCCCGCTCCCGGCCCGGGACTCGCTAAAGAAGGTGGATACGGCCGCGGAGGCATTCAGCGCGGTGACCTGCGGCAACAGCGTACGCACCCCGGACGCTACGAGCTGCCGCCGATCGTCGGCGAGGACGAATGGCTCGCGGGGAACGAAGGTACCAACAGAGTTATCCTCAGATGCGGCCTGGATGTGCGGTTCGGCCGTCAGGGAATCCATCGATCTGTGCAGGAAAAAGCTTTGTCGCAGATGCAGTTGCGCGTTTCGGCGAGCGGAACGACGTCGGGAAGTACGGATTTCGGAATCCGCGGCTTCGAAAGCCGGCGTCCGACCGCACGGAGTCCGAAACCGCGATGCTCGAAACGTACGAGCATGCAGTGCGAGTAACGAGGTTGAAGGCCTGGAGCGGGCTGGTGGCATGCTGCGCCCCCCGGCCTCCAAACTCGATTCGCTGACCAGGAACCGCCTTAACCACGAGCCGCAATCACCTCCAACCGTCGCCGTTCCTTCTAGCCCGGCAAACAGCCACCCAGCCGTCAGCAGCAGCCCAACCTCAGCCAGACCGTCGTGATCCCTACCCTCTCCCGCTCCACGTCTTCCCTCCGTCGGTGGACTCGCCGCGCCCTCAGGCCGTTCTCCGGCCTGAGTGGTGCCGTTCAGGAGCGGTCGCTTCCGCACGCCATGGTCACCGGACCCATTCGGGGCGAGCCCCTGGGAACGGAAGGGCTGGTGGAGCGCATTCGCGAGGTGGCACGGGAACAGGTAGTCGCACCGGAGGATCATCGCAGGCGAAGTGCCCCGCTTCTCACGAGGCTTCAGGAATCGCGTTCGATCCTCAGCCGGGCGCATGAACGCCTTACGAGCGCCGCCGCGAACGACGTGGACGTCGGCCCTGCCGGCGACTGGTTTCTGGACAACTTCCACGTTGTAAGTGACCAGTTGCGCGAGGTTCGGGAGAGCCTGCCCCGCAGCTACTACCGTGAACTGCCCGAGTTGGTGCAAGGCCGCCTGGCTGGTTATCCGCGAGTGTACGAACTGGCCACCACCATCATCTCGCACACCGAAGGGCGCATCGAGCTCGACGTGGTGGACCTGGTAACCGACGCCTTCCAGGATGTCTCGGAGCTTTCCATCGGTGAGCTGTGGGCGATTCCCGCAATGCTTCGCCTGGGCCTGCTGGAGAACGTCAGGCGCATGACGCTGCGAACAGTCCAGCGGCTGGACGAAGTGGAACTGGCCAACCTGTGGGCCGAGCGAATCCTGGCCGAGACCGGCCCCCGCGGCGAGGGTGTGGGTGAAACGCTTCGTACGTTCGTGGCCGAACACCCGCCGCTGTCGCCGATATTCGTCACGCACCTGGTAACCAGTCTCAGGCTGGAAGCGGAGCCGTTTGCACCGCTTATCTGGCTCGAGCAGTACTTCACCGAAGAAGGCTTCCGCCCGGAAGACGCCGCCATCCGTTCGGCAGACAGGCTTGCCATCACGCAGATGGCCATGGCCAACAGCATAACGAGCCTGCGCGCGATCGGGTTGATGGACTGGAAGGGATTCGTGGAGCGCTGCAGCGTGATGGAGGCTGAACTCCGGCGCGACCCGTCAGGCGACTATCCCAGGATGACGTTCGACACGCGCGACCGGTACCGCCACGTGGTGGAAGGCATCGCCCGTCGCACGAAGTACACCGAGAAGGAGGTTGCCAGGGCCGCCATTGGCCTTGCCGAGCGGGAACCGACCGCCGAGACAATGATGCAGCCTGCGTCGCACGTGGGCTACTACCTGGTGGATGAAGGCCGCAAGCAGCTGGAAAGCAGGATGGGCTACCGCCCGAAGCCGACGAAGGCGCTTCACCGCTGGGTGCTGCGTCACCCTAACGTGGCATTCGTAGGCGGCGTATCCGCCGGCACCCTGGTGGCGCTGGCCGCTGTTTTCTGGCTCGGCGGCGATGCCGCGCGTGTTGCATGGCCGGCTGTGCTGCTGCTTGCACTGCTGCCAGCGGCAGACATCGCCGTGAACATGGTGAACCAGCTCGTTACCCTGTTCCTCCCACCACGCCGGCTTCCAAAGCTCGAACTCAGGGACACCGACGCCGGCGATGACGGCATATCGGGCATTCCACCCGAGTTCCGCACCGCCGTCGTGGTACCAACGCTTTTCGACAGCGTGAACGCAGTTCGCGACGCACTGGAACACCTGGAAGTACAGTTCCTCGCCAACCGCGAATCCAACCTGCACTTCGCAATACTCAGTGACTTCACCGATGCACCCGAAGAGGTGCAGCCGGGCGACCAGGCGATAATAGACGCCGCCCGCGAAGGGGTGAAGTCACTCAACGCGCGTTATGCAGGCACCGCTCCCGAGCTGTTTCACCTGCTCCACCGCCCTCGACGCTGGAATCCGAAGCAGGGTGTCTGGATGGGCTGGGAGCGCAAGCGCGGCAAGCTCGCCGAGTTCAACCGGTTCCTGCGCGGACAGGCGAATGGCGCCTTCTCGGTGATCATCGGGAACGTCGAGCTGCTTCGCCAGGCGCGCTACGTGATCACGCTGGATTCGGACACCGTACTTCCGCCTGACGCGGCCGCCCTGCTCGTGGGCGCCATGGCACACCCGCTGAATCGGCCGGTCTACGACGAGGACAGGGGCCGGGTTGTGCGCGGCTACGGGATTCTCCAGCCACGCGTGGGCGTGAGCCTTCCGAGCGCACACCGATCGCTGTTCGCAACGATACAGTCCGGACATCCGGGTGTGGATCCATACACTACCGCGGTATCGGACGTGTACCAGGACCTGTATGGCGAAGGGAGCTTCACCGGCAAGGGCATATACGACCTGGATGCATTCCAGCGTGCCACACGAGGCCGGTTTCCCGAGAACACCCTGCTCTCGCACGACCTTATCGAGGGCAGCTACGCACGTGCCGGCCTCGCCACGGAAGTGGAGGTCTACGACGACTATCCGTCCAGCTACCTGTCCTTCTCACGCCGCAAGCACCGCTGGATTCGCGGCGACTGGCAGCTTCTCAGGTGGCTCACGCGCACGGTGCCCGGCCCCGATGGCCCCGAGCGCAACAGGCTCTCCCTGCTCTCGCGCTGGAAGGTGCTGGACAACCTGCGGCGCAGCCTTACCGAAATTGCCCAGCTGATCTTCCTGCTCGCCGGTTGGACGATACTGCCAGGCTCACCAATCCGGTGGACGCTGCTGGCAATCCTCGCAACGGCCGCACCCTGGATCATCTCCCTGCTGCTCGCGTCGCTGCTTCCCTCGCCGGGCAGGTCGCTGCTGGCTTACTACGCCGGGGTGGCGCGCGACGCGGTAACCAGCGTCAGGCAGATCGCGCTCACCATCGTTTTCCTGCCCCATCAGGCATGGCTTTCTGCAGACGCCATAGCCCGAACCCTCTGGCGACTTGCGGTTTCCCGGCGGAACCTGCTCGAATGGCAATCGGCTTCGCACACGGAACGCACCGCGGGAACGAGTGCGATTGCCGCGTGGCGCAGCATGTGGCCTTCGCTGCTCATACCGCTGGCCGCATTCGCCTACGCAATCTTCCGCTGGTCAGGCAACGGCCTCACACCGGGCTGGGAACCCGGGGTTCCGCTCTGGCATCTGCTCGCTGCAGGCCTACCCCTGATCGTTCTCTGGATCGCGTCGCCCGTCTTTTCCGCGCTGCTTGCACGGCCGCCGAGGCTCGAGGCTCGGCTGCTCACCAGCTCACAGCGTCGTGAGGCGAGGCGCTATGCGCTCCTCCACTGGCGCTACTTCGACAACTTCGTAACGGCGGAAACACACTGGTTGGCCCCGGACAACTTCCAGCAGGACCCGGCGGCCGTGATCGCGATGCGCACCTCGCCCACGAACATCGGACTGCAGCTTCTGTCCACCGTGAGCGCATTCGACCTCGGCTTCATCGGTATCGAGAGCCTACTAAATCGCCTGGAGCATGCCTTTCACTCGCTAGGCAGCATGTCCCGCTTCAGGGGACACTTCTACAACTGGTATGCGCTCGA